>CAMAVY010000343.1 GCA_945861675.1 Klebsiella pneumoniae | reverse complement strand
CGACGCAAGCAATGCCTACCTCAGTTATCGCGGACCCGGATCGCACCGACGAGGGCATTCGCGGCCGCAACGGCATGGTGGTTGGTGGCGTGTGTACGCGGCTCTCCGAAATCGTCAGCCTCAATACCGAGCATCGCTGCCAGATTGGCGAGACCGCAGGCCTCATGCAGGCCTATGGCCTTGAGCTGACGCCGTTCGACAAGTGCACCTTCGGCGCCAGCGCAGAGGTAGGCAAGCTCGATTCCGAGTTGCTCAGCCGCATCGAACGTGATGCGGCGATCGTGCGCGCGAACTACACAGGTACCGATGTTCGTTATGGCGGCGCGATTGAGTTCCGCCGTGATCAATCGCGCCAGGACACGCGACGCAGCTGGCTGGCGCGCAACAGTGTCATCTGGCAGTTGGGCACCGATGGTCGCTTGTTGCGGCGCTTGAACATCGGACGCAGCAACGGTTCAGCGGGCACCAGCTTCGGCACCGACTACACGGAGGCCATGGCGGGCTTCGCATGGCGGCCCGCGAACAACGATCGTTTGAACGCGCTGCTCCGCCATACCTACCTGTTCGATCTCACGACGCCCGGGCAGCAGGATGGGCTCAGCGCGTCTTTGATCGACTACCAGCAGCGCAGCCATGTGCTGGCGTTGGACGCGAACTACGACATATCGGCGCGCCGGACGATTGGCGGCCGCTTGGCCGGCCGTCGCGGCGAACTGCGCCAGTCGCGCGACAACTGCGCGCCAAGGAAGCACGCGATCACAAGTCAGGTGCGCTGACGACGCTGTACTACCACGTGGATGGCAACCTGAAGATCGGTGCCGGCTACAACTGGACCAGCTTCTCGGATGAGTTGACCGATCTGGACTATCGCAATCGCGGCTTGCTCCTGAACGTGCTGGGGTCGTTCTGATTCGATGCTGATGCAGGCGGGGATGAGTTTCCGTCAGTAATGCGCGAAGCCGTGGGCGTTCATGGCCTGTGCGTAGTCCTCATCAGGCCTGCCTGCCGCTGCGTCATGCTTGCCAACGTGTGGCCAAACCAACACGCTACCGGCGAACCTTGAATCCGTCCGCCGTCCCGGCATGCAGCGGTCCCGGTGCGCGAGTGCCGGGCGTTACGGATTCGTGAACGCAATCCAGAGAGGGCTGCCAACTGTGAAGATTCGTGTGAATGGTCAGCAGATGGACGTGGATGCGGATCCGTCCACACCGTTGTTGTGGGTGCTGCGCGAGCAGCTTGGGCTCACGGGCACCAAGTACGGTTGCGGCATCGCCCAGTGCGGCGCGTGCACGGTGCACCTGGACGGCACGGCGGTGCGCGCCTGCGTGTTCCCGCTCAGCGCCGTGGCTGAAGGGCAGTCGGTCACCACTATCGAAGGATTGTCCGAAGGTGGCGATCACCCGGTGCAGCGCGCCTGGGAAGAACTGGATACGCCGCAATGTGGCTACTGCCAGCCCGGCATGATCATGGCGTCGGCCGCGCTGCTGAAGGCGAATCCGAATCCATCGGATGCAGACATCGACGCGTCGATCTCGAACATCTGCCGTTGCGGCACGTTTCAACGCGTGCGTGAAGGCATTCATCTCGCCGCGAAGCTGACGCAAGGCCAGGGCTAGGACATCGACATGACGCAACCACCTGTGAATCCTGATCGGCCTGTAAATCTCAGTCGGCGGCGCTTCGTGGTCGGCCTTGGCGCGACGGGCGCAAGCCTGTCCCTGGGCCTGTCGCTACCGTTAGCCGGCCCGTTCGCGCATGCAGCGACGGCTGCAGATGCACCCGCCGTCGCGGGTGTGCCTGAGATCAACGCCTGGGTGGTCATCGCTGCGGATGACACCGTAACCATTCGTATTGCCCGCTCGGAGATGGGGCAGGGCACGCTGACTGGCCTCGCGCAGTTGGTTGCAGAAGAGCTTGAGTGCGACTGGGCCAAGGTCACGTGGGCATTCCCCACCCCGGGAGAGAACCTGGCGCGCGAACGCATCTGGCGTGACTTCTCGACCGGTGGCAGCCAGGGTCTGCGCGGTAGTCAGCAGTACGTGCGCGAAGGCGGTGCGGCGGCACGCATCATGCTCGTCGGCGCCGCCGCAGCGCAGTGGCAGGTGCCGGCCAGCGAGTGCGTGGCGCGCAAGAGCGTCATTACGCATACGCCGTCGGGCCGCACGCTCACGTTCGGCGCAGTGGCCGCTGCGGCCGCGCGTCAGCCGGTGCCGACGCAGATCACACTCAAGGACCCCAGTGCGTGGACGATCGCCGGCAAGCCCTTGAAGCGTCTGGATACGCGCGAGAAGCTCACCGGCAAGCTCGTGTACGGGGCCGACATCAAACTGCCCGGCATGCTGCTTGCGAGCATCAAGGATTGTCCGGTGCTCGGCGGCAAGCTTACGAGCTTCGATGCGGCCGCCGTTCGCAACATGCCTGGCGTGCGTGGTGTGCTGAAAGTGGAAACGGCGTCGGGCACCAGCGGTGTGGCCGTCGTGGCCGACACCTGGTGGCAGGCGCATACGGCGCTTGGTGCACTGCCGATCGAGTGGGACTACGGTCCGAACGTTGATTTCAACGACGAGAAGCTGACGACGCTGCTCAAGAGCGGGCTCGAGGCAGAAGAAGCGTTCAAGGGCAATTGGGAAGGCGATGTGCAGGCGGCGCTTGGGGCAGCGAACCGGGCGGTGGAGGCGGTGTACAAGTGCCCATCGCAGAACCACGCACCGATGGAGCCGATGAACGCGACCGCGGTGTGGACGGCCGAGAAGTGCGAAGTGTGGTGCCCTACCCAGAATGGCGAGGCCGCGCTGGCGGCCGCCGCGCAGGCATCGGGGCTGCCGCTTGAGCAGTGTGATGTCCACAAAACCATTCTCGGTGGCGGCTTCGGGCGGCGCGGCGCACCCGACTACGTGCATCAGGTGGTCGCCATCGCGCGCGAGTTTCCTGGCAAGCCCATCAAGCTGCAGTGGTCGCGCGAAGAAGACCAGATGCATGGCTTCTACCATCCGACCACCATG
>CAMAVY010000342.1 GCA_945861675.1 Klebsiella pneumoniae | reverse complement strand
GCGCGGCACACGAGTCGGCGGGGTCGCGAACATCAGCTTGACCCCGGCGGCAACGCGTCCGGCGCGTCAGAGTTGCAGCAGTTGCTTGCCCAGGTTCTGCCCGGTGAACAGCCGGTTGAGGGTCGCTGGGATGTTCTCGAAGCCGTGTTGAATGTCCTCCTGCTGCACCAGTTGGCCGGATTGAATCCAGCCGCTCAGGTCTGTGATGGCCTGCGCCATGCGGTCGAAGTAGTCGATGACGATGAAGCCTTCCATGCGCGCGCGCTGGACCACGATGTTCATGAGGTTGCGCGGACCCGGCGCCGGTGTGGTGTCGTTGTAGCCGGAGATGCCACCGCACATCACGATGCGCGCATGCAGCGCAAGGTGATTGAGCGCGGCTTCGAGAATTTCGCCGCCCACGTTCTCGAAGTACACGTTCACGCCCTGCGGGCACAACTCGCCGATGCGTGCGTCAACGTCTTCGTTCTTGTAGTCGATGGTCGCATCGAAGCGCGCGGTGTCGCGCAGCCAGCGACACTTGTCCGGTCCGCCCGCGATGCCGACGACGCGGCAGCCCTTTATGCGCGCGATCTGCCCGGCAATCGAACCGGTTGCACCGGCCGCACCGGAGACCAGTACGGTTTGCCCGGCTTGCGGTTCACCCAGATCAAGCAAGCCGAAGTAGGCCGTCAAACCCGTGACCCCGAGCACGCCCAGGGACCATGACGGCGGAATGCCTGCGGGAAGCTTGCGCACGCCGATCATTCCCGTTTCGCTGCCAACGTAATACTCCTGCCAGCCGCCCATGCCCTGCACGATGTCGCCCGGCTTGAAGTTCGGATTGCGCGACTCGACGACTTCACCAACGCTGGTGGCGCGCATCGGTTCGCCAATCTGAACTGGTGGCATGTAGCTTGGGCGGTCTTCGAGCCAGCCGCGCTGTGTGGGATCGAACGAGAGAAACGTGTTGCGCACCAGAACTTCGTCTACGCCAGGAACAGGCATGGCGGCGACATGCAGGCGAAAGTCTTCTGTGCGCACCATGCCTTGCGGGCGCGCCTGCAGCAGCCACTGCCGGTTGGTTTCGTTGTGGGTGTGCTTGTGGTCGCTGTGGTCGGCTGAGCTCATGGATGCGGGTCCCTTTGTTGCTTGAACGAGATGGATCGGAGGTGATGGATTGGACGAGATGGACTGGATGAAACGGCTTGGGTGAAAGGTGCGCTGGACCCGAACAGGAGCAGTCGAGTGCCGCGACGGGCAAGCTTGGCATGCAAACGCCGCTCAACAGACGGGGCGATGCGGGCACAGCGGTGCAACAGCCGACTGCAATCCTCCCGCTGCCCGGGTAAACCCGATGCTTGTCTGCGCCACCAATAGCCCATGAGGGCCGACGACGATGTGCAACTGGTGCGCCGCTTTCAGCGCGGCGATGCCGCTGCGTTTGCGGCGTTTGCCGCGCGTCACCGGGATCGGGTCTATCGCATGGCGCGGCTCTGGCTGCGCCACCCGGTCGACGCCGAGGATGTGGTCCAGGAGGTATTCATGCGTTCGCTATTGGCTTTGTCCGGGTTTCTGTTTCGCGCGCAGCCCAGTACGTGGTTGCTGCGCGTCACGCGCGATGTCTGTCATGAGGCCAACCGAAAACAGCGCGGGCACCTGGATGTGGACGATCCGCTTCTGCAACAGCACCTGTTGCAGATTGAAGGCGGGCTAAGTGGCACTGGGCCTGGGGCGGATGACGACCACGCGCGCATTCGGCGTGCCGTGCGGCAGTTGCCTGCACGCCAACGTGAAGTGGTAGTGCTGCACATGTTCGAGGAATTGTCGGTGGCCGAGACCGCGCAGGCGCTGGGCTGTCGTGAAGGCACCGTCAAAGCGCACTTGAACAAGGCGGTGGGCAACCTTCGACGCATGTTGGCGGTGCCCGAGTGAGCACAGCAGTGCAACGAACCGCGTGCACGCATTCGATGGATGACCTGGATGAGCGACACGGGCGATGAATGAACCTGGCATTGCGAACGCATCGGACGTGACTGACGCCGAGTTGCTGGCGCGCCTGCAGTCGGCAGGGACACGGGAGCGTGAAGTGCGCGCGCCGGACGCGTTGCAGGCCCGGCTGGAAGCAAGCTATCTCCGTGTGCTGAAGGGCAGGCGCTTCGCGCTGTTCGTGATGCTGCCGCGCAGTGGGATCGGTATGCGTTGGTCGGCACTTGCGCGCTTGCCTGCGTACACGGCTGCGTGTGCGGCGTGTGTCGCACTGGTGGTTGTGTGGTTCGGCATCGGCCAATCGCCAGCGCAACAACAGGTCGCCCTGCCTGCGGCTGCAGGAACGCCTGTGGCTGCCGAAACGCCTGTGGCTGCCGAAACGCCTGTGGCTTCACAAGCGCCTGTGCCGGCGGGACATGCGGCACCGGTTCGGGTGGGAAGCAAGGTCGCAGCAGACGATGTCGCGCCGGAACGTGTCGCAGCACCCAGCGCGGCGGTGGTGGTTGTGTCGGCGCCGGCAGCACAGGCACGCCGGGTGCGGGTTCGCGATTCAACGCGCGCAGTCGCGGCGATGCGTTCGGACGTTCAACAGCGCGCATGGCAGATGCCCATCGTCGCCAAAGGCATCACGACCAGCATCCCCGCAGTTGCGTTGCGACCGCCGGCCGTGTCGACGCACTTGACCACGCTTGCTGCGCTCAATCTGTCTGCGCTGCCAACCTATGCACCGACGCTCGGACCGGCCCCGGCTGGCGCAGCCGGACAGGCCGAGCCCGTTGATGTACACACGGGCGACCCGACGCGATCCATGCAATCCGAGCCAGGCGCTGACCCTGAGGATCGTCCGGCTGCAGACGCGTGGCCCGATCAGTCGGTACACGCAGTCGTCGGGCTGCTTGTCTGATGCGTGTCCACGCTGTCGTCGAGTCTCCGCACTTTCCTCAAACCTCCACTGGAGCACTGTTCATGACCATTGAAGCGACCTCCCGCGTCCACCCCCTGCTGCATCTGTTGTACCTGCGCTGCCGCAGCACGGGCGCGGCATCC
>CAMAVY010000341.1 GCA_945861675.1 Klebsiella pneumoniae | reverse complement strand
GTCACATCGTCGATGCAGACGAAGCATCGAGCCGAGCGTTGCTGCAACAACTCACCGAGCAGGCGTGCCAGCCGCCGCGGCTGTGGAAGCACGCCTGGAAAGTTGGCGACATCGCCATCTGGGACAACCGCTGCGTGCTGCACCGCGGTCATCTGTGGCCAGCAGATCAGGCGCGCACCATGGTCCGCACTACCATCGCCGGAGATGCGCCCGATAACGAATGGGCCATGCAGGCGTAGGCGACACGTGATGCACACCGACCACCACTTGCTCTGGCCCGAAGGCGCGCCGCACGCGGCAGGCACCGCTGCCGCAGACCAGCCTGCATTGACAATCCATCTCCCCGAGCGCGCTCATGCAAATGGCGCGGCCATCATCGTCTGTCCCGGTGGCGGCTATCGCACGCTTGCGTCTGATCACGAGGGGCTGCAGGTCGCGCGCTGGCTGAACAGCATCGGCATCGCCGCATTCGTCCTGCGCTACCGGCTTGGCACACGCTACAGCACCGACGTGTCCTTGCTGGATGGCCAACGCGCAGTGCGCTATGTGCGACAGCAAGCCGAGGCATTAGGCATCAGCCCGAATCGCATCGGCATGCTTGGATTTTCGGCAGGCGGACACCTGACCGTGGCGGTGGGCACGCAGTTCGACGCCGGCAATCCCGATGCGGCCGACCCGATCGACGGCATGAGTTGCCGACCCGATTTTCTGGTCCCGATCTACGCCGTCACCAACGGCCTGATTCGGGGGCGCAAGGCCGATGAGTACACCGCCACCGATACCCGCGTTGACGCATCAACGCCGCCCACCTTCCTTGTGCACACCCACGAAGACAGCATCGTGTCTGCCGAGCAATCACTGCTGTTCTACCGGGCGTGTCTCGCCGCGGGCATCCAGGCAGAGCTGCACGTGTTCGGCTACAGCGACCACGGCGTGGGCCTCGGCATCGGCGACCCTGACACACAGCACTGGACGCTGCTGCTGCAGCGCTGGTTGCGTCGCACAGCCATGCTGACCGACAAACGTCGTGTGGCGGTCACCGGCCGCCTGCGCATCGACAGTGAAAAGCCTGGCTATGCCTGGATTACGTTGACGCCCGACGATGACAACGCGCCCTCCGCCAACGTGCGCGTATACCCCGACAGCGATGGCAGCTTCGCGATTGATGCCGGCCACGGACCTGTCGCCGGTCCACACCGAGTGGAAGTCCATCAGCTTTCAACGCAGGTCTACGACCGCGACGGCGGCTACTCGATGAACGATGCGCGCCACTTCGAACTGCGCGTGGAAGTGCAAGCCGATGCAGTGCTTGAGTTGAACGTGCGCAGTTGAGTGTGAAGATGGGTGCCTGAGTCTCGACGGAAGCACGGGCACCCGGCGTACTCAGATCAACGCTTCAATCAACGACGGCCCCGGCTCCGCCAGCGATGCGGCGAGCGCCTTGTTGAACTGCTCTGCAGTCGACGCACGAAAGCCACGCACGCCCATGCCTTCGGCCAGCTTCACCCAATCCAGATTCGGGTTCGACAGATCCAGCATGCTCATGGCCTTCGGCCCCGGGTTATGCGCACCCACGCGCCCGAACTCGATCTGCAGAATGCCGTACTTGCGATTGGCCAGCACGATGGTGGTGACATTCAGCTTCTCGCGCGCCTGCGTCCACAGTGCCTGCACCGTGTACATGCCGGCACCATCACCCTGCATATTGATGACAGGGCGATCCGGACACGCCACGGCAGCACCTGTCGCGCACGGCGGCCCAAAGCCAATCGAGCCACCGGTCAGAATGAGCCAGTCATGCGGTGGGGCGCCACGCGTTGCCATGGTCGTTGCACCGCCCGCAGTACCACCTTCATCGACAACGATCGCGTTTTCGGGAAACAGGCTTGCAACAGCAAGCCCGATCGCACGCGGATTCAACTCGCCTTTCGGCAATGCCGGCCGCTCCAGCGGCACCAGCTCTGCCTCGATGCCGCGCACACCCACGGCCTGACCCAGCGCGTCCAGCGCAGCGTCCACATCACCGTCACGCTCGACCAGCGTGTGCAACGTGCAACCATCCGGTGTCAGCCAGTTGGGCTTGCCGGGATAGGCAAAGAACGTGACCGGCGGCTGCGTGGCAATGAGCACGATGTGTTTCGTGCCCGCCAGCACTTCCGCCGCCTGCTCACCGAAGTACGGCAGACGCGCGAGCTCGGCGCGGCCAGCGCCACGCTGCAACCGCGGCACGAACGTATCCACGATGACGCGCGCGCCGGTGACCTTGGCGATCCGGCTCGCCATCGCAGCGCGTTGCGCGGTGATGATGCCGTTCATCAACATCACGCAGGGCTCGCCGGTGCGCAGCACCTTTGCGACTGCATCCACCTGTTGGCCATCGACCGCCTTGGGCGCAAGGCGCGGCAGCGGCTTCGCCACGCGCGTGGTGCGATTCCACGCCGTATCGGCGGGCAGAATGAGCGTGGCCACCTGACCGGGCGGCGCCATCGATGCCTGTACTGCAGCAGCGCCATCGGCGCCCACATCATCAGCAGACTCAGACACCTTCACCCAACCGGAAACCGGCCGCGCGATGCCTTCAACGTCGGAGGACAAGGGGGCGTCGTACTTGCGGTGGTAGGTGGCGTGGTCACCAACGACGTTCACCACCGGCGTGCGCGCCTTCTTTGCGTTGTGCAGGTTCGCCAGACCATTACCGAGACCAGGACCAAGGTGCAGCAGCGTCGCGGCAGGCGTGCCCGTCATGCGCGCGTAGCCATCGGCCGCGCCGGTCACCACACCCTCAAACAGGCCCAGCACACAGCGCATGTCCGGGTTGGTATCCAAAGCCGCGACGAAATGCATTTCCGATGTGCCAGGGTTGGTAAAGCAGACGCGCACACCGGCGTCGACAAAGGTCTGCACCAGGCTCTCTGCGCCACTTCGGTCCTGTTGGCCACTTGCCGTTGTATTCGATTGCTCGGTCATGCTGATCTCGAATGCGTTGGGGATTTGATTGGGATCGTACGTCTGTATCGATTGCACGCGCACACTGCCCGCG
>CAMAVY010000340.1 GCA_945861675.1 Klebsiella pneumoniae | reverse complement strand
CACGCGATGGTGCACGAAAAGTCGGACGTGCGGCCCCTGGGACGAAACTATTATGGCACTACATTCCGACTTCGCCGGCGGACGCTAGCAAAAACAAAGGCTTGCCGTCAGCACGGCCCGGAAAGCCACGGCAACGTGACAAACTCGGGCTAACGTGTCTGGCCATGGCCATCTGAATCGAGATCAAGGAACGGCGCGAAGTACATCCACGCGCCGCGAACAATCGGCAACGCTGGCGATTTGCTTCGCGTTCACACATTCTCGGTGGCGTTCCGCGCCGCCTGCCGTTGCGCCCACCGTCCTGCCCGCCATCCTGCCCGCCACGAAAAGGGGATACGCACCATGAAAGCCGCCATCTTCGAAGCTGCCCACAAGCCTCTGACGATTGAAGACGTGGACATCGTCGACCCGCGCGCGGGCGAAGTCCTGGTCCGCACCGTCTGCAGTGGGGTATGCCACTCCGACCTGCACTTCATCGACGGCCTGTGGCAGTTGCCCATGGCCTGCGTACTCGGCCACGAAGCCGCCGGCATCGTTGAAGCTATCGGCGAAGGCGTGACTTACGTGAAGCCGGGCGATCGCGTGATCATGAGCTTCAAGCCGTTCTGCGGTAAGTGCTACTACTGCCTGGGTGGGCGACCGAACCTGTGCAACGACCCCGCCATCGGCGCTGCGGGTGCAACGCGCCTCAGTTGGAAAGGCAAACCCATTCTGCAATTCGCCAGCGTGGGTTCGTTTGCCGAAATGATGGTCACGTCCGAGAACGGCGTAGTGAAGATTCCCAGCGAAATGCCGATGGCCGAAGCGGCGCTGATCGGCTGCGGTGTCATGACGGGCGTGGGTGCTGCCCTCTACACAGCGAAGGTACCGGGCGGCGCTGAAGTCGCAGTGATTGGCTGCGGCGGCATCGGCCTGAACATCATTCAAGGCTGCCGCCTCGCAGGTGCATCGAAGATCATCGCCATCGACATCGTGCCGTCGAAGCTTGAGATGGCGCAGCGCTTCGGCGCAACCCACGTCATCAACTCGAAGGAGACCGACAACCTTGTGCAGGCGGTGCGCGCCATCACCGGCGGCAATGGCGCTGAGTACTCGTTCGAGGCGATCGGCGTTCCCGCAGCGGTCACGCAGGCCTTCTCAATCATTCGTCCCGGCGGCACATGTGTCGTGGTCGGCATGCACCCCATCGGTTCGCAGATCAGCATTCCCGGCCCGGACTTCCTGCAGGAGAAGAAGCTCATCGGCTGCATGTACGGCTCCACGCGCTTCCGCGAACACATGCCGAAGATCGTCGACCTGTTTCTGAACGGTCGGCTTGATCTGTCGAATCTGGTTTCGCGACGCATGGCGCTCGGCGATGTGAATGAAGCGTTCCGTGCGATGAAAGCTGGGGAAGTGGCGCGTTCGGTGTTGGATATCTCCGTCGCATAGCGAAGCTCTGAATAAGCAGTGCACGTGTAAGGCCCACATGGGCCTACACGACTCATTCCAACCTGAGCTGGGCGATGCCAGCCCCCGATGCAACTAAGCCGTTCATCTTCAAGCCTGCTGCGCACGTACTGCGCCTACGCGTTCCTGTTCGACTTCATGCTGTGCTACGCGATCTACACCGCGTTGTTCGAGTTGAAGGGTCTGACAAACACGCAGATCGCAGCGCTCATCGCCTTCTGGTCCGCCACCGCAGTGGTGCTCGAAGTGCCGTCGGGCGCACTGTCCGACCGGTTTGATCGGCGCTGGCTTCTGTTCATCGCACCGCTTGCGAAGCTGTGCACGTTTGTCTGCTGGGGCATCGCAGACGGCAACTTCTGGCTGTACGGCCTCGGCTTTCTGTTCTGGAGCATTGGCTCCGCGCTGTACTCCGGCACAGGTGAAGCCTTGCTGTTCGAGCGCCTGGAAGCCAACGGCGACGCCAGCCACTACGACTTTGCGCTCGGCCGCGCGTCCGCAGCCGAGTCGCTGGGCATCGGCGTAGCCGTGCTGCTGGGCGGGTTCGTTGCGGCCAGCGACATGACGCTGACCCTCTGGCTGTCGATCCCACCACTGGTCATTGCGGCCATGGTGGCGCTGCGCATGCACGACGTGCGCCGCGAAGTCGCGCCGGTGTCCAGCGAGGAGGAAGACGATGACAAAGATGAACTGAGCTATCTCGATCATCTGCGCCAGGCGTTCAACGAGTTCACACGTCACGCTGAACTACGCGCCGTGACGCTGTACATCTCCGCAGGCTTGATCCTGTTCGAGATCCTCGAAGAGTTCGATCAGCTGTACTACCTCGTTGTGCAGTTGCCCGTGTGGCTGTTCGGCGTGGTCGGCGCAGCAGCGCTGGCGTGCCATGCACTTGCGAGCATGTTCGCCCATCGCATCGCAGGCACGCCGGCGCTGGCCTGGCTGCTGCCGCTGCTGGGTGGCGCACTGCTGGTGGTCGCGGGCATGGGCACATCACCCGCATTGGTGATCGTGCTCGAACTTGCCTACATCATGGTGGTGCCCGTTGCGGTACTGGCAGAGGCACGCTTCCAGGCATTGATGGATGGCCGCAGCCGCGCAACAACCACCTCGATGCTGGTCGTCCTGCAGAACATGTTCGGCATTGCAGTCACGCTGACATTCGGCTGGCTTGCAGACTTCGTCGGCGTGGCTTCGGCCTACGCGTGGATGGGGCTGACGATGATTCCGCTTGCACTGTGGACGTGGGACCAGCAGCGGCGCGGAATTGCACTGATCCGCACGGACTACCTCGGCGGCAAGCCGAGTCTCACACGCACGTGATACCTGTCACAGCGCGGTGATGTCCCACAGCCCCACGCGGGCTTTCTGTCGTGAAGCCGGCCGGAGACACACGCATCGCACTCGTTGTGCGTACGTAGTGCAAATGCACTGCAAATTGAGTATTGCCCAATTTCCTGCGTATTCCGGCGCATGTCGGTACGCGGTTCTGGTCCATGTCGGTACGCGGTTCCGATCCATGTCGGTACGTGATTCCGGCCCATGTCGGTACGTGTGAGCGGGTAACCCCTAGTGTCGCCGTCTTTCGTTTGCGAGGCGGCGA
>CAMAVY010000339.1 GCA_945861675.1 Klebsiella pneumoniae | reverse complement strand
CAGACAGCAAAGGCCCATCACCCATCGATGCGATCACAGCGAATCCGAGCTACGCCAACGTGAGCAATGTGTTGCTCGCTGGGCCGCTATCGGCGCCCGAGCCAGTCGACCTGATCTGGACCGCGCAGAACTATCACGATCTACATCTGGCGCAGCTCAAACTCGATGTGCCCGCCATGAACAAATCGTTCTTCGATGCACTCAAGCCCGGTGGTCTGCTGGTTATCGTGGATCACTCTGCCATCGCAGGCACCGGCCTCGACGTGCCCGACAAGCTGCATCGCATTGACGAGGAAATCGTCAAGCGCGAGGTCACTGCAGCGGGCTTCGTGCTGGAGAGCAGCAGCGATGTGCTGCGCAGTGCCGCCGACGCACGCACGCTGATGGTGTTCGACCCTGCGATCAAGGGCAACACAGACCAGTTCGTGCTGCGTTTCCGCAAGCCTGGCTAACGCGAGCCGGCACGATGCGCGCGCCGACGAAACACCGCGAGCGGTTCGATTCGGCGTACTACGCGCGCTTCTACCGCAACCCCAGAACGCGCGCCAGCGACCCTGCCGCAGCGGCGCGGCTCGCGGCATTCATCAGCGCGTACGCCGCGCACCTCGGGGTGCGCATCCGGCGCTTTGTCGACGTTGGTTGCGGTACGGGAGATCTTGTCAGGGCACTCGCCCGACGATTGCCGTCGGCCAAAGCCGAGGGCGTAGAGATCAGTGCCTGGGCATGCAAACGCTATGGCTGGATTCAGCAATCCGCAGAGACATTCTGTGCACCCGACAGCTACGACCTGGTGTTGTGCACGGACGTGCTGCAATACCTCGATGACGCTGCAGCAACGCGCGCCCTGCGCAACCTGTGCATCAGCAGCAGAGCACTGTTGTACATCGGCGCGCGCACCCAGAACGACATCGACGAACACGCGGATCCCGCGCGCTCCGACCTCTCCGGTCACTACCGAACGGCGGCCTGGTATCGTCGGCGGCTCGCGAGGACCTTTGTGCCGTTGGGCGGGAGCCTTTTCATTCGCCGCGCGCTGGAGCTGCCTACCTGGGAGCTGGAGCGCCCCAGCTGAGCGCTCGTGCGGCGCGATCTGAACACGACGGCCCCACCCAGAACTGGGCGTACACGCCAGCGTCATGCGCCGCTACGCTTGAGCCACGAAACCTCCCTACGCAGCCGAAGCACACACAATGGCCGACGAACGCAGCGTCAAGATTCCCGAGCACACCATCCTCAGCCGCCTGGGGCCCGGTGGCATGGCCACTGTCTACCTGGCACGCCACGATCGGCTCGGGCGCCTGGTCGCCGTCAAGGTCATCGATGATCGTTTTGACAGCGACCCGCATTTCCAACAGCGCTTCGAGCGTGAAGCGCGCACTGCGGCGGGCCTGACCCATCCAAACATCGTGCCGGTCCACGAATACGGATTGACGGCCGATGGCCGGCCGTTTCTCACGATGGCGTTCCTAGAGGGCGGCAGCCTGCGTGACCGCATGCAGAAACGTGGTCCGCTGCCGATCGATGAGGCCCTGGCCATTACGCGGCAGGTGGCAGCAGCCCTGCTGGTCGCGCATGCACGCAACATCGTGCACCGCGACCTCAAGCCCGACAACGTGCTGTTTCAAGGCGACACCGCGCTGTTGACCGACTTCGGCATCGCCAAGGTGCTGGACGCCAGCACCGCGCTGACCGGTATGGGCAGCAACCCTGGCACGGTGAAGTACTTCAGCCCTGAACAGGCCAGGGAACAACCGATCGACCAGCGATCCGACATCTACACGCTGGGCGTCGTGCTGTACGAAATGCTGACCGGAGCAAGCCCGATCGAAGGCGAAACCGTGATGCAGCTGATCATGGGCATCGCGCAGAAGCCGCCGGAGCCGCTGCCGAAACCGCTGAAAGGTCTGCAACCGTTTCTTGATGTACTGCTTGCGAAGGAACCCACGGAGCGCATCGGCTCCTGCGCCGATGTCATCGCGATCATCCAGGCGATGGAAAGGAACTGGCTGCGCTACGGCGAAGTTGAGCGCCTGACCGATGGCGTCAACATGACGTCTTCGTCAACCCACGGACCAGCAGGCGGCGAGCCCGCTGTTCAATCACACGGCCCGCGGCTCGCTGCTGCCGCCGATGCACCAACTGCGGCTACGCCAAGCAACCAGCCGCCACGTGCAGATACCGATGCCGCGACCCTGCTGGCGGCGGATACCGTGCCTGTTGTACGTGCGGCGGCTAGTGCGGCGGCCAGTGCGGCGGCCGCTGCCTCGAACACTCGCGGCAGCGCTGAAGACGAACCGTTGAATGACGGACAGACCATTCCCATGCAGCGGGTAGATCAGCAGCGGGTAGACCAGCAGCGGATAGACCAGCAGCGGGTGGCACCTGCGCCAATTGCCGCAGAACGGCCGGCTGCTGCTGCGCAGCATCCGGGAAGCGCGCCATCTTCAGGAGGCAACAACAAGCTGATGCTGGGCGGCCTCGCCGCGCTGCTGCTGGTCGCCATCACTGCTGGCTTCATGTTCATGAGTCGCGAGCCCGCGCCGCCCGCTGCGGCAACAGCTGCAGCTGCAACCGCTCCAACTGACGATGCCGCTGCGGCAACGCCCGCACCGGCCAACAGTTCCGCAGTGGCGCCCGCGCAGGCGGTGCAACCGCTTGCCGCAGTACCCCCTGCCAGCACCGCGGGCACGGGCGACATGTCGGCCGCCGCGCGCGACGAGGCCGCGCGCGCAATTGCTGCTGCAAAAGCAGAGGCCGCAGAAGCGATTGCTGCCGCTGAACGCGCCAAAGCTGAAGCGCTGGCCGCAACAGCCGCGGCACGTGCTCAGACTGCCGCGGCACGTGCTGCAGGCAGCGCATCGGCCGCGCCCGTTGCCGCTGCACCTGCTGCTCGCGCTGCTCCCGCTGCGCCGGCTGCGGCCGCAACTGCTGATCGACGCGTACGCATCATCAACGAGACAACCCACACGATGGTGCGCTTCTTCGCCTCGAACGTGGGCCGCACGTCGTGGGAAGAAGACATCCTGGGCGAAGGCACCATCGCCGCCGGCGGCTCCAAGATCATCAATCTGGACGACGGTTCGGGCGCCTGTCAGTTCGATTTCAAGGGCGTGTTC
>CAMAVY010000338.1 GCA_945861675.1 Klebsiella pneumoniae | reverse complement strand
GCACACAGCGCACGCTCGTCTGAGTCCGGCGCACACCTCTTGCCCTATCATCTGGCCGGAAGCGCCGAGATGTAGTGCCATACGCGCCGCAATACAGACATAAGCGGTTGATTTGGCAGAGGGTGAGCTCGGCTAGTGACAAACTTGGGTTAGGGCGGCCAGTCAGTCTCGCGTGTCCGCACGTGTTTCGCTGCGGCACGGCGCGGTCCGGTACCAGTAGCGATAGCGCGCGCCGAAACCGAGCCGATGGTAGAGGCGTTGGGCAGGCGCATTCGCTTCGAGCACCTGCAGATAGGCGGTGCGGGCGCCTTGTGCGGCACCCCAGGCGATCAATCCTGCGGTGAGGCGCTCACCGTGACCCTGACTGCGGTGTTCCGCGCTGGTGACGATGTCGAACAGTCCCACCAGGTCTGCCTCGCAGACCGCAAGACCGCAGGCGACGACAGTGTCTGCCTGCATCGTCACGCCAAACAGACAGGGCAGGCGAATGCTGGCCAGCAGCAGGTCGTGCAGACGGGTCGCGCTCGCCGGCGAGCCAGACAGGCGCGTGTAGTGTGCAAGCCAGGCTTCGCGCGACAGCGCGATCGGTTGATCGCGTTCCGACTGATCGCGTTCCGACTGATCGCGTTCCAGCTGATCCCGTTCCAGCTGATTCCGTTCCAGCTGATTCCGTTCCAACAGGGCCTCGGCGTTGGCGGTCAGCACATCGGTGCGATCGAGCACGGCATAGCCACGCGCTGCCAGCAGCGCATCGAGGCCGGGTTCCGGGCCGTCGCTGGTCAAGCGAAAAACCGTGGTCTGGCCGTGTTGTTCGTACAGCGCTTCGCAGAATGCGATGCGTGCTTCCATCGTCTGCTGCCCGGTGGTGAGCACAGAGACCGAGTTCGCGCGCTTGGTGAAACCGCCACAGAAACGCAGCAACCAACCGTCGTGCAGCACCTGGTGCAAGGCCGGCCATGCATTCAGCGAGGCGTGCTCGATGCGGGTCGAGGAGACCGGATTGACGGAAGCGGCGGAGTTCATTTGCGCTGGCGGGTTCAGCGGGGCAGGGTTGAGCTTACTCAGTGCTGATCGTTCAGGAGTGCCCATTCATGGCGCGAGATCTGTTTCCTATGGTTGTGCACACCCTGGTGGTGCAGCAGGGCCGGGTGCTGTTGTTGCGCCGCGCGGGTACGGGCTACGGTGATGGGCTGCTGCAGCCACCGGGTGGGCACGTGGCTGCGGGCGAGTCGGTCACCGAGGCCGCGCTGCGCGAGTGTCGTGAGGAGGCGCAGATACACATCGACCGCGCGGACCTCGCACCGTTGTGTGTGATGCCGTACGGCTCGCCCGTGGGCGCTCCCGGAGGACAGGGCATCGACTTCCTGATGCTCTGCGAGCGGTTTCGCGGCACACCGAGCATTGGGGAACCGCACAAGGCCGATCACATCGGCTGGTTCGCGCTGGATGCGCTGCCTGACAATGTTGTGCCATTCCTCGCACCAGCCCTTGCCTGTTGGCGCGAAGGGCGCTGGTTTCATGAATTCGGTTTCCCGGAGCGCTGAGCCGGGCGCACCGCCGGCGCAGTGTGACCGTGCACAGCCGCCTGCAATCGATGGGTTCGCGGATACACTTCTCCCAAGCGCATCGCGTTGCACCCAAGCGCAGGCTGGCCCTTCGGCCCGAAGGGCCGAAGGGCCGAAGGGCCGAAGTGAAGAAAAGCCCGAAGGGCCGAAGTGAAGAAAAGCCCAAGGGGCCCCAAGCGAAACAGCCGAACAAGCCCAACTCAAAGGTAAGAAGGACAATCGACAATGAAAGCACCTGTACGCGTAACGGTAACGGGCCCTGCCGGGCAGATCGGTTATGCCCTGCTGTTCCGGATCGCTTCGGGCGAAATGCTGGGCAAAGACCAGCCCGTCATCCTGCAGATGCTTGAGATCACCCCGGCACTGGCCGCTCTCAAGGGCGTCGCCATGGAGCTGGATGACTGCGCGTTCCCGTTGCTTGCCGGCATGGTGCAGACCGACGATCCGAACGTTGCCTTTGCCGGCACCGACTACGCGCTGCTGGTGGGTTCTCGCCCGCGCAGCAAAGGCATGGAGCGCAAGGACCTCATCGAGGCCAACGCGGCAATTTTCTCTGTGCAGGGCAAAGCGCTGTCCGACCACGCCTCGCCGAACGTGAAGGTGCTGGTGGTGGGCAACCCGGCCAACACGAACTCCCTGATTGCTCAACGCAATGCGCCGAAGATCAATCCGGATCAGTTCACCGCCATGACGCGCCTTGATCACAACCGTGCCATGGCACAGCTGGCGGCGAAGACGGGCAAACACACCACCGACGTGAAGGGCCTGTGCATCTGGGGCAACCACTCGGCCACGCAGTATCCGGACATTCATGCGGCCACTGTCGCGGGTACGCCGGCGCTCTCGCTGGTGGATCAGAACTGGTACACCAGCGACTTCATCCCCGTGGTGCAGCAGCGCGGCGCGGCGATCATCGAGGCGCGTGGTGCATCCAGCGCAGCATCGGCGGCGAATGCGGCCATCGACCACATGCGCGACTGGGCACTTGGCAGCAACGGCGAAGTAGTGTCGATGGGGGTGTATTCCGACGGCAGCTACGGCATTGAGAAGGGCTTGATCTATTCGTTCCCAGTCACCTGTGCGAACGGCGCCTGGACAATTGTGCAAGGGCGCGCAGTGAACGATTTCAGCCGCGCCAGGATGCAGGCAACGGAAACCGAACTGCAGGAAGAGCGTGACGCAGTGAAGCACCTGCTGCCGGCATGAGCCCGACAGCAGATGCGGCTGAGCTCATCGATCGCACGTGAGCAACGAAATGTCCGGTCGCTGGGTCAACCAGAACGGCTCTGTGTTGATGGTTGAAGTCGCCGAAGGCGGCGCGGTCACCGGTTGGTTCGAATCGCGCAAGGGTCGCGCTGCTCGCGGGCAGCGCTACACCGTAGTGGGGCGTGCCAACGGTGAACTGCTGAGTTTTCTGGTCGACTTCCGCACCGACGACCACAATCTGGGCTCGATCACCAGCTTCTCGGGCCGTCATGCGCGCGATGCCAACGGCAACGCTGAGCTGCACACGGTGTGGGTGCTCGCGCGCGGCTTCGAAGATCCGGAACGCACGCGACCCACGCAGCCCTGGAACAGCTTTCTCGTCAACAGCGATGTTTTCCGCAGCGCC
>CAMAVY010000337.1 GCA_945861675.1 Klebsiella pneumoniae | reverse complement strand
GTCACGCGACTATCAGGGTGGCTTCCTGGTCGATCTGATGCTGAAGGACCTGTCGCTCGCATTGCAGGCCGCTGAGCAGGTGGGCTCCGGTACACCGATGGGCAGCCTGGCGCGTTCGCTGTATGCGTTGCTGCGCTCGCAGCACGATGCAGGTCGCCTGGACTTCTCGGCGATTCAGAAGCTGTACGGCGCCAAGGGCTAGCGTTCGCAGCTGTCAGTGCAGCGTGTCGCCGGATTCACGCAGCAGTTCCGTCAGGACTTCGGACGCGGTGCCCGGCTCGAAGCCAAGCCGTGCCAATGCGCTGACGGTGTGTAGGTCAAACGTGGCCAGCGGGTGGTCGCTGCCTATGTAGCTGCACAGGTTCGCCACCATCACCACGTCGGCGTAGTCGGGACGGGCGTTGGCGCGGTCGTATCTGCAGTACTGCAGCGGCACGGTGAGCAGTTCGCGTGGAAACTCCCAGCTGCGCAGAATGGCTGCCCCAAGTTCGGGGTGGACTTCGGCAATCACTGTGTTGAGCAGTTTCGGGTCGTCGGCCAGCCGATCATCGTTCTCCGCCCAGGCAAGCACCGGCAGCACGCCAATGGCGTGGGTCAGTCCAGCCAGCATGGCCTGATCGGGCCGCAGGCGCGTGCGTGTGCGCGCCAGCGACGTGGACAACGACGCGACCTTTGTTGCGTGATTCCAGGTCTCATGCAGCAGCGCGTCAATGGATTCGGACGTGGACTGGAACATCTGTTCCATGGCGAATCCCGTGGCGAGGTTCGCGGTGAAGGTGATGCCGAGCCGGCTGATTGCGCTGGTCAAGTCTTCAATGGCCCGCGAGCCACGCAGTAAGGGCGAGTTGGCGACGCGCACGACGCGGGCCGAAAGCGCCGGGTCGTCTCCGATCACCTTGGCGAGCTGGGCGACGGTCACGTCCGGGTCTTCTGCGGTGTCGCGAGTGCGCAGCGCCATCTCCGGCAGCACGGGTAGCTCCAGCTTGTCCTGCTGTAGTGCCTTGAGAATGTCGGTCTTGATGGAATCCGCCAGTTGCATCCTTGCCTGCTCGATTGCTCAGTCAGGAAAAGGATAGGGGAGTTTCAACAGCGCAACGGGCCCGCCCGGCAAATGCAGTGGCCCGCCCGCGTCGTTTCGGTCCAGCACCGCAAGTGCCTCCAATTCGCCCGCCGAATTGCGACCGATCTGAACCACCTTGCCTGCCTCGCGGCCATCGGGTCGGCTGACGGCGTCTCCCGACCGGGTGCTTGACGGCACCCCGATACGGTAAAGCCGGCGCTTGGATTCGCTGCGATGTTGAAGCCGGGTAACGATCTCCTGCCCCAGGTAGCAGCCCTTGCTGAAGCTGACGGCCTCGACGAGGTCGAGATTGAAGGCCTGTGGCAGGAACTCGCCACTTGTGCGCCCGCTGACTGATGCCAAGCCGTCAGCGATCTCGGCACCCTGCCAGAGCAAATGATCGCCGATAGGCAACACGGCGCTCAGAGATTCCCACGCCGCTGCGGCGGCTGCGAGCGGTAGCCACAGCTCCCAGCGCAGCGGCCCGCGGGTCAGCAGCTCGCCATCGCTGCCGCCGGTTTCGCTTTGCGCATCACTCGGGTTTGACCCCTGCGCTGGTGTAATGGATCGCCGTGCACCTGCAGTCGTCGATGCTGCGACGCCATACACCGCGCGGATGGCGTCCGCCGCGCGCGTACCGATGAGCCCGATGCCAATCCATTCGTTGGTTTCGTCCCGGAGCTTGGCCTTGGCAAACACGGCGTACTTCGCGAGTGTCTGCTGCACGATGGGTAGCGTGGCGGCGTTCAAGTACATCAGCACCGCTTCGTCCGTTGCGGTTCCCGTCCCGGTGACATTCATGGTGCCAATCATCCGGCCCTGGATGTTGCAAAGCGCGCCCATCAGCCAGCGGTCTGGGGTCAGCTGGTTCAGGTCGCAGGTCAGGTAGCCCTGCAGAAACTTCCGAGCTTCGCGACCGCGCATCACAAGTACGGCAAGCTGCCGCAGATCGCACAGCGCCGAATCGCTGCCGGCCGCGCGGTCAGTGCTGTTTGCGAGCGTGCCATCCTGGGTTTCGAATTGCAGGCCGGCATGGGTAAGCGCGGTGTAGTACTTGTCGCGTGTCATTGTCATCGGGTCCTTGGGTCGCCTTGCAGAGGTGGCCACGGCTGGCATCGTCAACCGGTGGAGATCAGCGCGTGCGGCAAGCTGCCTGACTGAGCGTGGGATTCTGTCCTGAATTCTCGGCAGACGCCCGCGCGGGTGCTCGCGGCTCATGTGACCACAGCGTAGGCTCGTCGGCTGAGTCGTTATTGGAGCGTGATTGCGTGGCAGATGATGGTGTTTCTGAGGATGGCGCCGCTGCTGGATCGGCGTCGCTCGCCGGAGTCTCCGGCGATCTCGCCACGGCACGGGCACTGGACGACCGGCGGCTGAAGTGGCAATGCCGACGCGGCATGCTGGAGTTGGATCTGTTGCTGTTGCCCTTCATGGAGCAGCGCTTCTGGAATCTTTCAGACCCTGATCAGACGATCTTCCGCAGTTTCCTGGCCGAAGATGATCCAACGCTGTACGAGTGGTTCAACGGCCGCAATCTGCCCGCAGACGCGGCGTCGCTACGTCTCATCGCAATGATCCGTGGGAAAGTTTGAGACATTCGCGCTGGGCATTGCGCCGCCGCGCGCGTTGCTCGTGGTGAACGC
Organism: Klebsiella pneumoniae; assembly: GCA_945861675.1. Taxonomy (GTDB): domain Bacteria; phylum Pseudomonadota; class Gammaproteobacteria; order Pseudomonadales; family Azotimanducaceae; genus CAMAVY01. The sequence goes on along the minus strand of CAMAVY010000337.1, from coordinate 575 downwards.
GCTGGTTCACGCAATGTTGGCCGGCGTGATCCTGCAGGCGATTGCGGAGGGGATCAGGCCCGCCGCCGCACTCTGGTCTGCTTGCGCACTTGTGCTAATGCACGCGGCGTACGAGCACCGGCGCCTGGTAACGCCCGGCATGCAACTGTGGATCGATTCTGGACGCTTGCAGTTGAGCGTCGGGCTAGCCGCTGATCAGACTGTTGCGCGGGCGGACTATTGGCAATTGCGTCGTGTGACATGCGCAACGCGTTGGCTGTGTATTGCGGAGCTGCAAGGCATCGCGCCGCACGCACGCGCGCGGCAGTGGCTGATTGTTGGCGGCGATCAGTTGTGTGAGACCGATGCGCGGCGTCTGCTGCGTTGGTTGAGAGCGGGGGTACGGGCAGTTTGAGTGGCTTGGGTGGTCGTGTGTTGGGTTGAGCTTTCCGGGAGGTTGGGGAGGGTTTGCGCCGACCGTTCTCGCTGCGCTCGCACATCCCTGTGACACTTGCTGTTTACAGCACAAAGTGGGGCACATCCATGTGCCTCTACGTCGGCGCAAACCCTCCCCAACCACCCGCGCACAACCCAAC
>CAMAVY010000336.1 GCA_945861675.1 Klebsiella pneumoniae | reverse complement strand
CGCATACGGTCACCGGCAGTTCGAGCAATTCCAGGTGATCGGGCATGACCACGCACACCAGATTCATGGTTTCCAAAAGCGGCAGAGCGCCGATGTCGAGCGCCAGCGGGATGGCGACCGCGCTGCTGGTCACAAGCGTGGCCGGATCTTCGGCGGCAAGCAATGCGCGCGCAGGATCAAACGGCGTGCGCTGGTAGCCGATGCGCGCCAACGTTGCCGCGACTGTCGCGCGCACCGTCCGCACACTCGCATCGGCAGCCGCATACAGCCGCTGGCGGTAAGCCGCCAGCTCCGTGGTGAAGGCGCGCAGATAGCGCCCGTCACCCGATACCGCGCGCAGCACATCGTTGAACGAGGCTGTAATCGGCAAACCCAGCGGCACGGCGTAACGTGCGGAAAGGTAACGCGGCTCATCGTTGGCGCGCACGATGGCCTCGATTGCCCTGACGCCACGCTCGCCTTCGACAATCACTGCCTCGCCGCGCTGCGCAACAGTGGGATTGGCAGGCAGGCGAACCGGGCGACCACGCGGATCGAACTCGTGTTTGATGTGCGACAGAGAAACGTTCCGTCCACTGATGCGCAACTCTGCGATAGGGTTGCTGGCACTCGCGCAGTAGCCGACAAAGCCGCTGCGCGGCGCGCTCGCCGGCAAGCGCCAGCTGCGGCCTGGCAGGCCTGCCGCGACGTCAGATTCCAGGCGAACCGTCAGCGCAAAGTCGTCCGCACCATAGGCCACGCCCCAGCTTTTCAGTGCTTCGCCCGGCATGGGCTCGGCGCGACCACCGCGATCCAGACCGCAGAGCGCCGGCGCGTCGGTGGCATATGGGCAACGGCCGAAGCGCTCGAGCACGACAAGGCTGTTGTCGGCGGCAAGATAGCGCACCCGATTACGTCGCAGCTCAGGTCGACCAAAGTTGCCGGTCTCTGGTCCCAGTGCAACATCCGGGAGTGCCGCCATTGCCGACGACCGCTGCGTAAATCCCTCACAGGCCCAGACCGGGATCGCGGCAACCAGCGCCCAGAGCGCGCAGAAAATCGTGCAGTTGATACAGCGTTTCATGGGTGCACTCCGCAGCCGATATGCTTGCCGCACATGCGGCGACGCCGAAGCTGCGCCCAAGGCGTTGAAAGCGCGTTGAAAGCGCTTCGGATTCAGCGTCTTCCAGAAAACGGCTGCGACAGCGCACGGCGGAACCAGGCAGATGCAGCGGTGCCGAGCTCGAAAGCCAACCTTCGCGTGCCAATGCCGCGCCCGCACCACGCCAACGAACGCGCGACGACCACCCGGCGCGACGGCCACGAGTTCCATCCTGCGCAGGGTCTGTCACTGCGGAACAAGATCTGGTCAAGCGCGCTACCAGAGCAGACGCAGCGAGAATCAGCGCGCCGTAAAAAAGTCGCGCATACGCAGCAGCGACGGCATCAGCCAGCTCAACAATGGCTGTTCAACCAGTTCGACAATGGTGCCGTCGGGGTCATAGAAAGCCACGATGCTGCCGGATGAATCCGGGCCGGAGCAGCAAGGCGTGATGGGTGAAACGAACGCCACGCCCTGTGCCTTCAGTGTGGCGACGTCGGCAACGATGTCGGTGGTCGCCAGCGCCGTGCGATAAATGCCAATGTGGTTCACGGGGATCGGATACGCCCGCTCAGGGTTGTAAGGCGAGAGCCACTGCACCAACTCCATCGTTGAGCCATCAACCGCGTGGGTCAGCAGTGCGCCCTTGGTTTTGATTGGCGCTTCGAACCCCATCGCCTTCGCAACTTCAACCGTTCCGCTGTCCGGCAGCGTACGGGTGACGTTGAACCCGAACATCTGATACCAGGCGCGCGAACGTTCGAAATCACTCACGTTGACGTTGAGCGCTCCGAAGCCTTTCAGGTGCGTGGTTCCGGCAGGCGTGTTGTCGCCGTCGGCTGCGGGTACTTCGGTGAGCTCATAGAAGATGCCATCCGGGTCCGTGAAGATGACGAACCGTGTGCCGTCTGCGCGTGTGGTCGGCGCAGCAAGAAACCGCACACCCTGCGCGGTCAGAAGTTTGTAGTCAGCGTCGATGTCGGCGGTCTGCAGTGCGGCACGCGCCATCCCCAGATGATTCAGCTGACGATACGGCGGCGCTACGTTGCGCGGAATCGTGAACTCGATGAGGTCGATTGCGCCGCCGGGGAAGCCAAGCCCGATCAATTCACCATGCAACAGGTAACCACCGGCCCATTCGCCTTTCGAGCCATCGTAGGAGGTAGGCGTCTGAATGCCGATGGCACGCGCCATGGCTTGCGTGTTGGTGTCTGGGAAACCAGACAGCGTGCTGAAGCCCAGCATCCCGTAAAACGCGCGTGAAGCTTTGAAGCTGCTGACGTTGGCGTTGAAGTGCACCCGCGACAGCACATGCATCTGCACGTCGCTGCGCTGTTTGATGCGGACCGACGCCGACCCCGGCATTGCTTCATCAGCTGTGATCGCAATGGTGTTGGTCGCCGCCAGCGTGACGGGAATTTCCCGCGTCTGTGCGCAGTCGATGTCCGAGTCAGGTGTCAGCACGTTGTTGCCATTGAGCTGAACCGACAGGCGCGCGGCCGCCAGCTCGCAGCTGACCTGCAAGCGCGCCGCGCCAGGCACGCCGATAAACGTTTCCTTCGTCGGCGCCGAAGCCGCGCTGTAGTGCGCAAGAAAACGCGTGAAGTCGATGCCAACCGGCGGTGTTTCCTTCGGACGAAACGCAACGATCGCGACGACCAGAAGCGCAATGCCGCCCAGCAGCACCGCCAACACACCCATCAGCAACCGCTTCAGCACAGCGAAACCCCCACCTTGCAACGCATGACCGATACGACGCGAAGACCCGCGCTGTTGCGCAGTCGCTCAACGCCCGCTCAGCACCATCATGCCTGCTGCGTGCTCAATTGAGACTGCCTGTAGAAACGACATGCCCAACAGCACAGCCTCAGGGTAGGCACCTTCGACGATGGCGGCACGCACGTTCGGGACGACAATGCCACCAACCTCGACGCGCGACAGCGTGACTTCCCGCGCGCGCGCTCGACCCTGTGCCGTAAGCACAATGCCGACGGGCGCGTTCTGCGGCACTGCGATGCCGAGGCTCGCCGCTTGCACTGCACTGATGGCCACCACGCTGGCGCCGGTGTCCACCAGCATCTCCACCGGCGCACCGTTGATGGCGCCCTGCACATGGTATTGGCCGCGCCGATCAGCCGGTACCCGCACCACGGGGCGTTGCACAACTGCATACCGGCCACCTACTCGATTGCTCAGGGTCAGACG
>CAMAVY010000335.1 GCA_945861675.1 Klebsiella pneumoniae | reverse complement strand
TGCCTCGAGATGTTCACGTTCAGTATGTGTCGGGAACTGCGCCCGCTGGCGATGATGATGAATGGCACTGCCAGTGCGTACACGATGCCCGCGACCGAGCTCAAGGTTTCGTCCATGCGGGAGAACAGCACGGCGTACGAGTACATGATGAAGCCGTACAGGAAGTACATTGCGAGCGCGAAGCTCATGAACTTCATGTTCCATTGGAAGTCGCGGCGGGTATTGCGGAACAGCTGCTCGACCAGCGCCAAACCCATGACGTTCAACAGCAGCTTTGAAATGGCCATTGTCGAGTGCGCGATGAATGGCGAGGCGTAGCCAAGGCTGGCCAGGCCATCTAGGGTTGCCAGAAGACCGGCGGCTGCAACCAGTCCACCGCTGACGTAGGCAAGCTGAAACTGCTTCGCGTAGTCGGGGTTCCTCCATGTGGCGCGCCCGATTCCGAGCACACGCAGCACCACGCCATACCAGGCGCCGTAACTGCCGATCTCAAGCAGATCCAGAAGGACAGGATTGCTGCTGAGCAGGTGTACACCGATCGAAGCGCTGGTCATCGTTGCCGCCAGCAGGAGCGCGCGCCCGGTTGCGCCACGTGCCATTCCGTACAGCACGTACAGCATGAGGAGCACGTAGGCCCCGCTGCCGACGAGTGTGCTGTAGAACGCGAGTGTCGCTTCAGTCATGCCGTCGATCCGCCACGCGCCTCATTCTGCGTAAAAGGTCCTATACCAGCTGACGAAATTACGGACGCCGTCTTCGACACTGGTCATGGGGCGATAGTGGATGTCACTCGCAAGGCGATCGACACTGGCAAACGTATCGGCCACGTCGCCTGGCTGCATTGGCAACGAGTTGATGATTGCCTTACGGCCAACACAGGTTTCGATCAACGAGAGATACGTTGTGAGCTCGATGGGTCGCTGGCTGCCGATGTTGTAGATGCGGTAGGGCGCGTTGCTGTGTTGTGGTGATGGCGAACGCGCGTCGAACGCGGGGTCAGGCGTTGCGGGTTGCCGCATTGCGCGGATGACGCCTTCGGCGATATCGGCCACATAGGTGAAGTCCCGTGTGTGACGGCCGTGATTGAACAGGTCGATGGGTTCTCCGCGGATGATGTTCCGGGTGAATTTGAAGAGCGCCATATCGGGCCGGCCCCAGGGCCCGTAGACCGTGAAGAAGCGCAGGCCGGTACAGGGCAGCCTGAACAGATGGGCGTAGGAGTGCGCCATGACTTCGTTGGCTTTTTTCGTCGCTGCATACAGCGTCAACGGATGATCGGTGTGTTGATCCTCTGAGAATGGCACCGAAGCATTGGCGCCGTACACGGAACTGGTCGATGCGAAGACCAGGTGCTCAATGTCGTTGTGCCGCGCCAGTTCAAGAATGTTGGCAAATCCGACGAGGTTCGCCTGCACGTATGACTCAGGATGCGTCAACGAATGACGAACACCTGCCTGAGCAGCCAGGTGGATGATGCGATCCGGCCGATGCTGTTCCATGTTTGCCTGCATCGTAGGCAGATCACAGATGTCTGTGCGCAGATCGACGAAGTTGGCTTGGCTCGTCAACTGGGCCAGCCGTGCCCGCTTGAGGCTGACGTCGTAGTAGTCACTCAGATAGTCCACCCCGATCACGGAATCGCCACTGGCAAGCAGCTGCGTACTCACTGTGTGGCCGATGAAACCCGCTGCGCCGGTCACCATCACTCTCATATGCGGATTCTCAAGGGCAAATTCTCATGGGCGAATTCTCATGTGCAGAGCCTCAATTGCTTGATCGCGGTTCCGTGCAACGTTCGGATCGTGCGCGAAGTCGGCGTGTGTAACCTTACAGCCGGCCATCTACAGAACCGCTGGGCAACACGTGCTTGACGTCGAATATGACGCACCCAGGCTTGCCGAACTGCTGCACGCCTGCGAGGCCCAGTTCTTTGAACTCCTGGTGCGCGACCGCAAGAATGATTGCATCGTAGTGGCCGGCTGCGGGCGCCGTGATGGGATTGATGCCGTACGCTTCATGCGCTTGCTGGGCGTCGATCCAAGGGTCGAATATGTCGACTTTGGCGTAGTAGCTCTCAAGTCCCCGCACGACATCTATGACGCGCGTGTTGCGGACGTCGGGGCAGTTTTCCTTGAACGCGAAGCCCAGCACCAGAACGTTCGAGTCCATCACGTGCATGCGCTTGCGCAACATGAGTTTGATGACGCGCTCCGCAACGTAGGTGCCCATCGCGTCATTGATGCGCCTGCCGGCCAGAATCACTTCCGGGTGATAGCCGATCTCCTGCGCTTTGTGTGTCAGGTAGTAGGGGTCGACGCTGATGCAGTGACCGCCGACAAGTCCGGGACGAAAGGGCAGGAAGTTCCACTTGGTGCCCGCAGCATCCAGGACTTCGCCTGTATCGATGTTGAGCCGCTCGAAGATGAGCGCGAGCTCGTTGATCAGGGCAATGTTCAAGTCGCGCTGCGTGTTCTCGATGACCTTGGCGGCTTCGGCGACCCGAATGCTGCTCGCCTTGTGCAGTCCTGCGGTGACGACTTTGCCGTACAGAGATGCGATGTAATCTGTCGCGGCAGGGGAAGAGCCCGAGACGATCTTCACGATCTTGGTCAGCGTGTGCAGCTTGTCCCCGGGATTGATCCGTTCCGGGCTATAGCCGACGTCGAAGTCCACGTTCAGTTTCAGGCCGGACTCGGCTTCGAGCAGGGGAACGCAGTCGTCCTCGGTGGCACCCGGGTAAACGGTGGACTCATAGACCACCGTATCGCCCTCCTTCAGCACCTTGCCGACGGTCCGACTGGCGCCGCGCAATGCGCCCAGATCCGGACGGTTGTGCCCATCGATGGGGGTGGGCACCGCAACGATGTAGACGTTGCACGAGCGTATCGCCTCGATATCGCTGCTGAATGACAGGCCTGTGGCAGCTGCAAGTGCATCCGGCGTCATTTCCCGGGTGGCATCACGGCCTGACTGCAGCTCGCGTACCCGCTCGGTCTTGACGTCGAAACCGACGGTCGGGAAGTGTTTTGAAAACTCAACTGCCAGTGGTAGGCCGACATAGCCCAGGCCAATAACGGCAATGAGTGATTGGCTCGTTGGTCGCACGATGTGTCCTGCGTTCGTTCATGACTGGGACGTAGCTTATTATGTTAGTCATTGGTAACTACTCGCCCCCTTTTTTTGCTTGACAGCGCAGCGGCTCGTCCCTACGCTTTGATCTCGCTTGGCATGTCGCAGGAACGAGATCGCGATGACCCGCTGGTTTGGCTCGAAGGCGACGTCGGGATTGTGTCAGCCGCTGATCGCG
>CAMAVY010000334.1 GCA_945861675.1 Klebsiella pneumoniae | reverse complement strand
TCCCAGCGTGCGATTACCGCGCTGTCTGGCCTTGCTCAGCGCCTGTTCTTTGAACGCTGGAGAATGAGGGGTTCCTTGCATATCGTGTCGCTCCTGTGCGGTTCATCCGCGTGAAGGGAGAGGCGACAACTAGTCTGAGGCCGGGGGAGGTCGTGCGTGAGCACCACGCAGTTGTGCTCGCGCGCATACGCCATGATCTGAGCGTCGGTCGCATTAGGCGCACCAATGGTCGCCCAGTGCACGGCGTCGATCCCACCCTCCGCCAACGCTGCCACCCACCGAGGCGACAGGTTCATATCAACGATGAACTTCACGCGTCAGGCGTTCGGAAGCATCACTTCGCGTTCATCAGCGCGCCACGCTGCGTACTGCAACGCCTGCATCACGTCTGCGCGGGTGACGTAGGGATAGTCGGCCAGTACATTCTCGATGCTGTGGCCGGCCCCGATCAGACCAACGATGGTCGACACGGTGACTCGCAACCCACGAATGCATGCGCGGCCACCCATCACATCGGGCTGTTGAGTAATGCGGTCGAGCTGCATCATGGCGTTCTCCGTCAACCGGCCGGGGTGACTTGCGCGTGGGACTTGGCGATTAGGTTACTGCATCAGTCTGGGCCGTTTACGCAGAGTGGGTGAGGAGATACACGCCTCGTTATGTAGGACGGAGGCCATCCATTGATGCGAAAGCGACCGATCGGCGCACCACCCCTCTCCTCGCCCTCCGACATATACTCCGCGCCCCCGCCCTTAAGCGGCAGCCAACCCCATGCAATACCCAGACACCTTCGACGTCATCGTTATCGGTGGCGGCCACGCCGGCACCGAGGCGGCGCTGGCCGCTGCGCGCATGGGCGCGCAAACGCTTCTGCTCACGCAGAGCATCGAGACCATCGGCCAGATGTCCTGCAATCCGGCCATCGGCGGCATCGGCAAAAGCCATCTCGTGAAGGAGATCGACGCCCTCGACGGCGCCATGGCCCGCGCCACCGATCAGGCGGGGATCCAGTTCCGCGTACTCAACGGTCGCAAAGGCCCGGCCGTGCAAGCCACCCGCGCCCAGGCCGATCGCACCTTATATAAGGCGGCCATCCGCCGGATCGTCGAGAACCAGCCGAACCTGCGCCTGTTTCAACAGGCGGTCGACGGCCTGATCTGCGACGGCGACCGCATCACCGGCGTGGTCACGCAGACGGGTCTCCGATTCAGTACCAGAACCGTCGTGCTCACCGCCGGCACCTTCCTCGCCGGCAAGATCCACATCGGCCTGCAGAACCATGTCGGCGGTCGCGCAGGCGATCCTGCCTCGGTCGCGCTTTCCAACGATCTGCGCAGTCGCCCCTTCCGCGTAGGCCGCCTCAAAACTGGCACGCCGCCGCGCATCGATGGCCGCACCGTCGACTTCAGCAAGATGGAAGAGCAACCCGGCGACACGCCGCTGCCGGTCATGTCGTTCCTGGGCAACGTGGCGGAGCATCCGCGCCAGGTGTCCTGCTTCATCACGCATACCAGCGAGCAGACCCACGACATCGTGCGCGCGTCGCTCGATCAGTCGCCCATGTATGCCGGCGTCATCGAAGGCGTGGGCCCGCGCTATTGCCCGTCGCTGGAAGACAAGGTCGTGCGCTTTGCGAATCGCGCCGCGCATCAGATCTTCGTTGAGCCCGAAGGGCTCGAGAGCACAGAGCTGTATCCCAACGGCATCTCCACCAGCCTGCCCTTCGATGTGCAGCTGCGCATCGTGCGTTCCATCAGCGGCTTCGAGCACGCGCACATCACGCGCCCGGGCTATGCCATCGAGTACGACTACTTCGATCCGCGCGATCTGCAGCGCTCGCTGGAAACGCAGCTCATCGAAGGCTTGTTCTTTGCCGGGCAGATCAACGGCACCACGGGTTACGAAGAAGCGGCAGCGCAAGGCCTGGTCGCGGGCATCAACGCCGCGTTGAAAGTGGCGAATCGTCCGGCCTGGTGCCCCACGCGCGCCGATGGCTATCTGGGCGTGCTCATCGACGACCTCACCACCCACGGCACCAGCGAGCCCTATCGCATGTTCACCAGCCGCGCGGAGTACCGCCTGCTGCTGCGTCAGGACAATGCCGATCTGCGCCTCACTGCAATGGGCCGGGAGCTCGGCGTGGTGGGCGATGCGCGCTGGCAGGCCTTCAGCCACAAGCAGGCCGCGCTGGAAGCAGCGCGCAGCATGTTGCAGACAACGCGCGTGCATCCGAACTCCGAGCTTGGCGTGGCCATTGCCGCGCACATGCAGCAACCACTCGCGCGGGACATCTCGCTGTACGAGCTGCTGCGTCGTCCGGAGATCACGGCAAACATGCTCGCTGCTCTGGTGCCCAACTGGCCGGTGGACCCCGCGGTCGCCGAACAACTGGAAACCCAGATCAAGTACGAGGGCTACATCCAGCGTCAGCAAGGCGATGTGGATCGGCTGCGCCGCGAAGAGGACATGACGCTGCCCGGCGATCTCGACTACGCAGAAGTCGGCTCGTTGTCGAACGAAGTACGGCAGAAGCTGATGCGCTCGCGGCCAGAGACGCTTGCGCGCGCGGCGCGCATCCCCGGCGTTACGCAGGCGGCATTGTCGATATTGATGATTCACCTGAAGAAGAAGCGTGAGGCCACCGGCTGAACGTCGAGGCCGAACTGCTGCGTGAGTCGCTCCACACGCTGAGTGCTGAACGCCTTCCTGTGCCGATGGCGCCGGTCGACGACTGCGTGCAGCAACTGCTGGCCTACGTTGCGCTGCTGCGGCGGTGGAACACGGCGTTCAATCTGGTCGGGCGCAGCGATGTGCATCGGCTGGTGCAGCGGCATGTGTTGGATGCGCTGCCCCTGGGCCCCGCGCTGCAAGCCCCGAACCTGCTCGACATCGGCTCGGGTGCCGGGCTGCCAGGCGTGGTGCTGGCCATCGTGTTTCCGCAACTGCATGTCACGTTGCTGGAACGCGCGCCGCGTCGCGCGCGCTTTCTCACGCAAACGCAGCTGCACTTGAAGCTGCCGAATCTCACCGTGGTGAATGGCGATGCAACGCTCTGGCGCAGCGAAGCAGGCTTCGCCACCGTGACCGCGCGCGCAGTCGCCAGCGGCGCGCTGCTCGGCGAAATGGTGCGCCCGCATCTCGCTTCGGAAGGCGTGCTGGTGGCACAGTTCGGCGCACTCCAGGATGAACGCCACATCCCACCAGGCTTCAGCGTGCTGCATACCCGCGAATATCAACTGCCCGACAACCCAGCGCTGTATCGCCTGCTGGTGTTGCGCAACGCTGCTCAGGCAACACCGCGTGGGTAA
>CAMAVY010000333.1 GCA_945861675.1 Klebsiella pneumoniae | reverse complement strand
GTGGTCTATCGCAGCATGGTTGATCCGTTCATGGCGTTGGCTGCGGCAGCCGCAGTCACGCGGACCATCAAGCTGGGCACCGCCATCTGCATCGTGCCGCAGCACCATCCGATCAATTGCGCCAAAGCCGTGTCGACGCTCGATCAGATGTCAGGCGGCCGCGCGGTGTTCGGCGTTGGTGCCGGCTGGAACCCGCCGGAAATGCTCAACCACGGCGTGGCGTTCGCCGACCGTTTCGCGGTACTGCGTGAGCGTGTCGAGGCGATGAAGCGTTTGTGGACCCAGGAGGTCGCCGAGTATCACGGCAAGCATGTCGAGATGAGCGCGTCATGGCAGTGGCCGAAGCCGGTGCAGACACCCCATCCACCCATCCTGGTGGCGGGCGCCGGCGCGGGCGTGCTCAAGCGCGCCGTCGGCTATGGCGACGGCTGGATGCCGGTCCTGGCCGACGAATGGACTGAGGCGCTGCGCAACAAGATGACGCCGCTGGCCGAGCTGCCGTCGATGATCGCGGAGCAGCGCCGTCTGGAGGAGACGCTGCAGCGCAAGCGCACCTCCATCACCGCGATGGGTCTGCCACCGACCACGAAGTACATCGACACGCTGTCGGCGCACGGTGTTGAACGCATGGTGTTGGGCTTGCCGTCGCTGGGCACCGAGCAGGTGTTTGCACAACTGCACAGTTACGCCGACGCGGTTGCCGCCTACTGTCTCTGACGCGCGGCTATCGCCTACTGTCTCTGACGCGCGGCTATCGCCGCGCAGCGGACGGCAGCGACGACTGCGCGTTACTTGCCGCGCGCGACATATTCGTCGAGTACGCGGTGAAAATTGCGGATGCGGCGCTCGTGATGGCTGATCCACATGCCCTTGCAACCGCGTGAGTGCAGACCTTTCTGTACGGTCGACAGACACGACGAATCCTGGTCCAGCAGCAGCCCCGATGAACGTTCACCATAGCGGTAGAACTTGTGCTTGGGCCGGCCCTCGACCACACCATCTTCAAGCTGCAGGAACATGTCTACCGCGCCGGCCGCGGTGCTTGCGTGGCCTTCGCCTTCGGGCACACGATTGAACACCATGCGATCGAAATACATCCTGTCGGGATCGGATGGATGCGGACGGTGGCGGAACATCCACATCTGTTCGCCGAACAGATTGAACGTGACATTGGGAAACACGTTGTAGTGGAAGTCCGCGGTGAGCTGTTCGTCGTGCAGGTTCGAAAAGTTCAAACCGGTTTTGGCGGAGCGCTGGCGTTTGAACGCCGCCACATCGCGTCGGATGCTGTCCAGATTGCCCTGGTAGTCGTCGGCGGGAAACCCTTCGGACTTCAGGTATTCCTTCAAGCCCTCAGGCAACGCGCCTGAGCCGTCGCGCACGCGCATGCTGGGGATGTACATCGGCGCAATGAAGCGGCTATGGGCGCCGTACAGATCGACCTGTACTTCGATGTCGTCGGACACCCACTCAGACTCCGGATGCACGCCGCGTACGTGATAGGTCTCGGAGAAGATGTCGACGGAGGTCTTCCAGTTGCAGTCCCATTCGATGGTCTCGTCATACACCAGCACCATCTTGTCGAACTCGTAGGCATCCAGGTGCGCTGGGATTTCGCCCAGATACGCCTGCAGCGATTCGCAGTTCGGATCCATGTTGATCCACACGAAGCCGCCCCAGGTATCCACCTGCACCGGCACCAGGCCGAGTTCGCTGTGTGGGCAGCCCTGCGGAAAATCCTGCGCTTCGGGCACATGTTTCAGCGTGCCGTCGAGGTGCCACGCCCAGCGATGGAACGCGCACTCGAAGCTGGTGCCGTGGCCCGTGCCTTCGGCGCGCAGTTGATTCGCGCGATGCCGGCACACGTTGTAGAACGCGTGCAGCGCGCCGTTTTGCGCACGCGACACGAGAATGGATTCGCGTTGAATCTCAGTCACGAAATAGTCGCCGGGTGACCGCACGTCGCAGGCAGGCCCCGCAAGCAGCCAGGCCTTTGACCAGAGTGTGTCCATCTCCACTTTCATGAACGCAGGGTCGATGTAGCGCTCGACCGGAATAAGCCGCGTGCCAAGGTCCGGTTCCGACGCTTTGGCGAGCGGCGTCCTGGCAAGTTCCCGAACTGAAGACATGGTGCTGGACATGAGGCCGAATAACTCCACTGAGGGCTTCTGCGGGCGGGCGAAAGTAGCAAGCTGCCGCAGTGTGCGGCAATCAGGTTGGCGGCCGCACACGTTCATTCGAAGTCGCTGTGGTCACGGCCCGCGCTTTGCGCAGTTGTCGGTAGGCAAACACGGCAACGCCCAGCAGCAGCCAGATGGGCCATGCGTTGACGAGCAACACCAGCAGGTCGAGCGCAGTGTGCCAGCCATCCCGCAGGGCCTGCGCCAGCCGCGCAGAAAGTGTCGGGCCGCTGTCGTACAGAATGGCATCGACGTCGGTCAGCTCGGTGCTGCGAATCTGTGCGGGCTGATAGATGTCAACTTGAATCGTGCTGAACGCCACTTTGTCTGCGATTTCCAACTGGCCGACCTGCGCTTCATCACGTGCGCGCTGCGCACTGTCGCGCGCACCGATCACAGCGGCACGTTGGTCAGGCTTTCCACCTTGCTGTGCGATTGCACTCAGGTCGTGCTGGGTGGCCTGACTGCGTTGGTAGGCCAGTGCTTCGCGCAATAGGTTGAACTGTACGTCCATGGCCTCGAAGTTGCGCTGATCGAGGAAGTCGATCTGTTGCGCCAACGCGCGCAGGAACGCCTGCGTCTGTTCGCTGGGAACGCGGATGATCAACTGACCCTGCAGCGTGTACTCGGCCAGTTCGATCAACTTGTGATTGCCGATGTTGCGTCGCTGTACGTTCTCGACCTGAGCGGCAATATCGTTCTTGATCACGAAACCTCCGCGCGCGGCGGCAACGTCTTCGAGCGCAAGCGCCGAGCGGTATACATCCTTCACCCGGAAGCGCAGGTTGGCGGTGCGGACGAATTTGCGTTGTCCATCGGTCTGGCTGAGCGCGGTGGAGCTGAGTTGTGCGTCGGGTGTTGCCCTTTGTGTCGCGTCAGCCGTTGCGTCGATCCCATCGCCTGCTGCCATGGTTGGCACAGGCGGGGGTGCAGGAAGTGGCGCTGCTTCAGATGCGGATGTGTCCGCGGCCGTCGGCGAGTAGCGCTCGGCATCACTCGCAGGCTTGCTGCAGGAAGTCGCAACCACCAGCGCGACCAGAACACTGCAAATTCGTAGCCCGAGTTTTGTAGTCACTGTGTTTTCCTCATCCGGCTGGAACAGTGTTCCGAAAATGTCGACATCGAGCGATGATTTCGCGCGGACGTCCTGGCA
>CAMAVY010000332.1 GCA_945861675.1 Klebsiella pneumoniae | reverse complement strand
TGCACAATGGCCAATCCTGCGCCGACGCCACCGCCGTATTCATCACGCCCATGCAGCCGTTTGAACAGCCGGAACATCTGCTCAAAGTGCCGCCGCTCAATGCCGATGCCGTGGTCGCGCACGTAATACACGATATGACCTGCCGCGGCGGCCAGCCTCTGACCTGCGTCCAACTCCTGGGGTGTGCGATAGCCTATTTCCAAACGCGCCGAGCCCGGCAGGCTGTACTTGATCGCGTTGCTGATGAGATTGCTGAAAATTTCGCGCACGCCGACCGGGTCGCAGTGCACGGCTGGAAATGGGCGTGGCAAGTCGATCGTGCATGCAATGCTTGGGCGTCGCGCGCCAACCATCTCCAGCGCCTCTTCGACGAGCTCGTTCATGTTTACGAACTCAAGCACCGGGGCTGCCCGACCGACTCGCGAAAAGTGCAGCAGCGAATCCAGCAGGCTGTCCATACGCAACGTGAGGCGCATCAGACCCTCCACCCGGCGGTGACTTTCCGCATCGAGCGACTGCGCACTCTCAAGCAACTGGTGTGCGTAGCGATGAATGCCGCGCAGTGGTTCCTTCAGGTCGTGCGAGGCGACGTAGGCAAATGCGTCCAGCTCCTCGTTGCTGCGCGTGAGATCGGCATTGAGCGCCGTCAATCGCTCGTTGCGGGAGATCACCAGTTCCATGGTCAGCATGCGGAACCGCAGGGCTGAATCGACTTCCACCGTAGACCACGGCAGCGCGCGCTCACGTACCGATTCGACGAACAGTTCGAACGATCCACGTGGCGTCAAACGCGCCCCGTGTGGCCCCACAACTGATGGCTTGTCGAGTGGGTTGCCGGCCTAGTTCACCGATTGAATCGTCTCCGGGCGAAACCACAGGATCAGATCGCGTTGACGACGTGACAGCGGCACTGCGAGCACACCGCTCGCGGTATCGGCAATCTGCGCGCCAGCGGAATACTCGCGCGCCAACGCATCGGTGACGAACACCGGTCGCGTGGGCGATTCAAACTCCGGGCGTTCGTGCAGCCATGCTGCAAGCTCATCGAGCTGCGCAACGCTCGGCGTGCGGCCTGCGCACCACCAGCGATCCAGGTGATACAAGGCGGCCCCACCCGCGTCCATCGCATCCAGCAACGACGGCTGGCTGTCGGTCAACGCCATCAAGTCGCCCTGTTGTGCCGCCTTGGCGACGAGTTGCTGATGCACGCCCTCAAGCTTCAGGCGATACAGCAGTTGTTCGCTCTGCTCTGCGGATTTCAGTTGCAGCGACGCGACCTGCGCAAGAAATTCGCACGCGGCACGCATCTCATGTGGGAACTGCGTGGGCGTGTAATGGTGGCACGCAATCAATCCCCACAACTCGCCATTGCTCATGATCGGCATAGTCAGCGATGCGGCCACGCCCATATTCGCCAGGTATTCGGTGTACATCACCGAAGCGCCGCGCAACGCGCAGTGGGTCATGTTGAGCGGGCGGCCACTGTCGGGATTTGCCAGCGGAACCAGTTCCACCAGCGGCCCGGCCGCGTTCGGCAGCGGGCGAATCCAGATGCGCTTGAAAATATCGCGCGCCGGTTTCGGAATGTCGCCCTCCGGGTAGTGCAACCCCAGCCACGAATGCAGCTCGTGGGCTTTGCTTTCGGCGAACACTTCGCCATGTTGATCGGCGTGAAACCGATAGACCATCACGCGATCCAGGCCGGTAATGCTGCGCACTTCCGCTGTTACGCGCTGACAGAAAGCCCTTAGACCGTTGGCCGATTGCAAACCGGACACCGCAGACTTCACGCGCATGAACAGGTCAGTGCCCGTCTTGCCTGCGGCGCGATGAGTCGATTCGAACTCCAGGATGGCCACGCCGTCGACCGTGTGTACGCTTACATCAAGCGCGCTTGAGTGTTCGCGCGCCGGCAGCGTGAATGCAAACAGCGCGTTTCCCTCAAGCGATTCGCGCTGCAGCAGCGTGCTCAAACTCGCCGCGTTTGCTTCACCGACCACCCGCGCCACAGGCTGGCCCAACAGTTGAGCCGGCGTCGCGCCCAGATGATCCGCTGCGTTTTCACTGACCTGCAATATCGTCAGGTCCGTCATGCGCACTGTCAGCAACGCACCGTGCGCTTGAATGCAACCAGGCGTCTGCACCGGTTCGCTGTCGCAGTCGGTGAGGCTGGTGCCGTGACGCTTGGCGCTATAGACGGCGTTGGCCCACGGCAGTGACGGGGACTCAGGTGTGCTGCCCGTCATCGATGTGTCGTCGATGATGGCGCCGCCGGAAACAACCATCGATCAATGGTCTCAAACGTTCGGTTGGCAGTGTCGATGATCGGATCGAGCTCGTCAGATGTGTCGGAGAAGGTGTTCAGCATAGTGGTGAAGGTTCGCCAGCGCGCGCCCGTTTCTGCGCCATAGCCATCGAAGAAGGCCGCTCCCGAGGTCGGCGTAAGCCCGAGATTGGCCTTCAAGTGTCTGGTAATGACTTGTCCGCCCAGGGTTGCGCCTTCGATCACGTACAGGCAGCCGAGGGCTTGTGACAGCGTATCGATAGCCGGAAAACACTCGCAGCGCGGCGCCGTGGCCAACGTGTGAGGCGCGACACCCAGTGCCAACAGGTCGCGCATCAGGCGCGGCGTCTTGTAGCGTTCGGTGTAGTCGAAGCCGATGTCCTGCCACCACGGCAGTGTCAGCAGCCGCGCCTCCAGAGGCGCGTAATAGCCCAGAAATCTCGCCATGAACTGGCAATAGTGTTCACGCGAGAGCTGCGGATGGAGCAACGGCAGTTGGCGTTCCAGCGCGGCGTGACGCACGCTGGTCGCCTGTCGCAGTCGCGTCATGATCATGGTTGCTGTATTGATCGACGGCTGCTTCGTCCGGCTGCGAAAGCGCTGGACGCTGCGAAGATGGGGCACACGTGATCGACGTGGCGTGCGAAGCTGGTCGCGAACCCAATACGAGCTCTGCCGACAATGCATGACGACACCTTCGTGTACACGGGCCGGGGTTGGTCCACGACCGCGCCCGTGAATGCTTCCCGTTTGGCTGGCAAGCCTCCGTACGGTAGCGTACATAGGACCTGTTGCCTATCCGTGTGCCGTTCATCGGTCGAGTCTTGACGTCAGGGAATGTCCTCGCGGTTGCAGTCTCTGCCCGAACGCCTAGATTCAATTTGCCAGGGCAAAGGGGCTCGAACCCACGCAGCGCCCTGCCGCCACGGAGATAACGCATGCTGAGTTCAACGGAGTTCTACGCCAACACACCGCTGCTGCAGAGCGTGTTGTGGATCGAAACCGTGATCTACCTGGGGCTCGGCCTGTTCGAAGTCTTCGACGACTTCTTCGAGAAACCGCAGAAG
>CAMAVY010000331.1 GCA_945861675.1 Klebsiella pneumoniae | reverse complement strand
GTGCAAACCAACGCTCACCAGACCGCGAGGGCGCATTGCGATGGCGCCCCGGTCCACTACGCGCGCCACCGGCCCGAGCAGACCACGCTGTACCGCCTGGTGCAGCAACACGCCGCGACGTTCTTCGCCCAGGCCGAAGAGAGCACCGGTGCCGGGCTGCCGCAATTCGTCAAGGACGAGTTCGACGCCTTCCTCGAATGCGGCATTCTGGCGCACGGCTTCCTGCGCCTGCGCTGCGGCGACTGCGGCCACGACAAGCTGCTGGCCTTCAGTTGCAAGCGGCGGGGGTTCTGCCCCTCGTGCGGAGCCCGACGCATGTCGCAGACCGCGGCGCATCTGGTAGACCACGTCATCCCGCACGTGCCGGTGCGCCAGTGGGTGCTGTCGCTGCCCATCCCGCTGCGCGTGCTGCTGGCCGCGCAGCCCAAACTGGTGACACCCGTGCTGCAGGTGGTGCACCGCGTGATCACGCGCCATCTGCTCGGGCAAGCCGGACTCACGGCCGATCAAGCCGACAGCGGCGCCGTCACGCTGATCCAACGCTTTGGGTCTGCGGCCAACCTGAATGTGCAGCCACAATACCCTCGTTATGCAAGTGATTGATTCGTTTAGAACAGGGGCGCCTGTTCGGCCGACGGATCCCTGTCGAGCACCAGCTTGCCGGTGCTCTTGAGGTGCCCTATGATGCCCGCCACCGGCTCGTTGTCAAGATCTACCCGTTTGATCTCCAGTGGCGCGTAGGGCGCGACCTGCTGCACCGCCAGCAGCTTGGCGCGGATCAGCCGCATCAGCGTCGTATCGCTGACGCCGGTGTGTTTCTGGGCCTGTGCCAGATTGAGGACGTCGGGATCGGTCGCCTGCGGTGCCGCGATGTGGTGCTTGCGCCGCACAGTGGCCACGCGCGCCTGGCTCCAGCGATTGCCTTTGCCGGTGCGCCGGCCGAGCTTGCTCAGCACGCGCGCGATCTCGTCGTCGCCATAGCGCGGGGCCATGCGCGTGATGAGATCGACGTCCTCGATTGCCGTCTTGTGCACGACGGCGCCCGACATGGGCTTGTTCATGCTGAAGTTCGTGTGACAGCCGCCGTGCCAGTGAATGACCATGTTGAGTTGCTGCGCCGCGTCGATGTCGACCACGATCTCGTTGATCAGCGTGCGGGCGATGCGCTTCTTCAACGTCATCGGACAGGTGTTGCTGTTCCAGACCTCGGCGAAGTGCCGGCCAAGCTCACGCAAGGTCAGCTCGTCGGCCGGCGTCAGCGCAGCGGCTGCGTCCTTCAGTGCGTCGAGCTCCTTGGCGATGCGCTGCTGCTCTTCGAGCTTGGCATTCCAGCGCTGCTCGAGGACATCGCACACCAGACGGTTGCCGGGTTCGACCTGGTCGTATTGCGCAAAGGCGCGCTCGGCCTCGTAGCGCGCCTGCTGCAGTTGCCGCTGCAGGGCCGAGCACTTGTCGCTGCCATCTCCTTGCAGCTGGGCGATGGCCACCAGGCTGGCTTGGACCCCGTGCGGCGAGATCACGGCCAGGATGTGCTCGCCCAGGCGCCGATCGACGGTGGCACCGCCGAAGCCCAGGCAGTACGAGCCGCCGCTTTGGAAGTCACCCAGGCACAGGTAGCGCGATGCGGTGCCGTGCCGGCCCCAGTAGCGGATGTGCAACTTGCGCCCACAGCGGCCACAGCGCAGCAAGCCCGTCAGCAGCCCGTGGCCGCTGCGTACCGACAGTGTCGCCTCGTCCTGCACGAAGTTGCCGCCGTTGCTGCGCATGGTTTCTCGGTGTCGTTGGTAGCTGTCCCACGCAATGTACGCCTCGTGGTGCTCGGCGATGAAGACGCCCGCGGTCTCGGGCTCCTGGACGCTGCGTTGACGCCTGATCGTCTGGCCATCGCGGACGCTGACCTTGACCGGTCGGCGGCCATAGACGTAGGCACCGGCATAGAGGGGGTTGCTCAGCACGTCCTTGATGAAGCCCATCGTCGGCAGCTGCCAGCGCAGCTCGAAGCGGCCACGCACGGGCTTGTTCACCGGCAGCTCGATGCGCTCGTCGTGGAACCAGCGATGCGTCTGGCGGATGCTGCCCAGCACATCGAAGCGGCCAAACACCATCGCCATGGCCTGCTGCACGCGCAGGTTGGGGTCTTTGACGATGCGCTGGTCGGCGTCCATCACGTAGCCGGGTGCCAGGACACGACCGAGCTCACCGCGCCGTGCCTTGGCCTCGCGGCCCTGCTGCATGCGCAGCTTTAGCGTACCGAGTTCCAGCACGCTCAGGGTCCCCTTGATGCCCAGCAGCAGCTGATCGTCCAGCCGATTCAGGTCGTAGATGTTGTCGGCGTCGCCGATGAGCGTGTCGGGCACGCGGCACAGCTCCATCAGGTGGCACCAGTCCTTGTCGGTGCGTGACAGGCGCGAGGGCTCCCGGCTGAGCACGATGCCCACCTCGCCCAGGGCGACGCTGGCCAGCAGCTGCTTGAAGCCTTCCCGTACCCTTGCGCCGCTGGATGCGCTCATGCCCAGGTCGACGTCGATCACCTCGACCTGGGCGAAGCCGTAGGCCTTGGCGGTGTCCTTCAACGCGTACTGCAGCCGCGTGCTCTCCACGTGGGTTCTGACCTGCGCGATCGATGACTGGCGCAGGTAGACCACCGCCTTGCGCGCCAGGTGTGCGGCAGTGATTTTGGAGGCCGATTCAGTGCTCTTCATGATCCGTCTCCTGTGCGCTGCGCCACACGGCGGCGATGGCCTGCGCCATCAGGTCGATCAGCGTTGGCTTGCACTCGGGTGGAACGACCAGCGGCGTTGGCGCTTCGTCGTCGAGATCGAGGTTGATCTGTTTGGGCATCGGTATGGGCATGGCGCGGCTCCGGCACTGTGGTGAGGAGCACAGAATGCGCCTGGAGCAGTGCGGCCAATGCAAGCCATGTCGGTAGGCTCAGTTCGACCTGCTCGCGCAGCTCGATCCGCCCAGCGGCGGGCTCGAGCATCCACAGCGGAATCTTCAACGCCGAGCCATCGGGCGCGCGCACCGTCACCGACAGATGGGCCTGGCGCGGCCAGAGCAGCACCTCGAGCGACTGGCGCCTGAGCGGATGGAATGGGTAGTAGACCGTCACCGTCAACGGCAAGGTAGTCTGGGCGGTTATTCCTCAACATACATCTGCATTGCCTGGTGCTGGACGGGGTGTACCGGTGCGGTGCCGATGGTGTGCCGGTGTTCGTCGAAGCCAGGGCGCCCAGCAACGACGAACTGCACGCGCTGCTGCACACGGTCATCACCCGGCTGATGAAGATGCTCACGCGCCGGGGCATCCTGATCGAGGAGATGGCGCGCGAGGGCATTGCGCGGCAGCTTCTGTGTTCCGACATCGACGGCTTCA
>CAMAVY010000330.1 GCA_945861675.1 Klebsiella pneumoniae | reverse complement strand
CACCACGAATCTCTAAGACATCGTCCGCCACAGCGGCGACGGTCGCATCCAGACCGTGCACGGCGTCGATGAAGTTCGCGCCGGAGGTGCCCATGTACTTGTGGCCGATCTGCAGCAGTGCGCGCACGGCCTGCGACTGGCTGCACTGGTGATTGCGCGCGTAGGTGGTGACGAATGCGAGTTCGTCGGCTTCCAGGCGGACCGAGATGGGATTGCGCTTCATGACGACTGGACACGGCCGTGACGGAGGCGACGATGGGCCAGCCACCCTGCCGTCGCCAACGTGGAGACCCACGGCGGCGCACGATCGGGCCGACGACCTCGCACATGTGCAGAACACGCCGGAGCCGATGCTCCACGGCGCACGAGTATCCCTGCGCGCGCCGAGTCGCGCGTGCTGTTCTTGCCGCAGCCGGGGCCCCACACACATGTCCCGGCTGCTTCCGGTTGCAGCGGCAGGAGGAACAACGGTCGAGTCAGTCGTGCTGCCATGTTGGCATCGCGAGAAAAAAGCTCGCCAGGACGTTGAGATGCCCTGCCACAGAGTCTTCCTCGCGTTGGCGCTTCTACGCTCCGCGCGCGGATGCCTTCCAGGGGGCGGCATCCACCCCCGAAACATCAGTCGCCGCGAAGCTGCCGCCACACCAAGCCGCCCAGTCGGCCATCATCTGACGGCGCTTCTCGAACATGTCGCCGCGCCTGTAGGCTGCCTCGACCTTCGAGCCAACCGTGTGTGCGAGGGCCATCTCGGCCATCTCCGCCGGGTAGTGCGTCTGCTCCGCCGCCCAGTCGCGGAAGCTGCTGCGGAAGCCGTGAGCAGTCACCGTCTGACCGGCGGCGTCGACGAAGTCCTGGCCCTGCTCGTTCATTCCACGCAGATGCGCGGTCATGCTCATGTCCGAGAGCGGGCGCCCGGCACGCGCGCCAGGGAAGATGTAGTCCTCCGGGCTCGGCGTGCCTTCTGCACCGACCAGCTGTGCCTTCAGCAGCTTCAGCGACGCACCCGACAATGGAACACGGTGCGCTCGACCTGCCTTCATTCTCGTGGCCGGGATCGTCCAGAGGCCGGACCCCAGATCGACCTCGGACCAGGTCGCGCCGCGCACCTCGCCACTGCGCGCTGCAGTGAGCACCGCGAACTCCAGCGCCCGCGCGCCGTTGCCGGCGCGCACACGAAGGGCGGTCATGAAGGCGCTCATGCGCTGATAGGGAAGCGCCGGGTGGTGGACAACCGTGGCGACCTTGCGGGCTGGCGGCAGGAAGCTCCGCAGCCCTGCCAGCGCAGCCGGGTTGCGCATCCCCTCCGCGCGCAGCCCCTTCGCCTCGGCATGGTCGAGGACCAGTTCGATGCGGGAACGAACGCGAGTGGCCGTCTCGGTCTTGGAGGTCCAGATCGGGCGCAGGACCTCGAGCACGAGCGTGCGGTCGATCTCGGCGACAGGCGTCGCACCGAACACCGGCTCGGCGTACTTCACGAGCGTGTTGTGCCACTGGTCGCCGTGCTTCGGGTTACGCCAGCTCGGACGGTGCGCGGCGATGTACTCGCGCGCGACATCCATGAAGGTCGCAGCCTTCGCTCGCGACTCCTCGGCCTGGCGCGCGGCCTCGGCCTTCTGCGCCAGGGGATCGATGCCGTCGCGCCGGATCTGGTCCCGCGCCGCCTGAGCACGGTGTCGAGCCTCGGCCAACCCGACCGACGGATAGCTGCCCAGCCCCATGGATCGCGCCTTGCCGGCGATCTGGTAGCGGAACACCCAGGACTTGGTCCCCGTCTTCGACACCAGCAACCAGAGGCCCTGGCCGACACCGTGCATGCCGGTCTTGGCAGCATCGGCGGTCTTCACAGTGAAGGACTTTTGCGTACCCACGCCGCGCGACTCCACAACTGGCTCTACAAGCGAGGTCGTGGATAGTAGCAAACGGAGGTGGACTGCCCGGAACGACGGGGGTGCAAGAATCGCTGACGATTCCCGCTAACTCTTTGATTATCTTCGAGGTAACTCGACGTTCGCGGAGGGCGATGGACGTCGGCGGACACTGTCGAAGGGGTCAATTGGCGGAGAGAGAGGGATTCGAACCCTCGATGAGCTTCCGCCCATACTCCCTTAGCAGGGGAGCGCCTTCGACCACTCGGCCATCTCTCCTAGGCATTGACCTTCATTCGTGCAGGTGCCAATGAAGGTCGCTGACTATAGCACCGGGTCACAGACCCAAGCAGCCATGAAACGCTACTGCGAAACCATGCAGCCCGCTGCTCAATCGGACTGCTGCTGTCCGTCCTCACTGCGTTCCTTCTGAATGCGCTCATAGATTTCTTCACGGTGCACCGAGACATCCTTCGGCGCATTCACGCCGATTCGCACCTGATCACCCTTGACGCCAAGCACAGTAACCGTGACGTGGTCGCCAATCATCAGGGTCTCGCCAACGCGTCTCGTCAGAATCAACATTTGCAGTCACTCCAAGATTTCTTCACGTCGTCACCAAATACGCGGCTCCAACGCGCCTGCTCAGGCGCGGGACTCAACCCACGAAGTGACAGCTTCCAGCGCGGCGGGCAGCGCCTCCAATCGCTCTCCTCCTCCTGCTCGCGCCATGTCTGCTCGGCCACCGCCACGTGCACCGACCAGAAGCCCGATATCGCGAACAAGATCGCCAGCTTTTAGCTTGCCGACGAGCGATTTAGCAACCCCGGCAACCAGATTGACTTTGCCGTCTTCGATCGCAGCCAGCACGATCACGGCATTTGGCAGCTTCTCTTTCAAGCTGTCGAGCGTCGCCAGCAGGGTTTTGCTGTCTGCGTCGCCGATGCTGGCCGCCAGAACGCTGATGCCACGTACATCCGTCGCTGACGAGGCGAGATCGCTGCCACGCATCGCCGCCGCCTTCGCTTTGAACTGCTCAAGCTCCCGGCCAAGCACGCGATTCTGATCAAGCAGCGCCTGTACTTTGCGCAGAACATCTTCACGCGTGCCTTTGACCAGCGCGGCCAGTT
Organism: Klebsiella pneumoniae; assembly: GCA_945861675.1. Taxonomy (GTDB): domain Bacteria; phylum Pseudomonadota; class Gammaproteobacteria; order Pseudomonadales; family Azotimanducaceae; genus CAMAVY01. The sequence continues at coordinate 449 of CAMAVY010000330.1, read as the reverse complement.
CATCAAGCGATGCAATCGACTGGTCCAGCAACGCGGTGACAGCCTTTCCGGTCACGGCCTCGATACGGCGAACTCCAGCAGCAACACCACTCTCGGACAGCACTCTCACGCCACCGATATCGCCCGTGCGACTCGCGTGCGTGCCACCGCAAAGCTCAACGGAGAAGCCGTCACCCATAGTCAGCACGCGAACCTTGTCGCCGTACTTCTCACCGAACAGCGCCATCGCGCCGCGCGCGACCGCATCGTCATACGAAAGTACTGCCGTCTGCACGTCGGAGTTGGCCCGCACCTGTTCGTTCACGAGCGCCTCGACCGCACGAATCTGCTCGGGCTTCATCGCGTCGTAGTGCGTGAAATCAAAGCGCAGACGCCCGGAGTTCACCAGCGACCCCTTCTGCTCAACGTGCGTCCCGAGTACGTTGCGCAATGCCGCATGCAGCAGATGC
>CAMAVY010000329.1 GCA_945861675.1 Klebsiella pneumoniae | reverse complement strand
AGCAGAATGCCCAGTAGGTCGGCTGCTCCATGATCACCTGCATGGCGGCACGTGGCATGGGTCCGCGCGGATAGTCTTCCGACAAGAGATAGAGCGACAGCTCCGGCACAAGTGGAAGTGCCTGCCTTTCCAGACGCGCATCCGGGATCGTGCGCTGCAGTTGCTGTTCAAGATCATTGCGGGTTGCGGCCACGATAGGTCCTGCTGCTTCGGCGCCTGAGCGTGCCGGCATGGTGGCGATGTGCAGCACCGGGCGCAACCTGTCCAGGCCCTGCCTGTCCGGGCCCTGCCTGTCCGGGCATGGTGTACATGCAGGCGTGTGTGTAGTTACTGTCCGGCGCAATGTGTGCCGATGTACGAGTCCGCTGATGAGTAACCTTTCCATGCAGAACAAGACAGTGCTGGTGACCGGCGGGGCCCGTGGAATCGGTGCCGGTATTGCCGTTGCGTTTGCCAAGGCGGGCGCCAACGTGGTGATCGCCGATGTCGGCATTCGTGATTCAGGCAGTGCGAACGCCAGTACCGCCCCGGCGTCAGGCGACTGGACATACAAACTTGCCAGCAGCGACGACGCAACGCGCACGCTTCAGAGTCTGCAGAACACCTCTGGTCGGCACTGCGCGCTCGCGCTCGATGTCACGCAACCCGATGCCTGCGCTGCCGTAGTGGCGGAAACGCTGGCGCGATATGGCCAACTGGATGTGTTGATCAACAATGCCGGCGTGGTCGACTCAGGCGCAATAGAGGCATTTTCTGAAGCGGCCTGGGAGCGCATCTTCGCCGTGAACTGCAAAGGCCTGTTCCTGATGAGTCGCGCTGCCGTGCCGGCGCTTCGGGCAAGCAAAGGCTGCATCGTGATCACGGCGTCGATTGCGGGCAAGCAGGGCTACCCCAACATGACCGCGTACTGCGCCTCGAAATTTGCGGCAATCGGCTTTACGCAGTCGTTGGCGGCGGAACTCGCGGCGTCCGGTGTGCGCGTCAATGCGATCTGCCCGGGCATGGTGGGCACCGCCATGTGGTTGGAGCATCTGATGCCCCGGCGCACCGGCACCAACGATGCCAGCGCCGACGCCAATGCAGATGCGTTCGCGGCGGCCATGGCGCAGACCATTCCATTGGGGCGCCCGCAAACCGTCGAGGACATGGGCGGCGCTGCGCTGTATCTCGCCACGGCACCGAATGTCACTGGCGTTGCGCTGTCGGTGGCGGGTGGGTTCGAGATGAACTGATCGAGCCGCAAAGAGTGGGTGCAGCACGACTGCAAAACAGGTATTAGACAACTGACGATGCTGCGTTCAGGCCGGCTGCTATCGTCGTTCATCAATGAGTTCTTTGAATGCGAAGCCCTGCTTCCGTGTCGCGCTGTGCACGTAGCGCCTGGTCGCGCGAGGTCCATTCATCCCCGGCCGCAAATACGACTCAAGGTGTCTGCATGAAGTACGGCGTTGTCTTTCCGCATAACGAAATCGGTACTGATCCGGGTGCCATCAAGGCGTTTGCTCAAGGTGCCGAAGCGCTGGGTGCGGACCATCTGCTCATCTATGACCATGTGCTGGGTGCTGACCCGAACCGTCCGGGTGGCTGGCGCAATCGGCCCTACGACAAGGATGTGCAGTTTCACGAGCCGTTTACGACGCTGGCGTTTCTCGCCGCGGTCACCGAACGCATTGGTCTGATGACCGCTGTACTGATCCTGCCGCAGCGGCAGACGGTGCTGGTCGCGAAGCAGGCCGCAGAAGTTGCGCTGTTGTCGAACAACCGTCTTCGCCTGGGCATCGGCACGGGCTGGAATCAGATTGAGTACGAGGGTCTGAACGAGAACTTCAAGACCCGCGGCCGCCGGCAGAGTGAACAGGTCGATCTGTTGCGCCGGTTGTGGGGCGAAGAAACATTGACCTATGAGGGCCAGTACCACCACGTGAGCGCGGCCGGCATCAATCCGCGTCCGTCCAAGCAGGTGCCGATCTGGTTCGGCGGCAGTGCGCCTGCGTTGCTTACGCGCTGCGCGGAGTTGGGTGATGGCTGGATTCCCTTGATGGGGCCCACGCCGGAGGCGGCTGAGGTCCTGAAGGGCATTACCAGGCTGCGTGCCGAACGCGGCCTGTCGATGGAAGGCTTCGGCGTGCAGGCGCAGGCACAGGTTCGTGGTGGCACGCCTGAACGCTGGCACAGCCATGCCGAGAAGTGGCGCGATGTTGGCGCAACGCACATTGCCATTGCGTCGCAGACGGCTGGGCTGGAAGGTGTCGATGCGCACCTGCGCGCCATGGCGAGCTATCTGGCAGTGGTGCGCGATGTCGTCTGAGCCGAATGCGACCACCAACGCCAGTGCAACAGCCTCCGACACGTCGAGTTTGAACCCTGAAGTCGTGATCATCGGCGCAGGCATCGCGGGTGGCGCCCTGGCCACCGTGTTGGCACGCGCCGGCATCGATGTGTTGTTGCTCGAACGTACGCTCGAACATCAGGACGTGGTGCGCGGCGAGTGGATCGCGCCGTGGGGCGTCGCCGAGGTCAAATCACTGGGCCTGTACGACCTCTACATGCAGCACGGCGGGCACCATCTTGGTCGGCACATAACCTTTTCTGAAGGCGTGCCACCCGATGAAGCGGCGAACAGTGCGTTGGATCTTTCGACACTGCTGCCGGGCATTCCTGGCCCGTTGTGTCTTGGCCATCCGCGCATGTGTACGTTGCTTGATGACGCAGCGGTAGCAGCGGGCGCGCGCTTGCTGCGCGGCGTACGACGCACCGAAGTGCTCGCCGGTGAATCGCCTACGGTGCGCTTCGAGCACGGCGGCGTCACGCACACGTTGCGCCCCAAGCTGATTGTTGGTGCGGATGGCCGCAATGGATTGACCCGCCAGCAACTTGGCATTGCGTTGCATGAAGATCAGCAGCATCACTGGTTCAGCGGCATGCTGGTGGAAGATGTCGAGGGCTGGCCTGCGGACCTGCAGTGCATCAGCACAGAAGGCGACGTCAACGCGCTGGTTTTTCCACAGTCAGCGTCGCGGGTCCGCCTGTATCTCGGCTTTGCGACAACGCAACGCGGCCGCTTTCACGGCGCAACAGGGCCGCAACAGTTTCTTGAGGCGTTCGCGCTGAAGTCGATCCCTGGTGTGCAGGGCATCGTGAACGGCCGGCCCGCAGGGCCGTGCAATGTGTATCCGAATCACGATACCTGGACCGCTGTGCCTTATGCGCCGGGTGTTGTGCTGATTGGCGATGCCGCCGGGCGCAATGACCCGATCACGGGTCAAGGTTTGTCGATCACACATCGCGATGTACGACTGGTGCGGGACATTCTGCTCGCGGGCGACGACTGGTCCGAGCGTGCATTCGCGCCCTATGCCGAAGAACGGGCCGAGCGTATGCGCCGGCTGCGCTTTGCAGCAGCCATGACCAGCAGCCGTGAAGCCGAGTTCGGTACCGTCGCCCGCGCGCGTCGGCGACGCCTGCATGCGTTGTCGGT
>CAMAVY010000328.1 GCA_945861675.1 Klebsiella pneumoniae | reverse complement strand
GTTGTCGTTGCTCACCGCCGGCCGACTGCGGGACGCAGCGACGCCCAGACGCTGCATCGTGGCCAGCATCGTTTCGCCCTTCATGGGCGAGCCATTGTCCGAATGCACAGTGACCTGACCGGGCACGATACCTTGGCGCCGACAGATGTCTTCCAGCAGTTGCGCCGCCAATGCAGCGCTTTCGTGGTCGTACACCTGCCAGCCGACGATCTTGCGGCTGAACACGTCTTCGAAGAGGTACAGGTAGAAGTGCTCGCCGCGTACCGCAGTTGGCAGGTAGGTGATGTCCCAGCAGTAGATCTGATCGGGTGCCGACGCCAACAACGCGCGTGGTTTGCTGCGCGGATGCGGTGCCCGCGCCAGGCCACGATGGGTCATCTGTCGAACGTCGTGCAGTAGCCGATACAGCGTTGATTCGCTGCAGAGGTACTGACCCTCATCAGCCAGTCTGGGCACGCTTTGACTGGGCGGCGGGTCCTTGTACGCATCGCTGTTGAGCAGTGCGAGTGCCGCCTGGCGTTCCTCGGCGCTGAGCTTGTTGTGCGGGCACACATAGCGCCGCTGATCGGCGACACGACGATCAGCTACCTGCGCTGGCTGCTGCCAGCGCTGCACGGTGCGCATGCTGAGCCCGATCAGTGCACAGTCGGGTGCCAGGCGGGCACCGTCGTTGCAGGATTGGTCAATGAGTCCTTCCCCCTAACCGAAGATCCATCCCGGCATTCAACCCATCACTTGGTGGCGGAATGGTAGCGAACGTCGTCGTATCAAGGAGAGCAGTAAATGCCACTAAGTATTTGTAAAGAAAGGGACTGGCTGTGCGTAGTTGGTCAGTCTTGAACGTGGCCGAACCCTGAAATGGCGGAAGAGGCAGGAGTCGAACCCACCGGGCGCGTTCAACGCACCCCACCGGGTTTGAAGTCCGGGCACCTCACCGGAGGCGATGCTCTTCCGCGGCCGAGTCTACACGCGGCGTTGGCCGGCCTGTGCAATGCGGCTGACGTGGCGCCGGTCGCCTTTGCGTACTGTGAAGCCGGTCTGGTCGAAATGCTCGAGTACTTCGATCGCGAGGTTGCGGCCGAGCTCTGTGCCGTCGCGGAACGCGGTGGCCCGGAAGCCTTCGCCGCCCGACGCATCGTCCAGATCGCGGGCGAGCTGCATGAGCGCATCGATCTGCGCCGCGGGAAAGAAGCGATTGTCGGACACCTGCACCGCCAGGCCCGCGAAGGCCAGCCTGCGCAGGCCCACGCGCAGTGTGTCTACATCGGCCTGCAGGCGGCGCGCGATGTCATGCAGCGCGGGCGGTCGGGCATTCACGACAAGTAGTGGGGCAATGCGCTGCCACAGCGCAGCGTCATCCTGGCTGATGTGTGGTGTGTGTCCCGGCGATTGCAGGAAGCCGGCACTACGGTTGAGTTTGCCTTGCTCGACCATGTGATCTGCAATGGCAGCAATGATGTCCGCAGGCATCTTGCGGCGCAGTACCGCGTGCAATTGATCCGCGCGGATGCCGCGCACGTGCGGGTTTGCCTTGTGCCAGCCGGCGACGGTGTTCGCGATTTCATCGGCGAATCGTCTGAGCAGGTTCGTGCCCAGTGCACGCGCCCCGGCGCCGCGCCCGAACATCGCCGCATTGCAGGTTTCGAGCAATGCACTCACTTGCTGCGGCTTCAGATTCCAGGCGTGCCGGAACGACTCGATGCCAACAACCTGGTCGAGGCGCACCGCCTCGGCCAGTGACGCTGCTGCGTCGGGCTGCAGGTACTTTGCTAACGCGCGTGCGTAGGCTGCCTGTTTGACGCCGCGCGTCGGCGGGTACGGGTCGAGTACGCTGCCACCGCCCAGCGTCGTAACGGCGGCCGTGTCGCGCAGTACGAAGCGATCGCCGTAGACAAGCGGCAACGGCGTGTGCAGCCGAAGTTCGACGAGTTGGCGGCCATACTCGTCGGTCCAGGCATGCAAGCGTGCCGCAACGTGATTGCTGGCGACGTGCAGGTGCACGTTCAGCCAGTCCTTGTGGTTCGGCAGTCGTGTGTCCGGATGCAGCACTGCAACCAGTCGCGAACATAGCGGGCCGCTGTCCGGGTCGACCAGCCAGCTGCCACGTGCACACGCGTCGCGCTCCACATTGCTGAGTGCAAGCGCCGCGCGCTGGCCAGCATGGGTCTGCGCCTGTTCTGCGTCGTTGGCGTGAATTCCGCGCACGCGAACGCGTATGCCTGCGGGCAACAGCAGCAGTTCCTCACCACGTGCGCATTGACCGGCGTGAACGAAACCTGTCACCACTGTGCCGGTACCCGTCACTGTGAATGCGCGGTCGACGGCCAGCCTGAACATTGCGGTTTCGCGGGGTGCTGTATGGCTGTTCGTGCGCAACTGTGCGGCCATGGCAGTCAGCTGCGCACGGAGCTCATCGATGCCGTCGCCTGTGATGGACGACACGGCCGTGCTGGTTGCACCGCGCATGGCGGTCGGGGCGAGCAATTGCTCTACATCTGCGCGGACCTCGACAATGCGCGCCGGCGTGGCACGGTCAGATTTCGTAATGGCGACGACTGCACGCGAGACGCCCAGCACATTGAGCACCTGCACATGTTCACGCGTCTGCGGCATGACGCCGTCGTCGGCAGCTACCGCAAGCAGCGCGAGGTCGATGCCACTGGCACCGACCAGCATGTTGTGCAGAAAGCGTTCGTGGCCGGGCACGTCCACAAAACCTGTGCGCGTGCCGAAGGCGTCGACATAGGCAAAGCCCAGGTCAATCGTCATGCCGCGCTTCTGCTCTTCCGGTAGACGATCGGTGTTGATCCCTGTCAGGCGACGCACCAGCGCAGTCTTGCCGTGATCTACATGGCCGGCGGTGGCAATGATCACGTTACTCGGCTCCTGCGCGCGTGATCTGCACGAAGCGATCTGCAACCTGCGCCAGTGCGCGATGCAGTGCAGTCGGGTCATCAAGTGTTCGCAGGTCCAGCAACAACTGCTGCGACTGGATGCGCCCGATCACAGGAAGCGGTGCTTGCCGGAGCAGGCGCGCGAGCAGCGTGAGCTGTTTCGCGGCTCCTGTAGACGCAAACGCAAGCGCGACACTGGGAATCTGTGTGGTTGGCTGCGAGCCTGATCCGAGTTGCGCCTGCGTGATGCAGGTGTGCAACGTGATCTGCGGGGCAAAGCGCGCGGAGAAGGCTGCGATGAATTCGCCGGCGGTGCGTTCCATCTGCGCCATGTCGCGCCCGAGGTGGCGCAGTAGTGGCAATTCACTCACCAGTCGGTCGTGGTCGCCGTAAAGCTTCAGTACTGCAGCCAGCGCCGCCAGCGAGAGCTTGTCCAGCCGCAGCGCACGCTTGAGCGGGTTGGCGTTGATGCGCTCGATGAGATCGGCCCGCCCGACGATCAGCCCGGCCTGCGGTCCGCCAAGCAGTTTGTCGCCCGAGAACAGGACCAGGTCCGCGCCCGCCGCAAGTACCTGCTGCGGCATGGGCTCCATTGCCACGCCGTACCGACTC
>CAMAVY010000327.1 GCA_945861675.1 Klebsiella pneumoniae | reverse complement strand
ACATCGCCCGGCTTGAAGTGCGCGCGCCGCTCGCGCGCGTAGAGCGTGGCGCGCCAATCGGCAAGGTGCGGCCGCTGCTCGGCGAAGTAGGCTTCGGCGTGGCTTCTGTCGTTGACGTAGTCGAGCTCGCCCACGCCTGGCGTGTCGACGATGGGCCAGCGGTACGCTGGATCGTCTGGTCCATTGCGCGGCACAACTGCGGTTGCACCGCCGCAGTCTTCAACGCGATCCAGGTACACGATGAGTTCGACGGCTTCGGGTCGGTGCCAGGGACTCGGATGCGCCAGCGTGTGATTGGGATAGTCGACGTGGATGCGTTGGTCGTCGTTGTCACGCGCGCGGGCGGGTGAGCGGGCGGCCGCCGTGGACGCGGTGTTGTTCTCTGGGCTGCGGCCGTACTTCGGCCAGAGGTCCGACTGCGTCAAGCGCAACTCGGCAATCGCAACGCCGAGCAATTCACTGACGCACGCGAGCAGGCGCGGATGCAGCGTAAGTGCGTTGAAGCCCGGCACGGGTGACGGAAACTTGAGCTGGCCAGCGCTGCCGAAGTCAGCGATTTCTGCGGCACGAGGCGTGCCGGGCGCGGGAAACAGCTGCTTTGCTTCCGTGCGCAGCGCCGTGATGCTCGCCGTCTCGAAGATGCCATGGACGAACGCATAGCCGTGCTGACGCCAGCTGCGGATCTGGTCTGCCGTCAGCACGCCGGTTGCGCCGGTTGTGTCGGTAGAGGACGCAACCGACTGTGTGGGCGTTGCGTGCAGCCAGCGATCATCTGTTGCGTTGCTCATGCTGCTTCTCGCCCTGCCGTTCATATTCAGGTGTTTGGGGTTCGTCGTCTTGTCGTTGCTGTGCTTACAGCGTCAGGACATTCAGTCGACACCGCCTGCGCCGAGCTGCAGATACCTGCGTGCGGCAGGCGCGTGCGCCGCACCATAGCCGCCTGCCACCGCCGCGCGATCGGATTCGGTGAGAAACGGCGCGCGCCTGCTCAGTTGCCCGAGATCGTCGCGCATGCAGCGCTGTTGCGACAGCATGCGACGTGCCTTCTCCAAATCGATGAACCAGACGCACTCACCAACAGGCGCATCCGGCCGCACGAGAATGTGCTTCGGATAGAGCGCGCCATGGCGAAGACGCAGACTGTGCATGCGTGCCAACCACACGCCCACTTGCGTCAACAGTGCGGACCGATCGATTGCCGGGTGCTGCAGCGCTACGTCCAGACTCACACAGTTCTGGATGGCGGCGACGGCCAGCAGGGCTCGGCCTGCGCTGGCTTCGCCATAGGCGAGGATCGCGGGAACCGGCAATCCGCGGGCTCGCGCGAAGTTAAGTTGTCGCAACTCGCGCCGCAGCGTGGGTGTTGGTAACCCCATGTTCCAGACGGGATGACAGTAGAACGCCTGCTGGCGTTTGAGAAAAAACGCTTCGCGCGCGTTGATCTCCGGCCAGTCGTGCGGCGCTGCAAGACCTGCTGCACTGTGGCCGTGCCCGCGCACATTGGCTGCTTCGATCAGCGCCAACGGACGCGTCCAGCAGGCTTCGAATGCGGCGCCGGTGAGGACAAGCACGCGCGCGGCTTCAGACTTTGCGCAGTACGTACAAGCGCCACATCGACCAGCCGGGCGCTACGTCGTAATGCTGCTCGATGCTGAATCCGGCTGCCTGACACTCGCTTTCGAAGTCGCGCCGGCGCACACAGCGGCGCGGTCCGTAGCCTTCGGTGGCGGGCGTGCGCGCATCCTTGCGCATGCGCCGGCCGCTTTGCAGGTTGCCGTCGACCCACAGCGATACCAGCAGATGTTTGCGTGTCACGCGGCGCAGTTCCTGCAATGCAAGCAGACGATCTTTGTGTAACGCGAGGTGATGAAAGAAGCGCATGCAGCTGATGGCATCGACTGCGTTGTCGGGCAGCGCGATGTCGAAGATCGACGTATTCAGCAGTTGAATCTGATTGCGCTGAATGTGTGCTGCGAACTCGGGCGAACTCTCGCGGGCGACAGTGAGCATGCCTTCGCTGTTGTCGGCCGCGATGATGGTGTCGACGCCGCTGCTCATGATGGCCGGCCAGAACCGGCCGGTGCCGCAAGGTAGATCGAGCACAGTAGAAGTGCGGCCGATGTGGCGCAGTGCTTTCGCGAGCAACTGTCGCTCGCGGTACGTGGTGATACGCGTGCGCAGGTTCTTTTCGTGATGCTGGGCGTAGTGCTGCGCGCCCTTCAGGCTGTAGTGGCTCAATTGCACTTCCGTTCTTGGAGACGCTTGGATGTGAGGTCAGGTACGAGTGTGGCCGGTGCCTCCGGCTGCACGGTTGACGCGCGTGGCAGGGGTCGATGCGAGCCGGCGCGCGTGGGTCGGATGTGGCTCCTCGCTACCCCGGCCCAGTGCTCCGATGCGCCGAAATCGGGACCTTTGGGCGCGAAATGTGCCGTCGAGCCCGATATTCGTGGCTTTACGCCTGTCTTCGGCAGCCAAAAACGTGGAGAATGCGCGCCCCCCGCGCCCAGCCGATCCGCCAATGTCCAGTGTTCCCGAGAATTTCGCCGGCTTTGGGCTGAGTGATCCGTTGCTGCGTGCGCTTGCGGACGTGGGCTACGAAGCCCCATCCCCCATTCAGGCCGCCTGCCTGCCACCGTTGCTCGCTGGCGAGGACGTGTTTGGCCAAGCCCAGACAGGTACAGGCAAGACTGCCGCGTTTGCGCTGCCGCTGCTACAGCGCCTGGATCTGAGCTTGCCAAAGCCGCAGGCGTTGATCCTGACGCCGACCCGTGAGCTGGCCATGCAGGTCGCCGAGTCGCTGCGTGGCTATTCGCGGCACATGGCCGGCGTGCAGGTACTGTCGGTCTACGGCGGCCAGGGCATGGGCACGCAGCTGCAGGCCTTGCGCGGTCGTGTGCACGTGGTTGTGGGCACGCCGGGCCGAGTTATGGACCACGTGTCGCGCGGCACATTGCAGTTGTCGGATCTGAAGCTGCTGGTGCTCGACGAAGCCGATGAAATGCTGCGCATGGGCTTCATCGACGACGTTGAATGGCTGCTCGAGCGCATGCCGGCCGAACGTCAGATGGCGCTGTTCTCGGCCACCCTGCCGGATGCGATTCGCGCGATTGCGCGTCGGCACATGCGCCACCCGAAAGAGATTCACATCGCCAGTGCGACGAAGACGGTCGCGGCGGTTCGTCAGCGCTACTGGCAAGTGCGCGACATGCACAAACAAGAGGTGCTGACGCGCCTGCTGGAAGTCGAGGATGTAGATGCGGCGCTGGTGTTCGTGCGCACGAAGATCGCTACAACCGAAGTGGCGGATGCACTGATTGCAAAGGGATTCGCCGCCGCCGCCATGCATGGCGACATGAATCAGCACGAACGTGAGCGCACCATTGCGCAACTCAAGAGCGGCCGGTTGAACGTGGTGGTGGCCACCGATGTTGCCGCGCGTGGTCTGGACGTTGCGCGTATCAGCCATGTCATCAACTACGACGTGCCGCTGGATGCAGAAGCCTATGTGCATCGCATTGGCCGCACGGGGCGTGCCGGCCGTGGTGGCGAGGCGATTCT
>CAMAVY010000326.1 GCA_945861675.1 Klebsiella pneumoniae | reverse complement strand
GTTGGTCGGATATTCATGACCCATGGCGCGCTGATTGCGGGGATTGGACTGGCGCTTGGCGTCTTGGGTGGCATCGCGCTGTCACACAGCGTGACGCACGTGGTGCATGGTGTGGAGTGGGTGCTTGGCGTCAGCCTGCTGCAAGGCACCTATTTCACTGAGGTGCCGTCGAAAATCCTCGTCAGCGATGTGCTGAGCGTTGCGGCACTGGGACTTATCGTCAGCCTTGCGGCGGCAATTTATCCGGCACGGCGAGCGGCGGCATTGGACCCTGTACAGGGCCTGCATCCGGATTGATCGCTGATGGCGACACGCCATCGAACATATGTCGGGCTTGCTCGGTGCGCGCGAGCAGACGCGCGCGAAAGTGATGGCGCCAGCTCTCTTCACCATCGCCGCGCAAACGCGCCCGCCAGCGGCGGATCACCAGGTAGCGCCAGAGCAGGTCGACCAGCATTGATACTGCGAGGCCCGAGACGAGACCGGCACAGATCGAGCCGAGCAGGAACGGGAAGCCAATTTCCCCAAGCTGGCTGAGCAGCGCATCGACGTTGAGTTCGTCGGGCAGGTCGAGCGGAGGTCGACCAAGCAACCACGCGCCAAGTTTGAACGCCGCATACGCCATGGGCGGCAGCGTGAATGGATTGGAGATCCAGCACAGCGACGCCGAGAGCGGTAGATTGCAACGGAACAGCAGCGCCAGCCCGCCGGCGATGGGCATTTGAACAGGCAGCGGGATCCAGCAGGCAAAAATGCCCACCAGGATGGCCATGCGCACACTGCGGCGCGAAAGGTGCCAGACATCCGGGTCGAACAGACGCTCGCCGATGAAGCCGAGACCCCGCCGCGCGCGCAGCTGGTCCTGGGTTGGCATGAATCGCTTGAGAAATCGTCTTGGCATGGGCTGATGTTAGCAGCGCCAGGTTTGTCGCCTGTGACCTTTGTGCCTGCGAGCCCTCTCTAACTGCCGTGTGCGACCTGCCGCGATCAGGCTGCGTCCATGGGCGACATCGACGGCTCCACAGGTAGGCAAAGCGCCCGCCAGTCAGCACCCGCTGCTCCGGACCTGGACACTGCGCGACCCACCAACTCATCGGTGCATGGAAGTGCAGCGTTCTGGTCGCATGCAGCTTGGTCGCATACAGAATGGTCGCACGCAGATTCGGCGGTTCGGATTGGGCCAACGGGTGCTGTTCGGCATCAGCGCAGGTGTTGTCTGCGCCAGTGCCACTACGGGCTGGCCCAGCACCACACTGCTCAGTGTCGCGACCGTCCTGGGTGGGTCGCTGCTGCTGCTCCGATGGCGAGGTACCGCAGCTGCAGTGTTCGCAGCGATTGCAACCTTGAGTTGGATTGCAGACGGCCTGCATGCGCGCCAGGGGCTGAACGGTGAGCGCCTGCTGAACATCCGTGGAACAGTGGTCGGATTGCCAGAGCACGACGACGAAGGTGCACGCTTCGAATTCATCGTCGATCCAGGCAGCCTGCAGGATGCGTCAAACGTTGACACGTCGAGCAACCTGGATGCCACAGCAGCGCGCATCAAGCGTGTGCGGTTGCGCTGGTACAGGGAGGCCGTGCCCGATACGGGATCGCACTGTTCCCTGAGTGTTCGGCTTCGCGCACCGGACAGCTTTGCCAACCCCGCAGGCTTCGACTATGCAGCCTGGACACTGACACGCGGCATCGATGCCGTGGGCAGTGTGCGCAAATCCGCAGACAATCGCTGTTTGCGCGCATCGACGGCAACAACAGCGCCACGGGTGCTCGACCACTGGCGGGAGTCACTGCGCAGTAGCGTGATCAGGACCGGGCTTGCGCAGGCCGGTGTCATCGTGGCTCTGGCACTTGGCGATGGCTCGGGGCTGACAACGGCACAGTGGCGCACGCTTCGTGCAACCGGCACTGTGCACTTGATCGTGGTGTCCGGCCTGCACTTGACCATGATCGTGGCTGCGACATTCGTGCTGGCGAAACTTCTGCTGCGTCTGTGCCCGGCGCTGCTGAGGAGCGGGCGGGCGCACGCGCTTGCCGCCGGTTTTGCCGCGAGTGTGGCGCTGCTCTATGGCGGGCTTGCAGGTTTCGGCGTGCCAACCTTGCGGGCATTGCTGATGGCCACCGCTGCGTTGCTGGCGGCGGCGCTGTGCCGCCGCCAGCGGTTGTGGCCTTCGTTGCTGCTTGCGGCCGCAGGCGTGCTGGTTGTCCAACCGTTGGCATGGCTTGAGCCCGGCACACTGTTGTCATTCGTCGGCGTGGCATTGCTGCTGTGGTCCTCGGCTGTGACGCGCGACGCCGCCGCAGGCTGGTGCTGGCGTACTGCGCGCGCCTGGGCGCGGACCGAAGGGTTGATGCTGATGGCAGGCATTCCGTTGCTACTGCTGTTCTTCGGCCAGGCGCCACTCTCCAGCCCCATCGGCAATCTGTTGGCGGGACCAGCACTGTCGATCGTGGGTGTGCCGCTGGCCCTGCTGGGCACACTGATGCTGCCGGTCGTGCCGGCAGCGGGGACGGCGCTGTTGCAATGCCTCGATGTCATCCTCAGTCTCATGTGGCAGGCGCTCGACTGGCAGGCGCAGACGCTCTCTGTCGCGCGCCTCGCGGTGGTGGCGAGCCCGTTCACTCTGCTGGCAGGCGCGTTGCTGCTCATGAGCCCGAGCGGCTTTCCGGGTCGGCGGTTGGCGTTGCTGTTGTGTGTGCTCGCGTGCGCGCTGCAGCCGCCGCCAAGGACTGCGCCCGGGCATTTTGTGGTTACCGCCTACGACGTGGGTCAAGGCACGGCCGCGCTGATCGAGACCGCCGAGCACAGCATGCTGGTCGATACTGGGCCGCGCTTTTCAGCTGAATTCGATGCGGGCGCGGCCGTACTCGTACCCGCATTGCTGCGCGGCGGACACGCAAGTCTGGATGCAGCCTTGATCAGCCACGCCGATGCCGATCACTCAGGCGGGCTCGCAAGCCTGCAAGGCAGCGTGCGCATCGATGCGCTGTTCGCGCCGGACCGTGAGAGCGCAGGCGAGGTCGTCCCCGCGAGGCTGACGCTCTGCCGTGCCGGCATGCGTTGGCGTTGGGATGGCGTGCTGTTCCAGATCTTGTGGCCGCATGATCCCCTGCCGGGCAGCGACAACGAGCGTTCATGTGTTCTGCTGGTCAGTGGTGCTGCGCGCGCATTGTTTCCGGGCGATATCGAGCGCCGCAGCGAGCGGGCCATCATGGCCGCGCACCCGGCAGATCTGCATGGGCTGGATCTGCTGCTGGCCGCACACCACGGCAGCCGTAGCTCATCCAGTGCGAGTTGGGTGCAGCTGACGACCCCGCGCACCGTCATCTACAGCGCGGCCAGCCCATCCCGCTTCGGTCATCCGCATCCGCAAGTCGTTGAGCGTTACGAAAGTGTCAGCAGCGCGCAGGTCGTGACGGGTGCAGTTGGCGCGGTGTACTGGCGTAGCGACCGCTGGCGCAGCCAGGGCATCACAGCGATGCGCTGTGCTCCGCGATGGCGTTGGCATACAGCTCCGGTCGCCTGTGCAAAGGTGTGGCGAACAGACCCACGATTCGCCGCA
>CAMAVY010000325.1 GCA_945861675.1 Klebsiella pneumoniae | reverse complement strand
GGCGCGCCGTTGCCGCATCTCGACGGCGCGACCTTTGCCGCTTTTGCGGTACCAGCGGACAAGCGCGGCGCCGCGCAGCAGGCGTTGGTGGCCACATCCGACACGCTGATCCAGGAACTGCGTGATGCTGATGTAATCGTGCTGGGACTGCCCATGTACAACTTCGGTGTCCCATCCAGCTTGAAGGCCTACATCGATCACGTGATGCGCGCAGGTGTCACGTTCAGCTATGGCGCAGCCGGGCCGCAGGGCCTGCTGCCGAACAAGCGGGTGTTCATTGTCGGCGCGCGCGGCGGCAACTATGCCGGTACGCCGCTCGACATTCAGTTGCCCTATGTGCGCCAGGTCCTGGGTTTCATGGGCATGACGGATGTACAGGTGGTGCTTGCCGAAGGCATGGCGCGCAGCAATGTGCGTGACGCCAGCATTGCAGCCGCAGATGACGCGGTGCGGGCATTGGTCGCGCAGGTCGCTGCCAGCTGAAAACGCGCGTGCGCGCACCGCGATTGCGGTGTGCGCACGCGCGCAGCTACTCGGCCTCGCCCCCGAGCACGGCCGTCAGCTCGTCGAGCAGCTTCGATAGCTCGCCGACCATGAGCATGAAGTCGTTGTCGAAGCGCTCCTCGATCGCGACGCCATCGCCCGCGTCGCTGCCCAGGCCGACAAACTGCACGCGGCGCAACTGCAGCGTATCGCTGAGCAGGAACGACACGTGGTCGCGCCAGGTCAGCCCCAGTCGCGTGGGCGCGAGCCCGGCCTTGAGATGGGCGCGTACTTCGTCGTCGTCCAATCCATGATGGGTGTAGCGCACGCAGTGTTTCGTGTCGGCCAGTGCGCGCAGTTCCAGATCTTCGTCAATGCTGAAGCCGCCCGGCGCGCTGGCTGCTTCCAGCCACTGCGTCATGGCCTGACGTGGCCCCGTGGCCGTGACCAGTGGCGCGGCGTTGAAGCTGCCGAACGTGTCGCGCAGTGCGGTCAACACCAGTTCGGCTTTGGCCGGTGTTGCGTTGTCGACAATCAGCCGGCCCTGCACCGGGTCCAGCCATGCATTGATGCGGCGGCGGCGGGACAGCGCGCGTGCACGCAATTCATCGGCAACCTGATCACGGACCTCGCGCAACTGTCGCCGGCTGAGCGGCTGCCCCTGCTCGGCCTCGAGCAGCAGCGCACGCTCGGCCGCTTCCTGGCGGACGATGGATGCGGGCAACAGTTTTTCCTCGATGCCCAGTGCGATCAGGTGCTGGGCCTGCACGGTGTGCAACATCGGTCCCTGCACGGAGTGCAGTTTCGGTGAGGAGGCATCGGCGCCTGCGGTCGCCGCCGTCTGCGGCCCGGCGGGAATCCAACCGTGGCGCTGCATGTCGTAGGCGCCACAAGGTTCCAGGGGTCGTGCAGCCAGAGCTGTTTCGATCTCGGCTGCCGCGAAGCCGAATTCGGCGGGCAGACGGTACACAGTGAGCTGCTTGAACCACATCTTGTCGGGGTCTCGGGGGCGGGTCGAAAGAACAGAGCACAGGCAGCCGGGAACGGGAAACAGATCTCCGGTCCTGCGCGGGGCGCGGAGTCTATCAGCGGGTTGCGGCGCAACTGCCGCTGAAGCGGAACGCGTTTTCGCGCAACGCGGTTCGTTGTGTCACGCAACTGAATCGGCGTAGGGTCGGGGCTGTTCAAGGAGCCCACATGATCCCGAACGTATCGCCCGCAAACGCCACAGGTGCGTCGTCGACGACGGCTGCAGCTGCAACTGGTGAAACAGCAGCAGGCGCGAGGGCTGTTGCGGCACCTGCTAAGCGAGCCGCTGGACAGTCTGCTGCGGCAACGCGCACGCAACACATGCTGAATGCACCGCCACTCGGCTTGCTGCTGCGCATGGCCAGCCCGAACGCGTTGGCGTTCTTTGTCCAGGCCGGCGTGAGCATGATCGAGGCCTGGTACATCGGCCGGCTGGGTACGACACCGCTGGCAGCGATTGCGCTGGTGTTCCCGGGCCTGATGCTGATGCAGATGCTGTCGGGTGGTGCCATGGGCGGCGCCGTCACCAGCGCCATTGCGCGCGCGTTGGGCGCAGGGCTGCACGAGCGTGCGCAGCGACTCATGTGGCATGCCGTGGCTATCGCGGTCGCATCCGGTCTGGCATTTGCGATGCTGTGGTGGCTGTTCGGTCGTGGCCTGCTGGCGCGGCTGGGCGCACAAGGTGCGGTGCTGGATCAGGCCCTGCTGTATGGCAATGTGCTGTTCACAGGCTGTGTTCTGATCTGGCTCATGTCGATTCTGAGTTCTGCGTTCCGCGGCATGGGCGACATGCAGTACCCGGCGAAGCTGATGCTGATCGGCGCGGCCATCCAAGTGCCTTTGTCGGGTGCGCTTATCCAAGGTTGGTTCGGCCTGCCGCAACTGGGCATCGTTGGCGCGGCCATCTCGGTGCTGACCGTTGCGGCCGTGAACACGGTGTTGCAACTCGCGCGGCTTGGTAGCGGCAAGGTCAACGTGCGTATGCAACGCAGCATGCGTGCGCTTCAGTGGCCGTTGTTTCGCGACATTCTGCGGGTGGGCGCGCTGGCCGCGCTTTCGCCCATCTTCACGGTGCTTACCATCGGCCTGATCAATGGTCTGATCAGCAGTCGCGGTGCGGCGGCGATTGCCGGCTACGGCATCGGCGCGCGCATGGAGTTTCTGCTGATCCCGCTGGTGTTCGGGCTCGGCGCATCGATGACCGCGCTGGTGGGTGTGAACATCGGCGCGGGCAATGTGGCGCGCGCTGAGCGGATTGGTTGGATCGGCGGCGGTTGTGCCGCGGCCCTTACCGGGCTCGTTGGCGTGTTGCTGGCTTGCGTGCCGGGGCTGTGGATGGACCTGTTCACTGATGACCCGGAGACGATCGCGGCGGGCGCTGCTTACCTGCAGATTGCGGGGCCTGTGTATCTGTTTCAGGGGCTCGGCCTGTCGTTGTACTTCGCGTCGCAAGGTGCCAGTGCAGTGCTCTGGCCCGTGATCGGCACGGTGGTTCGTTTTGTCGTGAGTGTTGGTGGTGCCTATCTGGGTGTGCGCTTGTTCGGCTTTGGCTTGCCCGGTGTGTATGCCTGCATTGCCGCGGGCATGGTGCTGTACGGCAGCATTACTGCGGCCGCGCTGTATGCGGGCACCTGGCGGCGGCCACTGCGCGGATGAATCCACGAGGATGAATCCACACGCACGCGGGTCGTCATGTCCAGGCACGCAAATCGTGGCTGAATAGGACGGACCGTATTCGGACGACAACATATGGCACGCAGTACACGGGCGCGCGTCATCGCAGCGACGCTTGTTGTGCTGAGTCACCTCGCGGTGTTGGATTTGTTGCTCGGACGTGTGGGGACGGATCTGATTGAAGTGCCCGATCGCGGTTTCAGTCTTTGGGTGCGCCTGGCCGATCGCCCGCGACTGCGCCAACTGCCGCCTCGTGTGCCCGATCCCCGGGAAATTCGCCCAACGACCGTTGTGCCAGTTGTGAAAGTTGTGCCGGCCAGACCGGCTATGTCGGTTGAACGCCCCACCAACACTGCGCAACTCCGCCGAGTTGAACCGCGCGCACTCGATCTGCATGTGCCTGCAGAACT
>CAMAVY010000324.1 GCA_945861675.1 Klebsiella pneumoniae | reverse complement strand
GAACACGCCCGGGCTGATCACGAGATAGTTGGCGCGCAGGGTGGCGTAGGTGAAGCCCAGCATGCTGGAGCCGCCGGTGTAGGCGAAGTAGCTGGCCCAATCAGAGAACAGGAAGATCTTGGTCGGCACGGGTTCGGGCGCAAGGTTTGCCCCGGAGATCAACAGCGCCGCCGCACGGAAGCGTTCCAGTTCGCGCGCCAGTCCAACGCTGCGCTCGCCACTGGTGTTGCTGATCAGCGTGAAGTGTTCAGTGGTGACCTGCCGCCAGACGTGGTCTTCCAGCTGGTGTGTCCTGCAGCCGCTGAACAGCCCGCTGAACAACACGCACAACGCAAGCGGGACGTACATCTTTGTGGCATCGACGCGCATAACACGGGTTCCACTAGGCTGTTCCGGTTCGATTCGCGCGGTTGACTTCCGCAGACCGCGCGACACGCGCGCGATGTAATGCCACAGGCGCGAGGGTGATTCCAGCAAGCTCGGCTGTGGCGTGTGTGCAACGCTGCATTTCGGGCCTGTTGGTTTGCGTGCACCCGATGTCAGAGATGCGCGCGCAGGAAGGTGGCGGCGACCAGCACGCCTTCGTCGTTCATCGTGTGGCCGATGTCGGCACAGATGTGCGTGTGCACGTTGAGCCCGGCCGCGCGCAGGCGCTCAGCTGAGCGTTGCAGGCTGGCGAGCGGAATTGCCTCGTCCAGTGCGCCATGTACCAGCAGGACGGGCGGTGTCGCGCGGCCCGGCGTGCGTAGACGCGCTTGCGCGAGCAGCCCGGTCTTGTTGCGCACCGCCGTTGTGAAGCCGAGCAATGCAGCACAGGCCTGCGGCCGCTGCAGGGCCGCTTCAATGGCGACGCCACCGCCCTGGCTGAAGCCCAGAATCACCAGTGCGCGATCGTCCAGCTCGAAACGTGTGAGCAGCGAGTCGATGTAGCGGTTCAGACGCGGCGCAAGCTGCTGCACGCGCAGGTCGGCCAGAGCGCGCCCCTCAAGGGGGCTGTACCACTGAAAGTACTCAGGGTCCGTGACGCAGGGTTCCGGTGCGTTGGGCGCCGCAAAGAACATGCGCGGGAATGCGTGCCCCAGCAACTCAGCCGCCGGGATCATGTCGCGGCCGTCTGCACCGTAGCCATGCAGCATGACGCACAGCTGTGCCGGAGGCCCGCCATCGGCCGGGCCATGCCCGTAGCCGAGTGCACGGCCCGCGTCGGCTGAGTGCTCATCGCTCAATTTCTCTTCTCGCTCATTCTTCCTTCAGCGCTCTTTCCTCAGCGCTCTTTCCTCAGCGCACATTCTTCAGCGCACATTGTGCTGCGTCCCCTGGGTTTCCGCGGCTGATGGAGCCTTGCTGGGCTGACCGCCTGCCGGCCGCCGACCGTGGCGAAGCCCGCGAAGAAGTTTTTTCCTGTCGCGTGGCCCAAATGCACCACGGTTTGCGCCTCTGTTAACAGTGAGTTGATTTCGTTGAGCGCCTTCTGAGCCCGGCTGCTGGCCATGGCGAACAAGGCGCCCGGACGGACACAGACACGAGATCGGCACAACACCTGAACCAGAGGAGGACCTGCTTGTGATGTGGATGCCTGGTGCCCAGACGGGGTTCTCACCCAATCCCAGAAGAAGCTTGAGCATGCGCGCCGTCGGCGCCGCACCCTATGCCCCTGCATCTACTTCTTCTGCTTCTTCTGCTTTTTCTTCTGGGAGCGAAGTCGGCGCAGTTGGCGTTCGCTGTGCAGCAGACGGCCGGGCGGTCGACTGCTGATGGCGGCGGGCTGGAGTGAGGTGGGCGGGCATGGGGACCCATTGACCGAATGCGTGCCGATCCATGGCAATGCGCGCTCGGGCGGCGTGTTGGCCAGCGCGTGCTCCACGCATGGCGTCGCGCCAACTGCCCTTGGCGTAGAGCAGCTGACGCAGCTTCTCTACGACCTGCATCTGCGCGCACACACGTTGCCTCACGATAGCTTTCGTCGCTGGGTCACCACTGCAATGGGCCTGCGGGTTGGGGCGGATGCGGCCTGGTTGTGGATGACCTGGACGGACCGATCGAATCGACGTCGTCGGCTGTGTGTAGTGCGCAGTTGCTCGATCGAGTGCGCCTCGTCCAAGCGCAAGGCGGCGCTGCCAGCGCGAAGGGACTGCTGGTGCCCGCGGCCGAATCGTCGGCAACGACCCTGTTGGAGGCCGGCGTTGCGGCTGGCGCCGCCGGTGATGCTGGGCGCTTTGGCATTCAGTCCGCCGCCTGGCACACGTTGCTTGCAGTCGCATTGCCCACCGGCGCGCGCGCGGCAGATCGTGCTGATCGCAGCGACGGGCCCTGGCTGCTGGTGGGGCGGTGCGCCCGCGCGGGCACCCGGTCCATTTCCGACTCCAGCAGCGACTCCAGCAGGCACGGTGGGCTGGCGCGACCGTTCTCGGATCCGCAGCACGCGGATCTACGCCTGCTGCGCCTGCATATTGGCCTGGCACTGGCGTTGAACCGCTGGGAGCAGCGCGTTCGCCTGAATGCGCCAACAAGCCGGCTTGGGTGTGCACACGGCGTGGTCGATCGCACGGGTGCCATTCTTCAGGCCGATAGCAAGTTCGTGCTATTGCTGCGCCGCAATTGGGCGCAGGAGGGCGACGAACTACCTGCGGACCTGCGTAGCCTCATGCAGCCCGCGCCAACGCGGCGCATGTCGGAGGCATTGATCGTTGATTGGGTGCCGGTCCAGCGCGGCGTGTGGCTGTTGAGCGTGCGGGTTCGCCACGGCGTCGGTGCGCTCAGCGAGCGGCAGTTTGCTGGTCGCGAAACTGTCCGCCGATGGGCGAACCTATCGTGACATTGCGACAACGTTGAAACTGGCACCCGCAACGGTACGTCGCCACCTGCAGACCCGCTTTGCGCGCTTGCGCGTGCGAACGAAGATCGAGTTGCTGCGTATGCCTGCCGATGCAGATGGACAATCTGACTGACGACCATGTTGCCGTCAGTCAATCTGCGCACGCTCACACTGCGAACTGTCACTCAACAAAGCGCTCGAGGTGGTAGTCCGCGTCACCGAACATCAGATTGATGACGGTGAGACGCTTGAAGTAGTGGCCGATGCGCAGTTCCTCGGTCATACCCATGCCGCCATGCAACTGCACGGCGTTCTCGCCGACAAACGTGCCCGCGGTACCGACCATGTGCTTCAACGCGTGCACGGTGCGCGCGACCTCGGGCGCATTGCCTGTCAGGTCCTGCGCGGTTTCCATCGTGGCGCGATAGAGCAGTGATTTGGTGAGTTCCTGCTCCACCAGCATGTCGACCATGCGGTGTTGTAACACCTGGAACTGCGCCAGCGCGTGGCCGAACTGTTGGCGCTCCTGGGTGTAGGCCACGGTGTCTGCGACCAATACTTCCATTGCGCCAACAGCTTCTGCGCCGACCGCCAGAATGGCATCTCGGACCACGGCTTCGAGCACCGTGGACGCGCCATGCAGTGCGCCGATCAGGTTCGCCGCAGGGACCTGCACGGACTTGAATGTGATCTCAGCTGCACGGAGTCCGTCGACCATCGGATAGCTGTCGATGGTCACGCCTGGGGACTTTGCGTCGACGAGAAACAGTGAGATGCCGTCGGCATCCATGCGACTGCCGCGCGTGCGCGCACTGACCACCAGCTGGT
>CAMAVY010000323.1 GCA_945861675.1 Klebsiella pneumoniae | reverse complement strand
CAGGTTGTAGTCGCTGGATTCAGCGTGAATGCCAACGCGCTCCTGCCAGTTCGCAAGGTTTGCCTGGCGGAACGCGTCCAGCTGCGGCTGCGTCGGCTGCGCTGCGTCTTCATTCATCGTGAAGCGTTCATCCTGAAGCATTCATCGTGAAGGCACTCAACCTTTCTTGCCGAACGCCGCCAGCCGTTGCTCGAGGTCGGGGCCACGGCCCGGGCTGTTCTGCCGTTCGAAACGCAGCCCTTCTGCCAACGTGTAGCGCTGCCCCTGATTGACCAGCATCTTGTCGGCACGCAGCGTGAACCAGGAGTTGGCGAGGAAGCCGCGCGCCATAGCGATTGTGTCGGTCATCAGCGCGTCGTCGGGCACGCAACGATTGGCCAGGCCCAATTGCACGGCTTCGGCACCGCTGACAACGCGACCGGAGTACATCATTTCCTTGGCCGCCAGCAGACCGATGCGGCGTGGCAGACGCTGGCTCATGCCCCAGGTGGGCGACATCGCCCACTTCGCATGGGTGTCCGAGAACTTGGCCGACTCTGCAGCGACGAGAAGATCGCCCGACAACGCAAGCTCCAGCGAACCTGTGTAGCAGTGGCCCTGCACGGCGAAGATCACGGGCTGCGGCAGGGCTTCGATGGCGTCGAGCGTCTCTGCCTGGAAGTGTGGTGACGGTGCGCGTTCGCCATTCTGAATGGCTTTCAGATCGTTGCCCGCGGAAAAGCTCTTGCCCTTACCCGCAATGATCACGCAGCCGATGCTGTCCGATTGCTGGGCCAGGTCATCGATGTGCTTGCGCAATTCCACGAACAGGCTTGGCGACAGGGAGTTCAGCTGCTCCGGTCGGTTGAGCCACAGCGTGCACAGGCCGTCATCATCTTCGCGAAGTACTTGGTCGCTCATGGAACGCGTTCCGGTGGGAGGAGGTGGCCGGAATCATACGTGTGGGCCGAGCCTTTTTTTCATGCGCCGCTTGTCCTTGAGCATTGCTGGCGCCCGTTGCTGCACAGCGTCCGCAGTGTTCTTCTCACCGCTTTTGCACGGGGTGCTCCAAATGGCGCAGTCGAATAAGCCCAGCATCGTTGTCATCGGTGCGGGCATCGTGGGTTTGTCGGCGGCGTCTGCGCTTGCGCAGGATGCCGATATCACGGTGCTCGAGATGGAATCGCAGCCGGCCTACCACAGCTCGGGTCGCTCGGCCGCGACCTACATCGAGCCCTACGACAACATGACCGTGGCGCAGCTCACCATGGCCAGCCTTGCGTTCTTCCAAGCGCCGCCTGAAGGCTTTTCTAACGCGGCGCTGGTGCGCCCGCGCGGTGGTTTGACGATTTGTCCGATTGAACAGGTGGGCGTGTTCGAGGCTTTCCTGCGTGACTGGACTGGACCATGCCCGCAGCTGCGTGAGATCAGCGTCGATGAGGCCCTGGCCTTCATTCCTGTGCTGCGGCGCGACTACGTGCATCGCGCGGCCATCGATCCCATGGCATTGGATCTGGACGTGCACGGTTTGATTTCAGGGCATCGCAAGCGGGTGCTGAGTGCGGGCGGTCGTGTGCTGACCGGGCAGCGTGTGACTGCGTTGACGCACGGTTCAACCTGGGAGGTTCAAACGGCCGATGGCAGCCGCTTCCGCGCAGACATCGTGCTCAACGCCGCCGGTGCGTGGGGTGATGCCGTCGCGCGGCTCG
The DNA here is from genome assembly GCA_945861675.1 of Klebsiella pneumoniae. GTDB lineage: Bacteria > Pseudomonadota > Gammaproteobacteria > Pseudomonadales > Azotimanducaceae > CAMAVY01. Next base: position 1,984 of record CAMAVY010000323.1, on the reverse strand, counting down.
CCGGTGTGCGACCGGTAGGACTTGTACCCAAGCGGCGCACGGCGTGCCTTATCGATCCGCCGGCGGGCGTGCAGGTCGCCGACTGGCCGATGGTGCACGATGCGATCAGCAGCTTCTATTTCCGACCTGAGTCCGGAAGGCTGATGGTGTCGCCGGCAGACAAGACCCCGAGCGAACCTTGTGATGCGCAAGCCGAGGAGCTTGATGTGGCCACTGCCATCGATCGCGCGCAGGTTGCAGCAGACATGCCTGTCCGGCACATCGCGCATCGTTGGGCGGGCTTGCGCAGCTTTGTGGCCGACGACAAACCGGTGAACGGCTATGCGCCTGATGTGCCTGGGTTCTACTGGCTGGTAGGGCAGGGCGGGTTCGGTGTGCAGACGTCGCCGACCATGGCGCGAATCGCTCGCCACCTGGTGTTGGGGCTCGACATGCCGGCGGACTTGCTCGCGCGTGGACTCGCCGCTGCGCAACTTGCACCCGCGCGCGCCTCATTGTCTGGCTAAGTTTTCTCTGATTTATCCGCTCCCGCTCCTAAATCAGGTCGGAGCGCTGAGCGCTCCTCGCATTTTCCCTGCATTTCATGCATGAAAAATGGCGGCACATCCATGTGCCGCACGGGAAACGCTGATAAATCAGCGTTTCCCTAACGCTCTCACCGCAGCCTCAAGCTCGAACACATGCGCATCCTGCGCTGCGTGCTCGGCGGGATCGTTGCCCGCTCGTGCATGCAGGTCACGCAGTGCGGCAGCAAGTTCGAAAAGATAATCGCGATTGCTGCCGCTGGGTCCGTGGGCGTGGTGAATCGTGTGCGCGAGATCGGGCACCGAAGCGGGGCCTATGAACGCTGTGTTCGCAGGCGTTGCGATGTACACGAGTGCAGTTACCGCAAGTGGCGCATGTGCACGCGGCGCCTCTGTGCCGTCGAGCGGCGCTGCCAGCAGTTGCACCTGCTCCGTGAAGCGTGCGTAGCCGTTCTGTTCGCGCACATCGAGGTCGTGAACCACACGCTCATAGACGTTGGCTTCCAGCGCGTACGCCACACCAAGACACTGGCTTGCGGCATCGGCAATCAGTGTCACCACGCGGCCTGGCGCACTGGGAATGCCGCGGTGATCGTGGCTGCCCTGCCAGAAGCGGCGCGACCAGCCGCGCAGCGTGGCGGGATGTCGGTGCTGGTAAGGAAAGTCGGGCCGCCAGATCAGCGAGCCATAGCCGAACACCCAGCGCAGGTCGGCGCGATCGAGGTCTTGTGGCGGCGCCATCGGCATGCGGGCCTGATGAAATTCGGCTGGTCGCAAGTGTAGTTGCGATGGCATTGTGGCTGCCGCATGTGCGGCCGCCACTTCCGGTATCTGAAAAACGCTGGCGGCCGCATGTGCCCCCGGCGCCTCCGGGGTCTGGATAACTGCCGGTGTCTGGATATCGCCGGTGTCGGGATAGATGTCTTCTGCATGCGCGAACGCCAACCTGGAGCCTCCGATGAATCACGGTCCCGCCCTCACACAGTCATCCGTTACACCACTCCCGAGCGCCGCTGCGAGCGCACAGCTCGTTGCAGACCTGCGCGCCGCGCTGGGCGAAGACGCGGTGATCACGGGCGCGACCATCGGCGAACGCACTGTGCATATGTGGAGTCGCAAGCCTGTGCAGGCGCTGGCCATCGTGCGGCCGCGCAGCACACAGGAGATGGCATGCGCCATGCGCCTGTGTCACGCCGTTGGCCAGCCGATGGTGGCGCAGGGTGGGCGCACCGGGCTGACCGAAAGTCACCACACGCAGGCGCACGAGATCGTGCTGTCGCTCGAGCGCATGAATCAGATTGAAGAGATCGATCCGATCGACCGAACGATGATCGTGCAGTCCGGCGCCATTCTGGAAAACCTGCAACAGGCCGCCGATGCGGCGGGATTGTTGTTGCCGCTGGATCTTGGCGGGCGCGGCAGCTGCACGATTGGCGGCAACATCGCCACCAATGCCGGTG
>CAMAVY010000322.1 GCA_945861675.1 Klebsiella pneumoniae | reverse complement strand
GGAGTAGGTGTCGTCGCGCGACGCGGAGAGCGACGTGCCTTGCAGCAGCGCACCCAGGCCCGTGGGCTTCACGCTCTCGGGATTGCGCACCACGAAGCGCGACTCGGAGATGTACACGTCGGAAGCGATCACGCCGTAGTACAGCAGCGCCAGCAGCGTCGGCAGCAGCATGGTGAGCACGAACGGGATGTGCATGCGACGCATGCGGGCAACGATGCTCACGCGATGGCTCGATACACATCGATCATGCGGCGCGACATCTCGTCGGCCTGGAAATGCTCCAGGAAGCGGCTGCGCGCGGCAGCGCCCATGCGCGCGACCGTCAGGCGGTCGCCGGTCAGCCCTGCAAGGGCTCCGGCGAGCTCGGCCGGTTGTCGTGTGTGCACAGTCATGCCGGTGATGCCGTCGCTGTTGACCCAGTTCACGCCCGAGCCTTCGATGTCCAGGGTGACGATGGGCTTGCCCATCGCCATGGCCTCCAGCATGGCCAACCCATAGGCCTCGGCCCGGTTCGTCGAGGGCATGCAGAATACATCTGCGGCGGCGTAGTGGTGTAGCAGTTCTGCTTGCGGCAGCGTCCCCGTCATTGTCACCTTGCTGCCCAGGCGTCTGCGACGAATGTGTTCGCGGTGTTCGTGCAGCAACTGCCCGCCCCCGACGATTACCACATGTACGTCGCTCGGGAGCTCGGCGGCAGCGTCAATCAGCAGGTCGAAACCCTTGTAGTGGGCCATGCGCCCTACCGCGAGGACAATCTTCCGGGCACCGTAGGTCGCACGAAGTGCGCTTACCGCACGCTCGTCGACACTGAGCGACGGATCACGAATGCCAATCGGTATGACATGCACCTTCCCGCGCGCGGAACCGTTCAGCACCTGCGACGCGTCCGCGTAGGCACTTGAGGTTACGACGATCGCGCCTGCCCGATCGACGATCCAGCGCTGCAGTGGTTGGTACAGTTTGAGCGTCAAGCGCTGACGTACTACGTCGCTGTGCCAGTGCAGCACCACGGCGCAACGCGGTCGCAACAGCCACAGGGCCACCGCGGCGAGCGGGTTCGGCATGTGGACGTGAACGACGTCGCGATCGGCGAGCATTTTCCGCGCGAGGGCGATCAGCATCGGTGACACAGAAGTAGAAAAGGCGAGGCCGAGGGACGCGGCGCGGACAATGCGATAGCCGTTCGTGCCGCCGTCCTGTTCAGTGCGCGGGACCAGGTTCGCGCACAACACGTCGGTCTGCACGCCCAACCGATTGAGCCCCTCTGTCAGTTCGCGCGCCGCAGTTTCGATGCCGCCGTTCACCGGCGGATAGAACTTGCTGATGTGCAGAACCTTCACGCTGCACATCGCTCCCAGACGCCGCTGGTGCTGAGCCAGCCCACGAGATTGCGGGCGGTGGCGTGCCAGGTGAGTTCATCGGCGCGTTCCAGGCCCCGCGCGCGCAGGCTGGTGCGCGTGAGCTCGCAGTCGAGCAAACGCTGCATGGCGTTGCCCATGCTGACAGTACACGTCGGATCAAAATAGAGCGCGGCGTCGCCACAAACTTCTGGCAGGGAGCCAGCAGTGGCGGCGGCCACGGGGCAACCATTGGCCATTGCCTCCACGGCCGGCAGGCCAAAACCCTCGTATATCGACGGCACGACAAGCCCGGCCGCCGACTCATACAAGGCCTTCAGACGCTCGTCTGTGATCGTTCCCACCCGGTACACGCCGTCGCTCAGTTCCTTTGCGATTTTGTTTGTCGAGTGCGGTCGGGTTCGGAAGATACACGCGTTCTGCCCGCCCACCCAGACCAACGCACGGCCATCACGGTGCGGCATTGCGTGCCACGCAGCGAGCAAACGGTCAGCGTTTTTGGTGTGTTTTTCGGTGCCTACGAACAGCAGGAAACGGCCTGCACTCAAGCCGTAGCTCTGAAGCACGGATGGATCCGCGCGCACGCGTTCGAAGTGGTCGCTGCCGTTGTGGATCACCTGAAAGCGATTCGCGCTCACGCCGATGTGCTTCTGCAGTCGTTCGCTTGAGAAGCTCGATATAGTCGCCAGTGCGACTGCTCGTCGACCAAGCACCTTGAACAGGTTGCGGTACCAGAGTCGGAACGGCTGTCGGTAGGTGCCCGGGTGGTCAAATACAGCGGCATCGTGCAGCACGCAGTAGGAGTGCGATGCTGCTGACAACGGCGCGGAACCCGAGAGGTTGAGCAGTTTGCCACCCGCGATAGCGCGCGGCAGCTGGACCTGTTCCCACCATTGCAGGCTGGGCAGCATCCCCGGAACCACCTGGATCTCGATGTGGCGCAGCTTCAGCTCCGGCGGACGCACGGGCGTCACCAGCACGCAGCGCTGGACCATGCCGCGCCGGTACAGGTGCTCGTCCATGGCCCGGACAGTCTCGAGCGCGGTCCGTTGCACACCCGTGATGTTCTGGGCGCAGAACTTCCCATTGATGTACAAGGTCGGCAAATTTTCGGTGTGGCCACGGGCAAGCGTCGAAGAGTACACGAACGTAAGTTCCATGTTACCGATCGACTTCACATTTAGAGATTGGACTTTCATCCGTTATGCCGTCCGTGCCTAGCCTGTCCGTCTGGCGATGCGGGGGCCGCCCGGGGATGGGCAGAACAATCCGCACTTCCGTCGCTCGATCAAGGTACCGGCCAAAGCCGCCGCCGGCATCAGTACATGCGTGATCGATGATCGGTGCCGTGCGCAAACCAGACGCACCACCATCGGCGTCACCAAACGGGTTCGAGCCCTCCGCGCCGCCAATACTCTCAGTAACTTACGCGTGTTCGCCGCAGTTTCGCCCTGCTTTGCATCGCGGACGACTCGAGTATAGGCATGTCCTCGCGGCTGTCGCCTCAAGCCACGTCACGGGGTAGGACTTCATCTTCGTCGGCGGCGGCCTCGTCGGCGGGCTCGGGCCCGTGAACTTCGTGCCGCGATCGTCAGCACAGGAGAAACCGCGATGAGTGCGCCGGCCACGCCCGCGGGCGCCACGCCGATGGTCGACCACTTCGACCTGACCGGCCGCCGTGCGGTGGTGCTGGGCGCAGATGCGCCTGCCGGCACCGCGATCGCCTTCGCGGAGGCGGGTGCAGATCTCGCGCTGCTGCCGGCGGCAGCCGCGCTCGGCGCAGGCGCCGCGGTCGATCGCGCGGCGAGCGGTCTCGATGGCCTGGACATCCTGGCGTGCGCCCTGGACGCTCTCGAGGCACGGCCGTTCATCGATACCGATCCGTCGATACTCGTGCGGGATCCGGTGGACGGACGACGCGGCAACCTGATCGTGGTGACCCGCGCGCTGGGTGGCCGAGGCCTGCCGAACTGCGCCGCCTATTGCGCCGCCCACGGCGCCGTTGCCAATCTCGTCCACGCCGTTGCCCAGGAACTCGCACCGGCCGGGATCTAACCCAAGTTTGTCACTAGCCGCGCTCACTCTCCTTTAAATCAACCGCTTATGTCTGGATTTCGGCGCGTATGGCACTACATCGCGACACTGCCAGCCGGATGTTGAGGCAAGACTTGTGCGCCTGGCTCAGACGAGCGTGCGCTGGGTGCCGCCTGGGTTGGGGTTGAGCTTGAGCACGGTGCCGAGCGTGTGGTGCCGGGGCTCGGGCCCTGTGGCCTTGCGCACATGCACGGCGCGGCCATCACGCCGTTGCAGGGTGACAGTGACGCGGCGCTGGATGTCGAGTGTCTGACGCAGCGTGTGCCAGCTGTCGCTGATGCCTTGCGCCTTGAGCTGCAGGCGCAGCGTATGCACGAAG
>CAMAVY010000321.1 GCA_945861675.1 Klebsiella pneumoniae | reverse complement strand
CCACCTATCGCTACAACAACACCGCAGGGCGTGCCCCCTATTACGATGGTGTGGCACGCGGAAACGGCGTTGTCGCAGGCCGTTACGCCAACGGCTTCCGTGAAGTGGAAGCGTTTGCCGAATGGCGCGGGAAGCTCGGGTCAGCAGGTGCTTCGCTGTTTGCGGACTGGGTGCGCAACAGTGCCGCCGACGATTTCGACACGGGTTACGCGGTTGGGGCCACGCTGTCGCACAGCGGTTTTGCGCTGGGTTACACGTGGAAAAAACTGGGAGCGAATGCGGTACTCGGCACATTTGCCGATTCGGACTTCGGCCTGGGTGGTACTGACGTCAAAGGCCACGCGCTCAGCGCCAGCTATGAAGCCAGCAAGGCGCTGAACTTCAAGCTCAGCTGGGCGATTGCGGAACACGGACTGGACGTTGGCAACGCCCAGAACGTGGATCGTCTGCAACTCGACATGCTGTTGCGTTACTGATCGCCTGGAGCCGCAGCACCAGGGCAACTTACCCAGGGCAGCTCATCCAGGTATGCCGAGCGCGCGTCAGCAAACCGTGGTGATGATGGGTGCGCCGTCCGTCACGATCAGCGTGTGTTCGTACTGCGCCGAGCGGTTGCCCCTGGGCGCATAGAGCGTCCACCCATCCTTTGACTGCTTGATGCTGTCCGAGCGCGTGGACAGGAACGGTTCGATGGTGATGACCTGGCCTGCACTCAAACGGCGGCGTTCAGAGGGGTGCTCGAAGGGAAAGATGTACTCGGGGTCTTCGTGCAATGCGCGACCGACCCCGTGGCTGCACAGATTGCGAATGACTTTGAAGCCGGCTTCCGAGGCGGCTTTCGAAATCGCCCGTCCGAGCAGATTGAACGGCGCGCCCGCGCGGGCTTGATCGATCGCCGTGTCCATGGCCTTGCGCGTTGCATCACAAAGCTTGCGCACGATGGGGGTCGGTACGCCGATCGCGAAGCTGCCGCCGGTATCGCCAAAGTAGCCGCCGAGTTCCGCCGACACATCGACGTTCACCAGGTCGCCGTCCTGCAGTACGCGGCTGCTGGGAATGCCATGTGCCACTTCCTCGTTGACGCTGATGCAGGTCGCGCCCGGGAACTTGTAGGTGAGCTGCGGTGCGGAACGTGCGCCGAATTCCCTGAGCGACGCGTCGCCGATGGCGTCCAGTTCCAGGGTGCTCATGCCGGCGCATGCCGCTTCGCGCATGCGTTGCAGCGTCAGCGCCACGATGTGGCCTATGCGCTTGAGGGCGGCAATGTCGTCGTCGTTTTCGATGGTCATTCAGACGCTCGCAGTCGGCAGAGTAGATGGCGGGGCTTTGGGCCCATGGCAAAACGCAGAAGCCAGAAGGCAGGGTAGTTGTTTGGCGCTGACAGGCGTAGCCGCATGCAGCCACGATGAATTGCAACTGATTTGGCGCGTTTTTCGCCCTCTTTCTCGCAGATGGCGCATGGTAACCCGTTGCCATTGCTGGGCAATTTTGGCAAGGTCGCGCCCCTCGCGCAGGGGGGGTAGCGGTGCGTGCTGGTGTGTCATGCCGGCGCCGCTTCTTCGGCGAAATTAGAAAAGTCGATCAGTAGAACGATTCCCGAGGATCTCACGATGGGTTTGGAGCTTTGGTTGGTCATTGCGGCCGGCTTGCTGTCGGTCGTCTATGGCGCATGGGCTGGGAGCGTAGTGCTCTCGGCTGACGCCGGTAACGCCCGGATGCAGGAAGTGGCAGCTGCGATTCAGGAGGGCGCAAAGGCTTACCTGAACCGCCAATACAGCACGATTGCTGTGGCGGGTGTGGTCGTGTTTGGCGTGTTGTTTGCCCTGCTGGGCTGGCGCGTTGCCGTTGGCTTCGTCATCGGCGCGGTCCTGTCGGGCGCAGCCGGCTACATCGGCATGCTGGTGTCGGTGCGTGCGAACGTGCGTACCACGCAAGCCTCCATTCAGGGGCTGCAGGCCGGTCTGTCGATGGCCTTCCGCGCAGGTGCCGTTACCGGCATGCTGGTCGCGGGTCTTGCACTGCTGGGTGTGGCCGGCTACTACGCCGCGCTCACAGCGGGTATGGGCTTGCCTTCGGGCAGCCGGGAAGTGGTCGACTCGCTGGTGGGCCTGTCGCTCGGTGCATCGCTTATCTCTGTGTTCGCACGTCTTGGTGGCGGCATCTTCACGAAGGGCGCCGACGTAGGCGGTGACCTCGTCGGTAAGGTCGAGGCTGGCATTCCGGAAGATGACCCACGCAACCCGGCAACCATTGCCGACAACGTTGGTGACAACGTGGGCGACTGCGCAGGTATGGCGGCTGACCTGTTTGAAACCTACGCGGTGACCCTGGTGGCCACCATGGTGCTGGGCTCCATCTACTTCGCCGCCGATTCGGCGAACGTCATCAAGTTCATGACCTATCCGCTGTTCATTGGCGGCGCGTGCATCATCACGTCGATCATCGGCACGTTCTTCGTCAAGCTCAGCGCGGGTTCAACCAATGTGATGGGTGCGTTGTACAAGGGCCTGATTGTGGCCGGCGTGCTGTCGCTGATTGCCATCTACCCCATTACTACCTACGTGTTCGGCGCGGACTCGTACGACATTGCAGTCGTCAGCGGCACCTTGTCGTTCAACGCCATGGGGCTGTTCTTCTGTGCGGTGGCCGGCATGCTGATCACGGCACTGCTGGTGTGGATCACCGAGTACTACACGGGTATCGACTATCGTCCGGTGAAGAGCGTTGCCCAGGCATCGGTCTCCGGTCATGGCACCAACATCATTCAAGGTCTGGCGGTTTCGATGGAAGCCACGGCACTGCCAGCTCTGGTGATCGTGGTTGGCATTGTGTTCACCTACAGCACTGCAGGCCTGTATGGCGTCGCAGTGGCGGTGACCTCGATGCTGGCACTCGCAGGTGTCGTGGTTGCACTGGACGCATTCGGCCCGGTGACGGACAACGCGGGCGGCATCGCGGAAATGTCGCATCTGCCGAAAGAAGTGCGCGTGACCACCGATGCGCTGGACGCTGTGGGTAACACCACCAAGGCCGTGACGAAGGGCTATGCCATCGGTTCGGCAGGTCTGGGTGCATTGGTGTTGTTCGCTGCATACACCGAGGACATCAAGTACTTCGCCAGCCATCCGGATCAGTTCCCTGCATTCCGGGGCGTGGTTGCGGACTTCTCCCTCTCCAATCCTTACGTGGTGGTCGGTCTGTTCATCGGTGGCTTGCTGCCGTACCTGTTCGGCTCCATGGCCATGATGGCGGTGGGTCGTGCAGCACAGGCGGTGGTGGAAGAAGTGCGCCGTCAGTTCCGTGAAATCCCCGGCATCATGGAAGGCACGGGCAAGCCCGACTACGGCCGTGCGGTGGACATGCTGACGAAGGCCGCCATCAAAGAGATGGTCATTCCGTCGATGCTGCCTGTGCTGTCGCCCATCGTTCTTTACTACGTGATGCTCTGGGTCACGGGCAGCATGTCTGCAGCGTTGTCGGCCGTGGGTGCCATGCTGATGGGCGTCATCGTCACCGGTTTGTTCGTCGCCATTTCCATGACTGCCGGCGGCGGCGCATGGGACAACGCGAAGAAGTACATCGAAGACGGGCACCACGGTGGCAAGGGATCAGAGGCGCACAAGGCCGCGGTTACGGGTGACACCGTGGGCGACCCGTACAAAGACACCGCAGGGCCGGCTGTGAACCCGATGATCAAGATCACCAACATCGTGGCGCTGCTGCTGCTGGCGGTGATGGCGCACGGCGGTGGTTGATTGACAGGCTGGATGCAGGCCATGTGAAGTGGTCTGCAACCCGCTGGAGATGAAAAAGCCCCGAGGACGTAGTTCCCCGGGGCTTTTTCATTTCTGCGCCGAGACGCGTCGACAACCCT
>CAMAVY010000320.1 GCA_945861675.1 Klebsiella pneumoniae | reverse complement strand
GGTGTTTCGTGATGCCCGCGTCGATGTCGATGCAATCCTGACGACTGAGCCGGGCGCACAGCCCTACGCGATTCGCTATCTGCCTGCGCAATCAAGTTACGTTGAACTGCAGCCAGAAACGTCAGCTCGGCGATTGTTTGCGCAGGCACGTTTGCAGTTTCCCGACATGGACATCGAGCTCACCAGTGTGACGCGCCGGGGTGACCGAGCCATTGTGCGGGTGCGCAGCGATCGGGAACCGGGCGCGCTGTATCTGCTGGCGGATCAACGCCCGGCCGAATTGCTGTTGCGCGTGCGCAACTGGCTGACGCCAATGCTGCTGACGAGGACAGAGACGTTCGATGTGCCGAGTCGCGATGGGCTGCAGATGCAGGTGTTTCTCAATCGCCCGGCGCAGCAGACACAGACGCCTCTGCCGTTGGTGCTGTTCCCGCATGGCGGGCCGCATGGCGCGCGTGACACGTGGTTGTTCGACGAACTACCGCAGTTGCTCGCAAATCAGGGCTACGCAGTGCTCCGCCCGAACTACCGCGGGTCGTCGGGCTATGGGCGTGCGTTCAGCGATGCCGGCTACGGCGAGTGGTCCGGCGCAATGCTGCGCGATCTCATCGACAGCATCGACTGGGCCATTCGCGTCGGCATTGCCGACCCTGAGCGCATCGCAATCATGGGTGAGAGCTACGGCGCCTATGCCGCATTGATGAGCGCCGCGCAGTATCCCCAGCGTTTTCGCTGCGTGGTGGCCGCGTCGGGGGTGTACGACCTGTCGCTGCTGTTTGAGCGCGGCGAACTGCAGCGCTCGATCGTTGGCAAAGCATTGCTTGCGCACATGCTTGGCGACGACAGAGCGTCGCTGCGCGCCGCCTCCCCACTCATGCATGCCGACGACGTCAGCGTGCCGGTACTTCTTGTGCACGGTGATCGCGATCAGCGTGTGCCGGTTGTCCACGCGCAGCGGATGCAGGCGGCGCTTGCCCGGGCCCGGAAACAGGTCGAGTATCTGGAGCTGCCCGGCGAGGGGCATGGATTCTTCGCGGCCGCAAGTCGCGAACGTTATTTCGCTGCCGTGTTGCTGTTTCTGGATGCACAACTCGGACCGACCGAGGGGAGGCCCCCGCCTTGAACCGATGCGTTTCCGACCCCGCGGCCGTTCGCCCGTCGACCATATTCGCGCGGGCTCGCGTTTCTGCGCAGCATCGGATTCCAGCGCTGTTCACACTGTTCTGGCTGATGCTCGAAGGCAGCGCTGCATTCGCAATGGGCATCGGACGCGGCATGGATCAATACGTGTTCAGTAGTGCGGACCGGATGGTGGCCGCCGATCGGTTTCCACCCTGGGCAGACATGATGGCGCGGCGCGCGCGGGAAGCCTTCTCGCTCGAAGGCTGCGTTTCCAGTGCTTTGAGCTGTACACCATCGATGCGCGGTGCACGCGCTGTCGTGCTGCGCGGGCGACTGCTGCCGCTCGCCGACCAACTGCAGCTGGTAAATCGTTTCGTGAACCGCCGGCGCTATACCGAGCAGTCGCTCGGTACGCGGTGGGAGACACCCGCAACCTTCCTAAAGGAGGGTGGAGACTGCGAGGACTATGCAGTCGCCAAGTACTTCCTGTTGCGCACGATGGGTGTTCCCGCAGAGGATCTGCGCATTGTCGTGGGCCGTACGCGCCATCACGCGGCATACCACGCGCTGTTGGCTGTCCGGGTGGCACACAGCGTGCTGCTGTTTGATACGGACGATCGCCTGCTGCCGGGCGACCGCCGGAGTGACTACCTCTACCTGTACTCGATCAATGAAATCAGCTTGTGGGACCACGCGGGCCGTTCGCTGTCCGCAGAGCGCTAAGAGGGTTTAGCAATGCAACACATCCCGTCAGACATGCCGTCGAGTGAGCAACACGGTCGGACCGCACGCGCAGCGCGATTCAGTGCAGGTCATTGCGCACTGTTGGTTCTGGCCTTCAACGCCCTGGTGCTGCCCGCGCAGGCTGCGCCGCTCGCGGATGCTGCTGCCGCGCCCACGCATGAAAGCGCATTTGCGCCGGCCACAGGCAAGCTGCAGGCACGCCTGGATGCCCTGCAACACATTACGGTGACCGAGCAGCGCGCGCCCGCAGCCGAGGTGCAGGCGGCATCGCCAGCGGTGCAGGCGGTGCTTGACGACGCCGCGCAGGCTGAGCGCTCGGCATCGGACGATGCGGTGGCTGTGCAGGACTGAGTGCAACGCAACGTTGCGCGCCCCCACGGTCAATGACCGCGGGGCGCACTCATGAGCCTTTGGCTTGCTCGACCGGCTCGACGCGGCCGGCCTCCAGGGCTTGCGCCCGGGTGATGAGTTCGCGCAGTCGAATCGCGTAAATGCGTTGCTGATCGGGATCAGTGATGGTGCGTTCAAGTTCGTAGAACTGCTCCAACGCGCGACTGTGCTTGCCGAGCGCAACGTAGGTGCGTCCGAGTTCAAAACGGAAGTCCGGGTCGGTTGGCTGCAGGCGGATCGCGGTCTTCAATTCGCTCACGGCGGTTTCATAGTCACCGGTCGCGAACAAGCGCTGTGCTGCAGCGAAGTGCGTGTAGGGGTTCCGCCCATTCATTTGCTTTGCCAGCGCATGCAGCGCCTGACTCACTGCGAGGTTGCCGCGCTGCTCCTCCATGCGTGCGATCCCGTTCAGCGCTGGCAACGAAGTGGAATCCAGTCGCAGTGCGTGGCGATAGGCAAGTTCGGCGTCGTCGACTGCGCCTAGCGCGCGCAGCGCCGTGCCGAGGTTGGTCCACACATAGCTCAACCCGGGATCGATGGAGCGGTTGAAGTACGGCATCGCGCGCGCAACTTGTCCGCGCGCCATCGCCTCGGCGCCGAGGTTGTTGAAGTACTGCGCTCGCGCACGTTCGTCGCTGACAATCTGACGAAGCGCAGAGCCTGCATTGTCGAAGTCGCCGAAGTCTGCCTCGTAGAGTGCGCCCTGCAGCGTGCCCCACACAGAGATGTGGCGGTTGATCAACAGCACTTCGCCAACACGCGACCAGCTGGTTGCAATACGCTCTTCGCGGAACCGCGCATGCAGATTCAGATCGCGCGCCATGGCCACGAACAATTGCGTAAACGCCAGACAGTTACCGCGCCGACTGGTGAAGACGCCGCTGGCTGTCTGGGTCTGTTCCTGATCGTAGGTCAGGCGCAGTTCGCCATTGCGCGCAAACAGGTTGCCCAGCCGGCGTAGGCGTTCCTGCTGGCCGAACCGGCGCAGATTCGTGTCGATGAACGCGCGCAGCGGAGGACTGATGGCAAGCACGTCCTCGTCGGCTGCAATGCCGTACTGGCTGCGTCCAACAAGGCGCTGCTGAATTTCTGCAGCGGGCGCGAGCTGCCACGACGCAAGCCAACGTTCACCGGGCGACGCGCAACCGCACAGCAGTGCACACACCAGCAGACTCACGGAGTTGATCAGCGCTCGCCATGCCGACACCACGACCCGCCGTTGATACAGCTTCGGAAATGCACGCGATTCTGGTTGGCTCATGACCTGCACTTTCCTGCTTGGTCCGATGGGCTTGGTCCGATGGGCTTGGTCGGATGGGCGGGGTCGGATGGGCGGGGTCGGATGAACGTGCTCGAACAGGACCGGGCAAGCCTACACCCGCGCTACCTGGGCGCGCGGCGCGGGCGACCTGCCGGCCGCCGCGACTCGGCGCCTGTGTGCTGCGTGGCAATGCGTTGGCTGCCGGCTGCTTTCATGCCACTTGCTTTCGTATCGGTCCGCTGCCCTTCCGCTGCCGCGCCCGTACCGGCCGGCTGCCACAGGGGCACGAGATGTCGCTTGCTGTTGCCGATGAGGTCTTCACGTCCCATCCGCTTCAGCGCATCGCGCAACACCGGCCAGTTGTTGGCGTCGTGGTAG
>CAMAVY010000319.1 GCA_945861675.1 Klebsiella pneumoniae | reverse complement strand
CTTCCGCAAGCGCGAGTACGCAGAAGCCTACTGCCGCATCTCCAGCTACCTGCAAACAATGGCCAACCGCGGATACAACCCCCTCGTCGCCATCCAGATGGCAATGTCCGGAGAGATCTACTCGTCCGTGGGGGGCGAGTAGTTACCCTTGAAGTTCTCTGCGACCTTGTAGGGGCTGTAGTGCATCAGCATGACGCCGCCCGAGCCGACGCGTATCCGCTGCGTGACTGAAGCAATGCGGCTGATCAGAATTTCAGGCGACGAACCCGCAAAAGCCTGCGAGCCGTGATGTTCCGCCAGCCAGTAACGATGAAAGCCCAACGCGTCGGCGCGCTGCGCAAGCAGAACCGACTCGGCCAGTGCGACGGCAGGCGTTGCGTCCGCGCGAATGGGCGACTGATCGAGAATACTCACACGCGTTGGCATCGGGCATTCGCTCAGCAGGTTGAGGCGTCAATGCGCAGATGCGCGCTTTGTTTCGGGGAATGCACGCAATCTGCCCTGCACCAGGGTCGAAGCCATTTCGACCGCGCGCAACAGACTTGTGTGATCTGCGATGCCGCGGCCTGCAATGTCGAACGCTGTGCCGTGATCGACCGAAGTGCGCACGAACGGAATGCCCATGGTGACCGTGACGCTGTCGGTAAAGTTGTGCACCTTGATCGCGATGTGGCCTTGATCGTGATACAGCGCCAGAACGGCATCAAACTCGCCATTGATTGCGCGATTGAATACCGAGTCGGCGGGTAACGGCCCCACCGCGTTGATGCCTTCTGCACGCAGTGCGTGTACTGCCGGAACCAACTGCTCAATTTCCTCGCGGCCGAGCAGCCCCCCTTCCCCGCCGTGTGGATTCAAGGCGGCGATTGCAATCCTTGGCGCGGCCAGCCCCCATTGCTGCAGGCACTGATGCGCAAGCCTGGTCTTGGCCACGACGTTTTCGCATTGCACGTAACGAACAGCCTCACCCAGCGACTTGTGCGTGGACAGATGCGCCACGCGCAAGCCCGGCGTCATCAGCATTGTTGCCGTGAGTTTTGCGCCGGTGATACGCGCCAGTATCTCCTGGTGACCGATATCGTCCACATAACCCGCAGCGTGTACGGCCTCCTTGTTGATCGGACTCGTGACCATCGCCTGAATCGCGCCAGCCATTGCCAGGCGCGCGGTCAACTCAACTGCACGCACGGCGGCTCGGCCACAGCCCGCGGAAACCTCACCCATGCGCAGATCCACGGGCCGGGGCTCGTCTACCTCCAGCACATCGATGATGCCTGCTTGCGTCTGCGCGTCATGAGGGTGGGCGATTGTGCGCACGCGCAGCGATGCCGCGACGAGCGCGCAGCCTTCCTGCACGGCCCACACTGGCCCGACGACGAAGCTGCGCGTGTTGTCCGTAGCAGCCACACGCGACCAGTCCGCAAAACAGCGCGCCACTACTTCGGGGCCGATGCCTGCGGGGTCACCCAGCGTGATGGCCATCAGCTTGCTGTTCACAGGCAGACCAACAGTTGTATGCAGGCGTCGCCACAGATGTGGCCACAGTTGTGGGCACGGTTCATCGATTGGCGCCGCTGTTCGCGCGATCGAGCAGCTCCTTGCCGATGACGCGAATGGCAAGGGTTTCTTCAGCACCTTCGAAGATCGACAACACGCGTGCATCGACAAAGAAGCGCGACACCGGACTCTCTTCGGCATAGCCCATGCCCCCGTGGATCTGCATGGCCTCGCGCGTGACCCACTCGGCGGACTTGCATGCAACAAGCTTTACCAGACTGGCTTCCATCTGACCCGCGCCGCGGTCCATCTGTTCGGCAACCTCGTAGGACAGCTGTCGACAGGCCTGCAGCCACGCAGCCATGCGTACGAGCTTCTGTTGGGTCAGCGGAAAGTCTGCCACGGGCTTGCCGAATACCTGACGGGATTCGCTGTAACTGAGCGCAGCTTCGAATGCCGCCTGCATCAGACCGGTCGCGCGCGCTGCGGTTTGAATACGTCCGCCGCTGAATCCGCGCATCGTGAAGTAGAAGCCCTTGCCCAGACCGCCTGTCTCGCCGATGACGTTGGCATCGGGCACGAACAGGTTGTCGTAGAACATTTCATAGGAGTGCATGCCGCGATAGCCAATGGTCGGAATCGCGCGACCACTCACGCGCCCGCCGCGGCCATCCTCATGCACAAAGGAATGTGCCGTGGTAGCTGGCTTCTCGACCAGGAACAGCGTCAGCCCGCGATGCAGCGGTCGGGCATCCGGATCCGTGCGGGCGATGACCATGATGACGCCCGCAAGACCCGCCAGCGTGCACCAGGTCTTGCCGCCGTTCAGCAACCAGCCGCCTGCCGTGGGCGTAGCCCGCAACATCGCGGCAGCAACGTCGGAGCCGGTATTGGGTTCGGTGATCGAGACTGCGCACAACGGCTCGCCTCGCGCCACGGCCGGTAGCCAGCGGGCCTTCTGCGTATCTGTGCCGCCTTCCAATAGTGCGCGCGCAAGAATCTCGGGACGCGTGATGAGACTGCCTGCTGCGCCCAGCGATGCGCGTGACAACTCTTCGGTGGCGACCAGCATGCCCAGACTGTCGTCGCGGTCATCTGGACGCACGCCGCCAAAACACTCCGGCACGGACAGTCCAAAGCAGCCGAGCTGCCGCAGACCCTCAATGATCTCGTTGGGGATGCTGAGATCCTCGCGGTGAATCGCTTCAGCGCGTGGCTGCACAACCGCGTCCGCAAACTGCCTGAAGGTCGTTCGCATCAGGCGCTTGTCTTCGTCGATCAGGTCGGGACCCAGATCGCCCTGAGCCAGACGAATACTCTTTGACAATGCCTTGACCGGTGGCGCTGTCAGTCGTGGCAGCTGCACAGCCGGCAATTCGAGAGCTTCGGTCACCGCGTACGAACGCTGTTGCAGCGTCGCGCCCACTTCTGCGCACAGGAATGCGGCGAGACTTGCGCTGAGCATCGTGCCCGCGCGTCTGGCATAGCTGATCAACGCTGCTGCAGCATCGATTTCGGCCGCAGCAAACGACAGTTCGTACAGCGCCACTTGTGCGGTATCGAGGACGTCCGCGGCCAGTTTTCCATTGACCTGATTTGCAGAGGCAAGCTGCCTGGTCAAGTCAATGCGTACGCTGCGCAACTGCTCGACGTACTCGGCCAGTGCGTTCAGATCATTCGACTCAGATTGCATGCTCGGTGCTCCGCGACCAGTGCCGATGATAGCGGGCACGGCCGACCGGATCGCGCACTCGACGGGCAGGAAAGCAGTACACACGCAACTGCGATAGCGGCATGCCGGGCTTCGCACTTATAGTGCCCGAGATGTGCGCTCGGACAGGCTTTCGTTGACGTGGCATGAGTCACCGCATTCGAAGCCGTAATCGATGCTGCATTTGTTACGAGAGGAATGAGCTGGATGGACGAGCAAGTCGATATCGCGGCGGTTCGCGAGTACTTCATGACGCTGCAGGACCAGATTGTTCAGCGGCTTGAAACGCTGGATGGCGCGGTGCAGTTCAAGCGCGAGCAACTTGACCACCCGAACGGCGGCTTGTCGCGGCCGCGCGTCGCTGCCGGTGGCGAGTTGATAGAGAAGGCTGCCGTGCAGTTCACGCACAGCCTAGGTGACCGGCTACCGCCTGCTGCGACCGAACGCAATCCGGACCTCGCCGGGCGGGGATTTCAAGCCGTCGCGATTTCGATGATTGTTCATCCAGGGAGCCCATACGTCCCGACAACGCACATGAATCTGCGGTTCTTTCTGGTGGAAGTGCCGGAGCATCCGGTCTGGTACTTCGGCGGCGGCTGGGACCTGACGCCGTATTACGGCTTCGTCGAGGACTGCAAACACTGGCATCGGGTGGCTGCGGCAGCCTGCCAGCCGTTCGGCTGCAGGGTCTACGAC
>CAMAVY010000318.1 GCA_945861675.1 Klebsiella pneumoniae | reverse complement strand
TGGGCCGAGTCGTGGCCGCAGCACTGCGGGCGCGGCACTGTGCGCGCGGGTGCGGCAAGCCCGCAAGCGCGCTGCCGAACAGCGCGACTTCGCGGGTGCGGTCGCTCGTGCGCCCGATCGCATTGCCGGCGGTGCTACTGTCGGCAGCTCAACGCAACCCTCGGCGCCTGCCGTTCGGTACTCCATGCTTCGATGGGCGATCAGACTTGAACACGCGTGACCCTGCCGGCCCTTTGTCTTTGGCCGGTGTGCCCGCTGCCACGCCACTCGGCTACTACAGCTGGACGTTCGGGCAGGCCGCGCGCGATCCCTACTACATCCTGGTGATCATCTACATCTTCTACCCGTACTTCAGCAGCACGGTGGTGGGTGATCCGATCCAGGGCCAGAGCCTGATCGGTTATCTGAATGCCACGGGCGGTGTACTGCTGGCACTCACTGCGCCGTTCCTTGGCGCGATCGCAGACAAGAATGGGCGGCGCAAGCCGTGGGTGGTTGGCACGGTGCTGGTGATGTCGCTGGGCGCCGTGCTGCTGTGGTGGGTGAAGCCGGCCGGTGCGGGCATGAGCATTGCGACCACGCTGGCAGTGCTGCTGGTCATCAATCTGGCGTTTGCGATTTCCGAGGTGTTTCACAACGCCATGCTGCCAAGCATCGCGCCCATGAATAAGGTGGGCACTATTTCGGGCGTTGCGTTCGCGCTCGGCAATGTTGGCGGTCTGCTGCTGATGCTGTTCGTGTTGTTCGTGTTTGCGTTGCCGGGCGGTTCGGACCACTGGAGCTTTCTGCCCGATGCGCCCTGGTTCGGGCTTGATCGCGCGACCCATGAACACGATCGAATTGTGGGTCCCATCGCGGCGCTGTGGATGCTGCTGTTCACACTGCCGTTGTTGTTGTTCACGCCGGATGGCCGCGGCTCCGGTATGCCGATGCTGCAGGCGGCGCGCCAGGGTATTCGCGATGTGCTTGAGACCGCGAAACACCTCAAGCACTACTCGAACATCGCGATCTACCTGGGTTCACGCATGTTGTTCATCGACGGGATGATCGGCGTGCTGACGTTTGGTGGCGTGTACGCATCCGGCCACTTCGGTTGGGGTTCAACGCCGCTGCTCATCCTGGGCCTGTGCACGAGTGGCTCGGCCATGATCGGCGCGTGGATCGGCGGCATCCTGGATGATCGGCTCGGCTCGCTCGGCGCATTGAAGATTGCGATCGGCATGAGTTCGCTGGTGTTGATCGTGCTGGTGTCGGTGCAGCCGGACACAGTGCTGTTCGTGGTGCCGGTCAGTACTGCGCCCGCGTGGGACTTCCCGTACTTCCGCACGCTGTCCGAACTTATCTACCTGGGTACCTACCAGGTGTTTGCCTTGTTCTTTGTCACCGGCCTGTCGTCGTCGCGGACGTTGATGGCGCGTATCGTGCCGCCGGAAAAAGCCACGCAGTTCTTTGGCCTGTTTGCGCTGTCGAGCACAGCCACGGCGTTCCTGGCGCCGTTGATGGTGGCCACCACGACCAGCGTGCTGCAGTCGCAGCGGGCAGGCTTTGCCTCGCTGGTCGTGCTGATGGTGCTGGGCTTTATCGCGCTGCGCTGGGTCAAGGAAGAACGCTCGACGGTGGCCGGTTGAACGGGTCAGAGGATCCGTAGCCCCTTGGGCGTCATCAGCGACTGCAACCTGCACTGGCCCGGCTGAAGATCGCGCCAGCGGCCGAATGAGCATTCGAAGGTGACGACGGCCAGCGTGGGCAGGTCGGCGTGCACGGCGACGGGCGACAGCAGGTTGGCCAACGCCGTCAGGCCGGGGTTGTGACCCACCAGCATGATCCACTGACAATCGTCAGGTGTTTCGGTCAGAGCAGATGTTTCGTGCAGGGCAGATGTTTCGCGCAGCACCGTCAGCAGCTGCGCCGGTTCGGCGTGGTAGAGCCGGTCGTCGAACACTTCTACCGCGCGTTCACCCGCCGGCGTGCCTGCCGAAAGTGCTGCCATCAGCATGTGCGCCGTTTCACGGGTGCGGCGCGCGCCGCTGATCAGGCAGCGCTGTGGTCTGATCTGATTGGCGCGCAGCCATTCGGCCATGTGCGGACAGTCGCGGCGGCCGCGCGCATTCAACGGGCGGTCGTAGTCGGCGCTCGCTGGGTCGGTCCAGTCGGACTTGGCATGGCGTACCAGGGTCAGGCGTAGGCTCATCGTGTCCTGCAAATGTGGCGAAGCCCTTACATTTCGTCACTTGGCAGTAGTGGCCAAATGAGATCATGGTGATGAAGTTCGCAAATCGGTGTCGTAGGCTGCTGTCGGCGGCTGGCCAGGTGCATCTGGCGTGGCGGGCGCGGCGTAAATGGGACCAGCCTGCCTCGATAGGCCGGCAACTTGAGGAAAGCGAGATGAGTATCAGAAACAGCGTTGGAAAAGCGACCCGTGCGGGCCAGATGGTCCGTGGACGGTTGCGCTGGCTGGCAGCGGTAGGCGCCGTTCTGGGCATGTTCTGGATGACGGTGGCAGCCCAGGCCGAGGCTGGTGGCGCAGCTTCGCGCGCGCCTGTTGCCAAGGTCACTGAGTTCACCGGTTCGGTGGATGTGAGCAGCGACGGCAAGAAGTGGCGCCCGCTGAAGCGCGCCAAGCTGCTGTTTGCAGGCTATCGGGTGCGTACCGGCGCCAACGGCACGGCCACGATCCTGAGTCAGAGCGCGGAGTCCGCGCTGCAGCTTGCGCCGGGCACGGTGGTGGCGATCGCGGGTACCAAAATGCAGGTGGTCTCGGGTCGCGCGACCAGCCCGGAGAAGCAGTCGGGTGTGCTGGCGTTCTTCGAGAACCTGCAGAACCGTTTTGCCTCACGCCAGCGTTACACCACGGTGCGTCGTGGTGCCGAGGACGTGTTGCAGGTGCTGACGCCGGATCACGTGACGGCGGGCCAGGACTTTCCGACCCTTGTCTGGCAGAACGCGGGCGCCGGCGTGCACTACCGTCTGGCCATTGGCGATCAGGTGGTCGACGTGCCTGCGGTCAATCCGAAAGCGCCTTACGTTTCCTATGACCTGAAGAACGTCGCACCTGGCAAACACAAGATTCTTATCGAGGTGCTCGACGCAGCCGGCGATCTGCGCTTCGTGGACCCGAACGCTGGCGAACTGACCTGGCTGACGCCTGCCGAGAGCCGCGCATTGAAGGTCAAGCAGGATGCGCTGCTGGAAGACACCAGCAACACCGACGAGGACATCGCGAATTTCCTGGCCGACAGCGGGCTGCTGGTGCCGGCCATGTATCACTGCCGTGCCTACCTGGCCGACAGCCCGGATGATCAGGCCGTCGCGCTTGCATACCTGAAGGTGTTGAAGGAGCTGCGTCTGGATGCACTGCATGCGAAGCAGGTGGGCAGCATGACTCGCGTGGCAAGCGCCAACTGATTCGATGCGGTTCAGCGCCCGCCTGCACACCGGCGTGCAGGCGCAAAAAGAAGGGGGCATGTGCCCCCTTCTTTTTGCGGGGCATTTTTGCTGCGGCTTCAGCCCATGTGGGTGCGCTCGCTGGTTAGTATCGAACCCTACAACTAGAGGAGCAGGGCACCATGGGTCTTCGCGGCGAAGCAGCAATCGTAGGGTTTGCTGAGTACAAGACCGAACGCAACTACATCGGCCCGCGCAAGTTCACGATTGAGCAGTGGGCCGAGTTGACGCACATGGCGTTGCAGGATGCGGGCCTCCAGGCCAGCGACATCAATGGGCTTGTCTGCTCGGATATCCGCGAGGCAGGCATGTTCACACCGGCCACGATTGTTGAGTACCTGGGCAAACCGGTGAATTTCGCCGAGCGTGTGGACCTGGGCGGTGCCACTGCGGTGGGCATGGTGTGGCGCGCGGCGGCGGCGATCGAGCTCGGCATCTGCGATGTGGTCGTTTGTGCTTT
>CAMAVY010000317.1 GCA_945861675.1 Klebsiella pneumoniae | reverse complement strand
GTTCCTCGAGGCGCAGTTGCTCGACGCGGGCGAGATCGCCGAATGGCTGACGCTGCTCACCGACGACGTGCGCTACTTCATGCCCATTCGCACCAACCGTAATCCACGCGAGCGTGATCGCGAGTGGACGGGTGCGGGCGACGTTGCGTTGTTCGACGAAACCAAGGCCACGTTGACCATGCGCCTGCACAAGCTCAACACCGGTGCCGCGTGGGCCGAGGAGCCGCGTTCACACACGCGGCACCTGGTAACCAACGTGCGCATCCGGCCGCAGGCAGACGCTGCGTTTGCCGTGCAGTCGTCGTTCATGGTGTACCGCAATCGTGCAGAACGGCAGGCCGACCTGCTGGTGGGCGAGCGACACGACCTGCTGCGCCGCGTGGATACGCCCGCCGGCTTTGTGCTGGCGAGCCGCCGTATTCTTCTGGATCAGACGACGCTGCTGGCGAACAACCTCAGCTTCTTTCTCTGAGTCACCGCAGCTTACTGATCGAATCTCAATCCTGGGTTGAATCATGAATCTCGATATTGCGGGCAGGAACGCGTTGGTGTGCGGCGCCAGTCGCGGACTGGGTTATGGCTGCGCCAGTGCGCTGGTGCGCGAAGGTGTGAACATCACCATCGCGGCGCGTGATGGCGTCAAGCTGGCCGTGGCCGAGGCGTCGTTGCGCGAGCTTGCTGCTGTGTTGCCCGACGGTAGCCGCGCAACGGTGCAGGCGGTGCAGGCAGACGTCACGACGCCCGACGGCCGGGCGGCGCTGTTGGCCGCCTGTCCCGCGCCGGACATCCTGATCAACAACGCAGGCGGTCCGCCGCCCGGTGATTTCCGCACCTGGGACCGCGAGGTCTGGTTGGCGGCACTCGACGCGAACATGCTTACGCCCATCGAACTCATCAAGGCCACCATCGACGGCATGATCAGCCGCGGTTACGGCCGCATCATCAACATCACCAGTCACATGGTGAAAGAGCCCATGTCGATGCTTGGCCTGTCGAACGGCGCGCGTGCCGGCCTGACCGGATTCGTATCGGGTGTGTCACGTGATGTCGTGAAACATGGCGTGACCATGAACAACATGTTGCCGGGCCAGTTCGACACCGATCGGCTGCGCTCGAATCACGAGAAGTTTGCGGCGCGCAGCAATACGCCGCTCGATACGCATCGCGAGCGCGCGCGCAACAGCATTCCTGCGCAGCGCTTTGGTACGGCCGAAGAGTTTGGCGCGACCTGCGCGTTCCTCTGCAGCATGCATGCCGGATTCATCACCGGTCAGAACCTGCTGCTCGATGGCGGGCAGTATCGCGGCTTGATGTAGCGGGGGCAGATGTAGCGGGATTGGAAGTAGCGCGCCGCACACGCGAGTCGTGCGGCGCGTGGGCGTGCGCTGCCCGATGCCTACTGGCGACGTCCCGCGCGGCGTTGCGTGCGGTTTTCGATGCGGTCGCCCCTGTGGTCGAGGTGGTTCTCGGCACGATCGCCGCGACGGTCGAGGCGGTTTTCGACGCGATCGCCTTTGGCGTCGCGACGGTTTTCGATCCAGTCGCCCTTCGCGTCGAGATGCTGTGCCGCGACATCGTGGCCGGCAGCCGCAGCAGCGTCTGAGCGACGGTCCAGGCGATCGTTGATGCGCTCACCTTTGGCGTCCAGATGATCGTTGATGCGTTCGCCCTTGGCATCCAGGTGGTCATTGATGCGCTCGCCACGTGCATCCAGGCGTGCATTGATGCGTTCGCCGCGGTCGGTGGCGGCGCTGGCGGCGGCCGTGTCGGCCAGTGCTGCCGGAGCAAGGGCAAGTGCCAGAGCGAACATCGTGGCGCGCAGGGTGATATCGCGATTGCATGATCGGATGCGGTTCATTGCAAATCTCCTTGTGTTGCTTTTCAGGCTAGACGACGTGTCTGTCCATGGCCCACACAACGCCGCACTGGCCATTGCGTTGACGACACGCGCTGGACTTGTGACGGGGTGCACAGGGTGCATAGCGCACACAGAGCGCCATGCATGCGCGGCCAGGTCACCCGCCGAAACGTTGCTTCAGCTCGCGCTTCAACACTTTGCCGGTGGCCGTGCGCGGTAACACGTCGTCGATGAAGAACACCCGGCTGGGCACCTTGAAGCGCGCGAGCACGGCCGCGACATGCGCCTGCACGTCGCCCTCGCTCATCGTTGCGCCTTCGCGGGGTTGGATGACGGCCACCACTTCCTCGCCCAGTTCGCGATGGGGCAGGCCAATGATGGCCACGTCCTGTATGGCGGGATGCGTGAACAACACGGCTTCGACCTCGCCGCAGTACACGTTCTCGCCACCGCGGATCACTACGTCTTTCTTGCGGTCCACCACGTAGTGGAAACCATCGCTGTCGCGATAGCCGAGATCACCCGTATGGAACCAGCTGCCGGTGAACGCCTCCTCGGTCGCCTCGGGTTTGTTCCAGTAGCCGCGCACGACGTTCGGACCGCGCGCCCAGAGTTCGCCGATCTCGTCGTCGCCCAGATCCGCTCCGTTGTCGTCCACGATGCGTATGTCCACGACGGGCACCGGCCTGCCAACACTGTTGGGGTGCGCCAGATAGTCGGCACCACCGTTGCTGATGATGGCGGAGGTTGTCTCGGTCAGTCCGTAGCCGTTGCCCGGCGCAACACGTGTGTTGAACTGGCTGCCGATGCGTTCGATGAGATCGGGTGGCACGGGTGCGCCGCCGGAGCTGATGCCTGCAAGGCTGCCCATGTTGATGCCGCGCGCGGTCGCGCGTTCCAGCAGGCCGCGCACGACCGTCGGCACGCCTGCAAGGCCCGAGATCTGTTCGCGCTCGATGAGGTCGATGGCCTGGTCCGCATCCCAGCGATACATCAACACCAGCCGCGTGCCCATGGCACTGCCGATATACAAACCGCTCAGGCCACCGATGTGGAAGAACGGAAAGGTCTGCAGAGACGCAGGGAGTGCGGCGGACGCAGCCGCGGCGGCAGGTGCAGTTGAAGGCGCGGCTGATTGCGCCGCCGGCCCTGCGGCTTCGGCCGCAAGCCCTGCGGCAAGCGCAGCGCCGAACATGGTGTTCATCAGATTGGTGACGTGATTGCGATGGCTGCCCACGGCGCCCTTCGACCGCCCGGTGGTGCCGGAGGTGTAGAGCATCGTGGCGTCGTCGTCGGGGCGGATGTCTGCCGGCGGCAGCGTCGCGTTGTTGGCGACGCTGTGCAATGCATCTGCCCACGACTCCGCGCCCTGCAGGTCTTCGCCGCCGTCGCGTGCGACGAGCACGGTGAGCAGCGTTTCGGGGCGCTGCACACGAATACGCACCCAGCGCTCGCCATCGATCAGTGCCATGCGGCTGCCTGAATCCGTCAGCGCGTAGTGCAGTTCATCTGCGGTCCACCAGGCGTTCAGTGTGACGGCCACGGCGCCGATGCACTGGCAGGCCCAGAACGCGATGACCCACTCGGGATAGTTGCGCATGCCGATGCTGATGCGATCGCCCTTGCGTACACCACGCGCAAGCAACACATGGGCGAGCTGCGCGACCGCCACGTGCGCTTGTGCGTAAGTGATGCGCTCGTCTTCGTACACCATGTACACCCGGTCGGCGAACGCGCTGGTCGACAGGAACACTTCACGCATGTTCGCAGGTGCGTTTCGATACACGCGCATGGCGTGGCCATTCACGTCCGCCTGTAGCACCTCGAACTGGCTCCCGGCTTCGGTCAGGCGTTGGATTGCAGCGGCGCGTGGGTTCATGGGTATGGATTCCAGGTCGGGGTCGGTCTGCATTCTTAGCCCAAGTTTGTCACTTGCCCCGGGCACCGCCTGCTGAATCAACCGCTTATGTCTGTATTGCGGCGCGTATGGCACTACATCTCGGCGCTTCCGGCCAGATGATAGGGCAAGAGGTGTGCGCCGGACTCAGACGAGCGTGCGCTGTG
>CAMAVY010000316.1 GCA_945861675.1 Klebsiella pneumoniae | reverse complement strand
GATCGCGGCGAGCGCGGCGACGGTGGCGCGACACACCGAGTACAAGCGTGGGCAGGCAGCGATCACAGAGGGTCGGCACGACGTGCGGCGGCACGCGGCCGCGCGCGCGGCTGGCCGGGCGTGTTCCGTCAGGTACAGCAGGCCAACGCGCCGGTGCCCGCCGCCCATGGCCAGAGCCAAGCCCAAGTCGCGATTCGCGACGATTCATCACGCAGGACATTTGCAGAGAACGCGCTGGCCGAACTCGAGCTCGCCAAGCGCACCGCGCGACTGCTGCTGCATCGTTATGGCGTGCTGAACCGCGATCTCTACCAGCGCGAAGCGCTGCAATGCAGCTGGGCGCAGGTGTTCCGCGCGCTGCGCCTGATGGAGCTCGCAGGTGAAGTCATTGCGGCGCAGTTTTTTGCGACGCTGGCCACGCCGCAGTTCATGAGCCCGTCAGGCGCAGCACGGCTGCAGAATTGGACAGCAGCAGACGCCGCGCCCGACTTCTGGTGCTCGGCCACCGACCCCGTATCACCCTGCGGACTTGGCGAGGTCTGGCCGCTGCCCCTGCCGCGCCGGGCAGCGGGCAACTACCTGGGTTTTGTGCAGAGCGAGCTGGTCTGGGTGGTCGAGGCGCGTGGACGACGCCTGCGCATTGCGGCGGACCCGGATGACCCCGAGCTGACGCGCAAGTTGGCGTTGCTCGACGACCTGCTGCAACGCGCCGGCAACCTGGGACGGCAGATACTGTTGCAGCAGATCAACGGTGCACCTGCGGCCGCAAGTCCGCTTGCCAGCGCGCTGCGCAGCCACTTCGCCGTCAGCGGCGACCATCACGGGCACCTGCAGGTGCGCTCGCTGACCCGGCCTTGACCGGCGCGCTGATTCGTTCGGGCCAGCGCGTGGATGGCAGCTATCCTGAGGATGGAAACAGCCACGGAGCGGCGCAGCACCATGCATCGAATCGGCGTCTTCGCCACACGGCCGGCGGACCAGCAGCTTGTTCGCGATCACATTGACGCCCTGTTCAGCAATCTGCCGCCGGACGCTGCCTGGAGCTTTCACTACTTCCGCACCTGGCCGCGCTTTCGGCAGGCGATGGGCCGCGGCGAGCTGCAGCTTGGTCTGGTCGTGCACACCCTGGGCATGGATGCGCTGCCGCCGCTGAACGACGCGGTCGAGGAGCAAGCTATCGCTGTGATCTCGACCGAACCGCTGCCCCCGGAACTCGCAGGCGTCAGCCGGCTGGCAACGGCCGATGTATCGCCAACAACGCTGCAGAGCCTGCTGCGGCAGTGCCTGCACAGGGCCGAGCTCGATCAGGAAGTTCGCTTTCTGGCGGACCACGACGCCTGCACAGGACTGTTGCGAACAGCTGCGTTCGTTGCACGTCTGGACACGCTGGCCATGCGCCCCGAGGCGGCTGAACGCATGCGCAGGAGTGGCGCCCTGTTGTGTCTGCGCATGGATGGCTTCAGCGAGCTCGAAGCGACGCTCGGTAGTGCAAGCGCCGAGCGAGTGCTGCGCATGGCCACCGAGCGCATGCGCGGCGTGCTGCACCGCGGTGAATTGCTGGCGCGCGGCGATGGCGCGGAATTCCTCGCCTGGATGCGCGCGGGACAACGCCCCGAACTGACAGCTCAACGTCTGCAGATCACCTTCGATGCACCGTTTCAGTTGAACGAAAGCAGTGCTTTCGTGCGCGCCAGCGCAGGCATCGCACAGCCAACCCGCGCGCCCCAAGACAAGGAAAAGGACAAGGAAAAGGACAAGGACAAGGACAAGGACAAGGACTCGAGCCCGGCTGCACCCGTCGGTCTGGTCCAGACCGAACCACTGCAGTTCGGCGAGCTGGTACGCCAGGCCCGCGCCGCAGCGGACATGGTCCTGCAGCGAAGCGGCGCCACCGCGCTGCTCTACGACCCCGATGTCGGCCACGCCGCCCGCCGGCAACAGGTGCGCAGTGCCTTGGCGAGCGCGATCGAACGCGACGAATTCGACGTCTTCTACCAACCCATCATCGACATCCGGCACGGCAATGTGGCCGGCGCTGAGGCGCTGCTGCGCTGGCACGGCCACGCCGTCGGCACGGTCAGTCCGGCGCACTTCATTCCGCTTGCGGAAGAATCCGGCGCCATCCTCAGCATCGGCCAGTGGGTACTCAAACGTGCGGCACATGATGCAGTGCTGTGGCTGGACCGCTACTGGACCCAGGTGCGGGTGGCCGTGAACATTTCGCCAGAGCAGTTCCGCAGCGGTCGACTGCACGAAGACCTGCACCAGTTGCTGCAGGAACTGCCGCTGCATCCGGCGCAGATCGAACTCGAGATTTCCGAACGCAGTTTCCTCGCGCTGGCGCGCGAGCAGTACGCACTGTTCGAAACACTGCGCGATCAGGGCTATCGCATCGTGCTGGACGAGTTCGGCAGCAGTTATGCGTCGATCAGTTATCTCAAGGACCATCCGGTCGATGTGTTGAAGATCGATCGTCAGCTGGTCAGCGCACTCGGCCAACCGGGGGGTGATGAGGGGCTGCTGAGAGCCATGGTAGCCATGGGGCGCAGCATGGGCATGCGCGTAGTGGGCGTTGGCGTCGAAACAGAACAGCAGCTGGAAATACTGCGCGCGGCGGGCTGCGACGAAGCGCAGGGCTTTTACCTCGGTGCGCCCATGCCTGGCGATGAATTCATTGCCATGCTGCTGCGCAATCCTGCTGTGCAGCCGCCGGTGTACAGCGCGTCGCTGCAAGGCTGAGACCGCGTTGCTGCGCTGAAAGAGCAACACCGCGGTCAGCTGCGCCGCAGCAATGCGCCTGCGCGGTCGCCGCGCCTGCGTTATAAGAGCGGCCATTCAATCTGCGTGGCCGCCCCCTGAAAATGCAAAACCTGGACACGCGCAGTGCGCAACAGCGCACGCTCTACTACAGCCACCCTGATTGCCTCGAACACCAGATGCAGGACCGCCACCCCGAGTCGCCCGCGCGACTGCGGGCCATACACGCGGCCCTGCTGGCCGGCGGTGAACTTGGGCAACTCGACGTGCGCGTCGCGCCCGAGATTTCCATGACCGCGCTGCAGGCACTGCATCGTGGCGACTATCTGGCCATGCTTGCGCGCGTCGCACCCAGCACTGGCCTCGTTCGCGTTGATCCTGACACCGCCCTCGGCCCGCACAGCCTGGCCGCAGCCGCACGCGCTGCCGGCGCCGGGGTCGCTGCGACCGAGGCAGTGCTGCGCGGCGAAGCCACGCGCGCGTTCTGCGCCATTCGACCACCCGGCCACCATGCCGAAGAAGGCGCGGCCATGGGCTTCTGCATCTACAACAACATCGCGCTTGCCGCCCGAGCGGCATTGGCCACGCCCGGCATCGAACGCGTGGCGATCCTCGATTTCGACGTCCATCACGGGAATGGCACTGTCGATCTGTTCAAGGAGCAACCCGAGGTGCTGGTCTGCTCAAGCTTCCAGCACCCGTTCTATCCATATCGGTACTTCGATCTCGATCGTCCCAATGTCATCAACACGCCGTTGACTGAGGGCACGGATGGCAGCGGCTTTCGCCGCGCCATCGACGCCACCTGGCGCCCCGCAATCGAAGCGCATCGACCACAGATGATCTTCGTCTCTGCCGGCTTCGATGCGCATCGCGACGACCCGCTGGGTGGCTTGCGCCTTGTCGAGCACGACTACACCTGGATTACCCAGCAGATATGTGACTGGGCCGACAACTACGCACAGGGGCGGGTCGTATCCATGCTCGAAGGTGGCTACGATCTCGACGCGCTGGCCCGCTCGGTCGTCGCTCATGTCGATGTACTGCTGGCCGGCTGACCGCGCGGCCGGACATCGCGCGCCCGATGCAAAAGAGAAGAAGCAAGTTCACGCGACCAGACTGTTTTCGGGAGGCTGCATGCGGCGAGTCAGGAAAGCACTTCTACCAAAGTTGGTGTTCGCCCTGTGCACGCT
>CAMAVY010000315.1 GCA_945861675.1 Klebsiella pneumoniae | reverse complement strand
TGAGCGCACACAGCGCCAGCACGGCAGAGAAGGTCGCCCGCTGGATCGTGGTCCTGATTCTGCCGGCTGCATTGACGACGTGGTCATTGCGCATTCCCTGCTCCCGCCGCCCTCGGCTTGATGCTGGAGCCACCGATGGCGGCTCTCAGTACAAGCTAGTTGGGTTATGCGAATGGTGCGAACCGTCGCGGCCGATCATCGGCCCATGTAAGCAGCGGCGCTTGAATCAGTCGTCGATCAGTGCCCTCTGGCCTCGCAGGGCGAGCTCGCCAGCGACTATCGGGTGCCGCCGAGCGGCTAGAGGTGGAACGAACTGGTCCCTGGTGTGCGCACGACCGGCCGGTGTGGCTGAGGTCGGTGAACGGTAGGTGTTCGCGGGGTCATCGAAGCTGGAGACAGTGATCTGCGGGAGATCGACCGACGCGTGACGACGCGACAGGGATCGACGGCGTGTACGCCTTGCTCAAGTTGCAGGGGCAGTTCCGCGGCAGTAACTGCCAGGACTGTCAGCGCTGCTCGTGTACGCTCAGCGGGCACCGCAACTGCTGCTGCGTATGCCGCCGTGGCTGCTGCGCTGGCTGGCGCCGTAGCCACGAGCATGCCAAGCATTACAACAAGCAGTGGAAACAACAGGGCGGTAGTGAATCGTCGCATGCGCTGGTCCCCGATCGCGCCAATGTGTTGACAGCGTTCTGCCTCAATCGCGCCAATAAGGTAACGGCAAGGGACCACGCGAATGCACGAGTCATCAACCGCGAACAGTGCAACAGTGGATGGAACAGGCGGCGAACCAGTCGGGCTGCTGGACGCGCTGATCATCGGTGCTGGCTTCAACGGCATTTATCAGCTGTACCGTCTGCGTGCGCTGGGCTTCAGGGTGAAGGTGTTCGATGCCGCTGCGGATCTTGGCGGCATCTGGCACTGGAACTGCTACCCCGGTGCACGCGTGGATTCCCATGTGCCCAACTACGAGTTCTCGATCGAGGCGCTCTGGCGTGACTGGGACTGGTCCGAGCGATTTCCCGGCTGGAGTGAGCTGCGCCGCTACTTCCACTATGTAGACGAGAAGCTCGATCTGCGGCGCGATATTCAGTTCAACACCCGCGTGACGGCCGCGCGCTTCGACAGCGATGGAAAGTTCTGGCGGGTGTCCAGCATCGCGGGCGCGGACACGACTACGCACTCCGAGGTGCGCGCGCGTTTCCTCATTCCATGCCTTGGATTTGCCGCGAAGGCGCATATTCCTGAACTGCAAGGGCTGGCGCGGTTTCGCGGGCCGTGCGTGCATACGGCGCATTGGCCACAGCAGGGGCTTGAGTTGCAGGGCCGGCGCGTAGGCGTCCTGGGGACCGGAGCGAGTGGCGTACAGGTCATTCAGGAAGCCGCCAAAGTGGCCGCCCATCTGACCGTGTTTCAGCGCACGCCCATGCTGGCGCTGCCGATGCAGCAGCAGCGCCTGGACCGGGACACGCAGGCGCGCATGAAGCTGGACTACCCCACTGTGTTTCGCCGTCGGGCGATGTCGGCGACAACCTACTTCGACATCGTTGCCGATCGACGTTCTGCGCTCGAAGTGAAAGAGGACGAGCGCAACGCCGTGTTCGAAGCGGCCTGGCAGAAGGGCGGCTTCCATTTCTGGGGCGGGACATTCCGTGACGTGCTTGCGGACAGGGAAGCCAACCAGCTTGCCTATGCGTTCTGGTGCAACAAGACGCGTGCGCGGATCCGTGACACGGCCATGGCCGATGTGCTCGCGCCCAGGCAATCACCGCATCCGTTCGGCGCCAAGCGACCGTCGCTGGAGCAGGGCTACTACGAAGTCTTCAATCAGGCCAACGTTGCCTTGGTCGACGTGCATGCGGATCCGCTGCGTGAAGTGACTGCCGAGGGCGTGGTGGCGGGTGACACGCTGCATGCGCTCGATGTTCTGGTGCTGGCGACCGGCTTTGATGCAAGCACGGGCGGCTTTGCCGCCATTGATCTGCGCGGCACCGATGGTGGCAATCTGCACGACCTGTGGAAGCACGGCGTTCAGACCCACCTCGGTATCGCTGTTCCAGGTTTTCCCAACATGCTGATGCTGTATGGGCCACAGAGCCCAACCGCGTTCTGCAACGGACCCACTTGCGCCGAGTTGCAGGGGGATTGGGTAGTGGAGTGCATCCGCCACGTGCGCGCCAACGGCTATCGCAGTATCGAAGCGACCCCAGAGGCCGCGGCAGCATGGGCACAGCATCTTGCGACAGAGTTTCGCGAGTCGCTGTTTGCGCAGGCCGACTCCTGGTACATGGGCGCCAACGTCCCGGGCAAACATCGGGCGCTTTTGTATTACCCGAACACTCAGAAGTATCTGGGTCTATGCCGCGACAGCGCGGCACACGGTTATGCGGGATTCGTGCTGAGCTGACGCGCAGCGTAGAGACTGCTTCGCTGCTTGCGGGTGGAAGTGTGCGGGAGAGTGGTGCCGGCTACAGGAGTCGAACCCGTGACCCCCTGATTACAAATCAGGTGCTCTACCAACTGAGCTAAGCCGGCCTTTCAGCTGGTCGGTCGGATGGGTAATCGGTCCGCCGGCTGAATGGCAGCATTGGTGCGCTGCCAGAGTGCGAATGATGCCGAATTTTTGCGCACGCGTCGCGGGTACGACGTACCCACGCAGGGTCTTGGCTGCTCAGGCCGGAGTAGTCCACATGCGTCGGCGATGGCGCGTGGCGATGAGGGCCACGCCGAGCCCCAGCATGGTCAGCGCCACGCTGCTCGGCGCTGGAACGATTGGGGTTGCGTACAGGAAGTCGTCCATCACCACGAAGTCGGTGGTCTCGTTTGCGCGTTGGCCGTTCCTGATCAAGAAGTTGTCCGGCGTCGTAATGCGCACGCGCGCAATGCGTTCGCCAGCATTCGCCACACCGCCAAGGAACGATAGCCCCCGATTCTGGCCGGCCGTAACGTGCTGGCTGAAGATCAGCAAATCGGCACTGTCGAAGAACTCCATCAATGGCAAAACGTTGGTCGTGTTGGCCAATATGAGGTCGCGCTGTCGAGTGTGCCTGCGCGCGCGCACAACGCTCGTGGCTCGCGGTACGTCTGCAGGGCCGCAAGCCTGCAGAGCCGTACGTGCGCAAATCAACGCTTGGCGTGCGACCGCACAGGCAACCTGTTGATGCAAGCCACGAAGTTGGATCGCAGACATTCCGCTGCGCCAACCTGTTCGGCGTTGTCGAAGCGCGTCATGGTCTCTTCCCACAACACACTCAGTTGCATCTGCGCCAGGCGATGCCCGTGCAGCGGTGCGGCGCCATGGCAAATTTCAGCGGGCGGTGCATATCTTGCCCGTGTACCCGGGCGGACACGTCGGACCTGCCTCGGCTACTTCAACAGACCCAGCTGATAGTCCGCCATGCCCATCGGTCCAAGCCGCGCAAAGGCCTGGTTGATCTTGTCGGCCACTGCGGTGATCGCGTTGGCAGCGCCAGGCTTGAGCCGCTTCATGCGCAACGCCAGCACTTCTTCGTTCAATGCATCACTCAGTCCTTGTTTGGAGCGGCGTACTGCGGGCGCATCCGGCACGCGGATACGTCGCAGTGCATCAAGCTGTTCGAAGAGTTCATCGATGTCGGCGGCGCTGGGCGCGCGGGATTTACTGCTCACCTTCGACAATGCTCCTGTGCTGGCGATGTGCTGAGGCGAGCACCATAGTGGCAGGTGCGGCGGGTTTGGTTGCTGGCAATGGCGCGAGCCACATGCAGCCGCGGCGATGCGGTTGCGCGCGATCGAAAGTGCATCGCGGCTCGAAAATAGGCCCGCATGACGGCGTGTGTCCAGCCCGTCAACTGCGGGGCGTTCGTCCGCCAGCACGCTCAGCTTCCACCCACGCGACGTAGGTATCGATCCACTTCTGCAGGAATACTCTGCTGCCAGGTCCAATGTCTCCGTTTGCGCTGAACAGGTCCTCGCTGACGCGAATGAACGCTTCGGGTTGGCCCAGTGTGCGTACGTCAAGGTAGGCGAGCACGTTGCGCAGATGTTGTTGCGCCATGGCCGTGCCTGCGGCGC
>CAMAVY010000314.1 GCA_945861675.1 Klebsiella pneumoniae | reverse complement strand
CGTGGCGCTCGCGCCGCTGGGCGTTGCCGCGGCGCATCGTGTGCCGGCCGCGCAGTTGAAGCGCATGTTCGGTGGGTTCGTGGGCCTGGCCGCCGCACGGATGCTGTACTCGGTGGCGGCTGGTGGTTAGGGAAAACTCTGATTCATCGGGGTTCCCCGTGCGGCATCCCCCCCTTTCGGATTGGCCGGATGTGCCGCCATTTTTCATGCGTGAAGTGCAGGACTTCCTGACCAGGAGAGAGGGCGAGGAGCGCTCAGCGCTCCGGCCTGATTCAGGAGCCGGAGCGGATCAATCAGAGAGAACTTAGACCGCGATCTGCCGCACCTGAATGGCCTCGATGCCTGAGCCGCCGAGGATGTCGGAAATCACCACGACCTTCTGTGCGGGCTCGAAACCCTCGCGCTCGATCAGCACCTGAAAGGCGGCGCGCAGCGTTTTCTCCGGGTCGTTGCTGAACGCCGTGCGGTGCGACACCAGATTTCTGTTCAGCATCAGCCGCCGGCGGGTCTGTGAATCGTTGGAGAACGCATAGATCTGCGTGTGTCTGGGCCGGCAGGCACTGACATAGTCGGCCATGAAGCCGCGCCGCGTGATGACGATGATGCCTTGCACACCGAGCGACTCGGCAAGGTCGACGGCCGCCGCAGCCACGTGTTGCTTGTCCGACGCGCGCACCATTTCCGATGCGAAGTTCAGCCCGGGAAAGCGCTCTGCCGCCTTGGCGATGGCATCCAGTTGCTCGACGCAGCGGGTAGGATACGCACCAACGCTGGTTTCGCCAGACAACATCACGGCGTCAACTTCTTCATACACCGCGTTGGCTACGTCGGTGACTTCGGCGCGGGTTGGAATGGGGTTCTCGATCATCGACTCCAGTAAGTGCGTGGCGACAATCACGCGTTTGCCCTGTTGTGCACAGGTACGCACGATGTTGCGCTGCACGTTCGGCAACTCGGCGAGATCGATCTCTACGCCCAGGTCGCCGCGCGCCACCATGACGCCGTCAGCCGCGCGCACAATCGCATCGAGGTTGGCAACGCCCTCGGCATCTTCGATCTTGGCGATGACCTTGATCTTGTGCTTCTTGTCGCCGAGCAGTTCGCGCAGTTCGTGGATGTCTTCGGCGCGGCGGACGAACGACAACGCAATGAAGTCGATCTCGTGTGCGATGCCGAACAGAATGTCCGCCCGGTCCTTCTCGGTGATGGCCGGAAGATTGACGCGGATGCCCGGCAGGTTCACGTGCCGCCGACCCTTGAGCATGCCGCCGTCGAGCACCTTGCAGGTGAGCCGTGAACCGTCTTTGCCGAGCACCTCGAGATTGATCAGCCCGTTGTCCACGGTGATGCGGTCGCCGATGGTCATGGCTTCAACGAGATCGGCGTAGTTCACGTGGATCGAACGACGCTCGACGTCCACATCGTCGCGCACCGTGAGATCGATGACATCGCCGGTGCGCAGGTCCAGGGCCGTGGTGAGGTCGCCGGTGCGAATCTCCGGTCCCTGGGTGTCCAACATGATGGGCACCGGGTACTTCACCTTGCGGTTCAGTGTCTTGATCCAGTGGATGATCTGCGCGGCCGTTTCATGGTCCGCGTGGGACATGTTCAGCCGGACCACGTTCATGCCGGCGTTGTACAGCGCCTCAAGCTTCGGGTAGCTGTGGGTGGCGGGTCCGATCGTGCAGATGATTTTGGTTTTGCGCACAGCGAGCTTGTTGGCGGGAGATGGGGATCAAGGCGCGGGCATGGTAACAGCGCGGCCTGAGGCTGCGGCGATTTCACAGCGATTCAGCAATGCGCATGCACGAACAATGCTCATGCACGAACAATCCTCATGCACGAACAAAGCTCATGCACGAACGTTGATGATCGAACGCTGCCAGAACGCTGCCAGCCGCGCGGGCAGTTGCGCTGCGTTGACCGCCTGGAACGCCCAACTGTCGGGCAACCAGCGGCGGAACCGCGGTTGATTGAAACGCGCGTCGATGAGTACCAGCACGCCACAGTCGGTGGCACTGCGAATCAGCCGTCCCGCGGTCTGACGCACGCGCACCATGGCCGGAATGTCGTAGGCCGCAGCGTCAGCAAGTGCGTCGCCCTGCCCCTGCAGATGCTCGCGCAGCAACTCCCGTGGCAATGATGGCGGTGGCAAAGACACGCCTACGATGATGACGCCAATCAGCGCGCTGCCTGGAAGATCGACCGACTCGCTGAACAGCCCGCCGGTGACGGCGAAGCCCACACGCGACCGGCCATCCGGGCGAAAGCGTTCAAGAAACGCGGCGCGCGCTGCGTCGTCGAAGCCCGTGGTCTGCGCAAAGACTTCGCTCATTCCGGCGCAGGGCGTTGCGCCTGGGCTGCCAGCAAAATCTTCGAACAGCGCACTGAGATAGGCGTAGGACGGCAGGAACACCAGGTAGTTGCCTGCGCGCGCCGACACGGTGCTGCGAATGCAGGCACTGAGCTTTGCCAGGCTGCTGTCGCGCGCTCGAAAGCGGACATCGATGTCACACACCACCAGCGCCGCCATGTTGGACGAATCGAAGATGGCCGGGACTTTGAAGGTCTTCAGCGGTGTCGGCAGTCCGAGGGCCGCGGTTGCGCCAGCCGGTTGCTTCTCCGCCGGGTCGCAGTCTGCGTGTTCACCCCGCACGGCATTCAGGCCAGGCAGTGTGGCCGAGAACGCCTGCACGCTGCGGAAGCGGGTAAGCGCACGCTGAACCAGAGGTGCAGGATCAACGCACAAGTGCTGCAGCACGGGATGGCCGTTGTGCTCTCTCGCGATCAGCGCGTAGGCGCTGTGCGGCAGAAATTGTCGAATCGCCTGCCAGGCAGTGGCTTGCTGAAACGCGCTTCGCAGTACATCGGGCGACTCGGGGTTGATCCGCGCCACTGCACGTTCAACGAAGCGATCGATCAGCAAATCCAGGTCGACCGTGGCGGCCGGCAGGATGAGACGTTCCGAAGCACCGCCATGCCACGCGCCCTGGCGAACCGCTGCCGGTTCAGTTGTCGGCTCTGCTGCAGCGCCCAGATCCAACAGGCAGCGCGCGATACGCGACAGCAGGCGCGGCAATCCAGGATGCGCGACGCGCGCTGCAGTTCGGAAGTCTGCTGCAACGAGTTCTGCCGAATGCATCTCCTGCGCACGCTCGGACAACTGATGGGCTTCGTCCAGCAATACGGATGTCCGCGCCTGATCCAGCGCAAGAATGCGCGCCGAGCGAATAAATGGATCGAGGACGTAGTTGTAATCGCAGACCACGACGTCGGCTTCCCGGGCAAACGCCAACGACAGCTCGAAGGGACACACGCGATGCGCCAACGCGACATCCAGCACGTCGGCGCGCCAGGCACTGCTGCGACTGCGCAGCGCCGACAGCGCGCCTGCCTCGCGATCGTGATACCCGCGGGCGTACGCGCAACTCTCGGGCGCGCAGGCAGCGCCCGGTGTCAGACACACCTTTTCCTTCGCAACAATCTGCACCTGCCGCAGTGTGGCGCCCGCATTCGTGAGCGTTGCCAACGCTTCGAGAATGCTGCGCTGTCCCGTACCGCGGGCGGTGAGATACAACACACGTGTTGTGTGTTCGGCCGCGATGGCCTTCAACGCGGGAAACATGAACGCCAGCGTCTTGCCGAGTCCCGTCGGCGCTTCACACAGCAGCGATTCACCTTCGCGATGCGCGCGAAAGGCGGCCGCGGAAAGCGCGCGCTGGCGTGGACGAAACTCGGCATGCGGGAATGCAACCCGTCCGAGGCTCGCCTGACACACCGCACGCCAGGTGTCCAGCGCCTGCTGGCGTTCGATCCATGCACGACATGCGGCCTCGAGGAATGCCTGCAGCGCGGCCGCACTCGCATCGGCCTGATGTGTGCGTTCGCGCCCGGTCGTGATGTTCAAGTAGTGCAACTTCAGCACGGCGCCGGGTTGCTCGCTTGGCGCTGCATCGCGCTCGCTGGCAGCGCCCGCGGTGCCCGCAGCGCCCGCAGCGGCAAACAGCATGGCGGCGTACAGACGCAGCTGCGCCCAATGCACGCCTGCCCAGTGTTCATGCAGGCGGTCGAGGTC
>CAMAVY010000313.1 GCA_945861675.1 Klebsiella pneumoniae | reverse complement strand
GAGGCCGCCGCGTCCTGGGCGTTGAACCAGTCTTCGCGCAGTTCCTCGATCTTCGCGTCCGTCGGCCAGCCGAACCAAGCCTTTTCGCCCGTGCCGCGGATCGGAAAGTTCACCGCCGGGTTGACCATGTCGGGGCCGACCAGCCAGGTGTGGAAGATCGACCAGCCGCCCTTCTCGACCGGCTCCTTCACGGCGCGGCGCGTGATCAGCGTGCCCCAGTCGCCGGACTGAATTTCGGCGTTCAGGCCGAGCTTCTTCAGCATGTCCAGCGTGAGCAGCGATTGCGCGTTCACGATCGGCTGGTCGGTCGCATTGATGATGACGATCCTCTCGTTGTTGTAGCCGGACTCCTTGATCAGGGCCCTGGCCTTGTCGAGGTTGCGCGGGCCCTTGAGCGGCTCGGCGGAGATCTCGGAGGCGAGCGGCGTGCCGCAGGTGTAGTACGAGTAGCACGGCTTGCCGTTCTTGGGGTCGCCGGCGATGCCGATCACGTAGTCCTGCTGGTTCACCGCGTAAAGCAGTGCCTGGCGCATCTTGGGGTTGTTGAACGGCGGATGGAGGAAGTTGAAGCGGATCATCCCCATCGAGCCCAGCGGGTCGATGTTCTTGACCGAGATGTCCTTGTTCTTGGACAGTAACGGGATCAGGTCGGGCGGCATCTGCTCCCACCAGTCTGCTTCGCCGGCGTTCAGCGCGGCGGCGGCGGTGGCCGAGTCGGGGATGTAGATCCATTCGACGCGGTCCACCTTCACGACCTTGCCGCCCGAGGCCCACGAGGCGGGCTCCTTGCGCGGCACGTAGTCGGTGTTCTTCACGTACACGACCTTGTTGCCCGGCACCCACTCGGCCTTCACCATCTTGAACGGGCCGGAGCCGGTCGGGTCATCGATGTTCTTGAACGGATCGGTCTTGGCGATGCGCTCGGGCATGATGAAAGGCACGTTGGACGAAGGCTTGCCGAGGGCTTCGAGCGCGAGAGGGAAAGGCTTCTTGAGCTTCAGCGTAAAGGTCTTGTCGTTGACCGCCGTCCAGGCCGCGGTGGCCTCTGCGAGCTTCTGGCCCAGCGCGTCGCGCTTGGACCAGCGGTCGATCGAGGCGATGCAGTCGGCCGAGCGGACCGGGGCGCCGTCGTGGAACTTGAGCCCGTCGCGCAGCGTAAAGGTGTAGGTCAGCCTGTCTTTGCTCAAGTCGAACTTCTCCACCATCTGCGGCTTGACCTGGAATTTTTCGTCCATGGCAAATAGCGTGTCGTACACCATGTAGCCGTGGTTGCGCGTGATGTAGGCGGTGGTGGCGATCGGGTCGAGGATGCGCAGGTCGGCCTGCGGGATGAATTTAAGTACTTTCTGCTGCGCCTGCGCGGGCGCGGCTGCGGCTGCGGCGGCCAGGCACGCGATTGCAAATGTGCGCAATGCTGATTTCATGGAACGACTCCTCGTGGGTTTAAAACCGAAGCTCCTTCGGAGCTGCGACGGAGCATGCCATCATTCAAGCACGAAGAGCCGTCCGGTACAACCAGCGGGCCCAACACCAGCGGGCCGGACACCAGCGGGCCGGATGTCTGTCGGGCCGGATGTCACGCCTACCGCCGAGCAGCGCTGAAGGGAGCGGTCGAGTCGTGCAAGCCCTTCGCTCGAGAAGCCGGCAGCAGCAGGCGCCGCAGGGGGCAGTGGTTGAGCGTGCGCAGCTGCGGCGGCAAGGCCGGCGGCAAGCACGTACACGGTGGTGCGGCTTCGGTTGATACTCATTGTCACTCCTCGTGGGATGCGCTGCTGATTCGACCTTGAGCCGATTCAGCCACTGCTGAGCGCGGTCAAAAGATAGACGATTGCGGCGATTGTAGTACATGCGCCCGCAGCGGCATGCAGCGAAAGTTTCTCGTCATGCAGCAGCGCGGTGCCGATGATCAGCGTGATCAGCGGGTAGGACGCGATGATCGGCGCGACCACCCATACCGGCGCCATGCTGAGCGCAAAATACATGAGCAGGACGGCGCCGCCGTTGAGGATGCCGGTGCCGGCGAACCAGAGCACTCCCCGTCGCGTGAGTGGCGGCCGCGGGGACGCGCGCAGCCGGTCGGCGCCGATCACCACCGCGCACGAGACCAGGTAACCGATCAAGCCCGCTGCGAACGCGTTCGCCCAGAGCAGCAGCCCGGCTTTTGCCCCGGTCTGCGCAAAGGCCCGGACGATGGCGCCTGCCAGCGGCCACAGCAGCGCCCAGCCGATGAACCCCGAACGCAGCGCGCCCTTCTTCCATGACAGGAGGGCGACCCCGGCGACCACGCCAAGCGCCGAAACCGCCGCCTGCGGAGGCACTACCTCGCCGAGGAACAGGCTGGCGGTGAGCAGCGCGAACAGCGGCGCAGTGCCCGATACCGCGCCGGTCACGGTCGGTCCGAGCAGTTCGTTGGAGCGGAAAGTCAGCAGCGTGACGCTAACCGGGAAAAACAGGCCGACCGCGGCAAACAGCAGCACGGCACGCAGGTCGAGGCCGCTCGTATCGAGCGCGAAGGGCGTGGCGAGGACGAACACGACTGTTGCGGTCGGAATGCTGATCGCGGCGCCCGTGCGGGCGTCGAGCAGGCGCAGCCCGACCCGCGAGGTTACCAGCGCAACCGCGAAACAAACCGAACTGAGAAGAGCGATGACCAGCGCCAATGCGGTTCCGTGTGACTAATCGTCCTTTGTGCGCTCGGCCTGCCCGGCTCGACCTCGGAAGGATAGTGCGCCAGTGCCGGGCCGCCTGCAATTCGCGATGCGATCTCGGGAACCTCGCCGCGTTTCGGGTAGGATGCCGTTCACATCAGGCACCGGGCTGGCGAAGTAGGAGCCGCAGGCGGGCCGTCCGGACAACACTTTCGAGAAGGAGCCCGCACCATGGCAGGCAACGAGGAAGAAGTCCGCTACATCGAGCGGACACGCGATTACTACAGTGCAATGGGCTACACGAAGGACTATGCCAAACGGTTGGCCGCCTTGGCCATCGTGGCGTCGAACTAGGCGTTCTTCTGCGCCGCGGAATTTGGGTCCTCGTGGTGCACGTCTGACCTGTATATAGAAAATTCAAACTACTTTTTTCTCCATGCTCGACTGTATCACCAGGCCGAGAAGCAATCACTTTTGCGTGGTGTGTTGTGAAAATCCCTCCTCACGCGGGTTTTTCGGTCTCTGCGTCGCCCCGTGGGGCCGATTTCGACGCGCTCTGACCGCATCACGCGAACGCAGGCCGAGCGGGATCGTCGACCCCGTTGCAGAACCGCTTTTGCCTTGAGTATCAGGCAGCCTGGAAGAGAGGCAGCGGCCGCGCCGGTGAGCGCGGCGGCGCGCGGGCAGGCAAACCCAGGTGCGTGAGTATCCTCACAATCACCGCAGGCTCCTCGATGGCTGCGATGATCCGGAACTCACCTCCACATTGCGGGCAGTGTTCGAGGTCCAGGTCGAAGACGCGCTTGAGCAGGCGCGCCCAGCCCATGCGCGCCGGCGCGTCGTGCGCGTGTTCGTCTGCAGGGACGCTGGTATTTTGTGCTGGGCCCGGCTCGATCGCCGCACGCAGCCTGGCATTGGGCGCCAGCACGCCATGAAAGCGGATCAGATGCAGGCGCGGGCGCGGCACCAGCGCGGCCAGGCGCTGCATGAATTCCAGCGGCGTCATCTTGACGTTCGTGGTGCCGTCGCGCCACGCGCTTTTGAGTTGCAGCACGACATCCCCCGATCCATCGCGCTTCACCCGTTCGTTAGCATAGGACCTCTGCCGGAGATTCCTGGCAAAGGTGAACCAAAGCACCTCAGTCTTTGCTCAGTTCCACTAACGCTGGACATCCGTCCACTGAGTCCCTACCACAACAAACTGTTTCACTCAGTTCAGTCGCTCAAGAACTTGGGCTGGACTGACCTTCAGATCGCAGAATCTGTGTATGAACATTATCCCATGATGGGTTCAATAGCCGGCATTTCAAGCTCCCGAGGCCTAATTAATCCCTGCGAAATGCATATCTTTTTGGCAAACGGCAAGCTAGACCAGTGATCCGGGCCGCTTCACATATTGCTCCTTGATTGCATCGGCAACCCAGCACG
>CAMAVY010000312.1 GCA_945861675.1 Klebsiella pneumoniae | reverse complement strand
TCATGTCCGGCACCAGACCCCAGATGGCTTCGCGCACATCGGACACGGCGAGCCTGCGACTGCCGCGGCTGTCTGCCGCAGTGCTCTCACTCATTTCACCGAAGGCAGTGAGAACACCACGACCTTCGACCAGTCCCTGCAACTCCTCCTTTCTATGCGTGCCAAGCAATGCAGCCACCAGGGACCCGGCACTCGCGCCGGAAATCACCGACGGCAGCAGTTCCTGCTCGAGCAGTGCTTTGGCAACCCCGAGATGAAATGGGCCAAGCGCGCCACCACCGCTGAACATCAACGCCGAGCGCCCGAAGCACAGGCTGGCGCGGCGGAAGAAGTCGAGCTTGTCAACAAATGGAATATCAGCGACGTCTGCGCGGCCCACGCGCTCGATGGCCTCGGCCACTTCGCCGATGTACTGCGTGACAAGGTCCTTGGTGCCGAACTTTGCCCGGTTGTAGAGCTTCGGTTGGCCGATGCCGCCAGTATTCCCGTGAATGCCTTCATTCAGATAGAACAGCAGCGCGTGCGCATCACCGCCGTCGTTCAACGAACGCAATTCATCGAATCGCCGTCGGATGACCTGAAAGTCGTAACGCGAACTGCGCTCCTCGGCGCGCCAGCGCGCTGCGCCGCTGCGCTCGTCGTCGGCCATCGCCGCACGCTTCCACTCCGCATAACTGGTCGCCGTCTCGCGCGATGGCGCGGCGGCGTTCGTTTCAACCTGCTCGGTTGCCTGGTTGACGATGGCTGGCGGGGCACCCGCCGGCGCACTGGTTGATGTCTCGACAATTGCACTCACGCTGACGCCCCCGCTTATCCAAGCTGATCCCCACAGACCACCAAAGCGAGACGGGCCGGGCCTGTGTTGCCGCGAGCCACCGTCTGCTGTCGGAAAACGTCTCTTCGCAGAGAACATCTCCGTTACGGGAACGTCCTGCAGGACCGATGCCAGCACCCTGCCGATGTCGCGCTTCGCAAGAAAAAGGACCGCGCGCCGCTCGGCGATGCCAAGCCCCGCACTCTGGCGGCGCGCGGCACGGCACCCGCGCACTGCAATCGCACAGGAAGCGCCCTGACAGCGCGGCAGTGGGCAGCAGGGCGTGGGCGGCCAGCCGTCCGAGACCCCACAGTCCACGGGGCCGCCAATCTGTGACACCGGACTTCGATTCCGTGCAAAGTCGCGCCCCTGCCGGCTGCCTGCGCCCGCAGTCGTCAGCTTCCTCGTTGCGCCGGCAAGTGCCATCGTCGGTTCCGTTGCTGTGTCGCCCCGCGCGTCCGGCGTTCTTTTCGAGTTTGGAGGTTCCGTGCCCGAGTTCTCCCGGACCAACGCCCAGCGCACGCTGCTCGCATCGCTGGTGAT
This sequence comes from Klebsiella pneumoniae, assembly GCA_945861675.1. Lineage (GTDB taxonomy): Bacteria > Pseudomonadota > Gammaproteobacteria > Pseudomonadales > Azotimanducaceae > CAMAVY01. The sequence goes on along the minus strand of CAMAVY010000312.1, from coordinate 2,726 downwards.
CGTTGGCATGGGCTTTTCGGTGCTGTTTCCGGTGCTGGCACCGCTGGGTCGGGAGATGGGTCTGTCGGAGTTTCAGATCACCGCCATCATTGCGTCGTCGTCGCTGACCGTGTTCCTGATGACGCCCGTGTGGGGCAGGCTCAGCGATCGGCTTGGCCGCAAACGCGTGATGCTGATCGGGCTGTTCGGCTTCGCCACGGGCACGGTGCTGTTCAACAGCGTGCTGTACGCCGGGCTCGCTGGGATGCTGATCGGGCTACCGCTGTTTTTCAGTCTCATCGTGGCGCGCATGATGCACGCCGCCGTGATGTCGGCCGGCATGCCTGCCGCCAACGCATACATGGCGGACATCACACCCGTCGCCCAGCGCACCAAGGGCATGGGCGCTGCGGGCGCGGCCACCAACACCGGCGCGATTCTGGGCCCGGCGGTCAGCGGTCTGGCGATGGTGTCGTTACTCACACCGCTGTGGATCATGGCGGTGCTTGCGTTTCTCAATGGCCTGTTCGTGCTGCGCTTTCTGCCCGAACCGCCCAAGGACGCTGCCGCCGCAATCAAACGGCCGCGCATGAAGTACACCGACCGCCGGATTCTGCCGTTCATCGTCGTGGGCGTGCTGATGTTCATGGGCCATGCGCTCGTGCAACAGACCATGGGCTTTCGCTTTCAGGACGTGCTGGGCCTCAGCGCAGGTGAGACGGCACGCACCTTCGGCGTCGCCATGATGCTGTCGGCAGGTTGTTCGCTGCTTGCGCAGGCGGTGATCGTGCAACGCATTGAAGTCGCGCCGTTCACGCTGCTGAAGCTGGCAATGCCGTTGCTGATCATTGCATTCGTGATGCTTGCGCTGGCGCATTCGCAGCTGATGCTGACGGGCGCCATGATGATCCAGGGCTTGGGCATGGGGCTCGCCGGCCCCGGTTTCATGGCCGGCGCATCGCTTGCCGTGTCGCAGCGGGAACAGGGCGCGGTAGCCGGGGTCGCCGGCTCCTGCGGACCGTTGGGCTTCACGATCGGGCCGCTGCTCGGCGGCGCCCTGTACCAGGTCGATCCCGCATTGCCCTATGCATTCGCAGCTGGGGTCTACGTGCTGCTGCTGGTGTTCATGCAATGGATCGGCCGGCGTGTGACTGCGCATGCCGTCCCCGCGGAGCCGGTGGAGTAGCGGCGCCGCCAGGCATCCGATCGGCGAATAAACCCGCTACGAATCCCGGGCCGGCTGAGTACACTTCGGCCCCTTCTGAACACCCTGGGGGAGATATTTGTTCATGGCCAGCATCGCCACCGGCTCACGCCTCAAGAGCACCGTCTGCAGCAGCGAAATCATGGTCGTCAAAGCGCCGGGGGGCGATGTCGATCTCACCTGCGGTGGTGCCCCGTTGGGCCCAGTCGGCACAGCCGCAACCGGCGCGCCACACGCGGACCACGCCACTGGCTGCGCAATCGGCAAACGCTACGTCGACGAATCCGGCGACCTGGAGTTGTTGTGCGTCAAAGCAGGCCCCGGTTCGCTTGCCGTTGGCGGCACGCCGCTGACCGTGAAGGGTGCGAAGAAGCTGCCCTCGTCCGACTGATTCGGGCCCTGCGGAGCCGCGACCGGATCCGTTCGGATACGCGAGCGGATGTGCAAACGGATCCGCGCGGTCCAGACCGGCCCACCACACCACCCAGTACACCGGTCCGCTGATCGCTGCTGCTGATTGCTGATAGCAAAACGAGAGGAAGCTTCGCCGTGAACATCATGATGCTGCTTGAAATGGCGAGCGGTGGGTTTGGCGACCGCATTGCGTTCACCAACCCTGCTGACAACGCCTCGATGACCTATGAGCAGTTGTTTGCTGCGGCAGGCGCAACTGCGGCCCACATCAAGGCGTCGGGCGCTTCGCGCTTCGTCATGCTGGATGTCACGTCGCTGGCCGTACCGGTGGGTCTGTTCGGCAGCGCCTGGGCCGGTGTGCCCTATGTGCCGCTGAACTATCGGCTGACGCCCGGCGAGGTGGATGCATTGATGGCGCGGGTCAAGCCGGCCTATCTGGTCACCGACGCCGAGCGGCTGGCAGGGTTTGCCGCAGCGGACGATGTGCAGGCGATCCAACGGCAAACATTCCTCGATATCGCAAGCTGCGGCAACGAAGGCCCGGGCGAGTGGTCCGGTGATGCAGACGACACCGCCGTACTGCTGTTCACCAGTGGCACCACAGGCATTCCCAAGGCTGCTGTGCTGCGGCAGAAACACCTGGTCTCGTACATCCTGAGCTCGGTGGAGTTCATGGGCGCAGACGAAGAAGATGCCGCGCTTGTGTGCGTGCCGCCGTATCACGTTGCCGGAATCGCAGCGGTACTGAGCTCTGTGTACGCCGGTCGCCGCGTCGTGCAGCTTGCCCAGTTCAGCGCCGAAGCGTGGCTGGACCTCGCGCGCAAGGAACGCATCACCAATGCGTTCGTGGTGCCCACCATGCTGGCGCGCATCATCGATGCATTGGCCGGCAAATCGAGCGCAGATCTGCCACATCTGCGTGCCGTGTCCTACGGCGGCGGCAAGATGCCGTTGTCCATCATCAAACGCGCAATGGAGCTGTTTCCCAGCACCGACTTCACGAACGCTTATGGCTTGACCGAGACAAGCTCCACAGTTGCCGTGCTCGGGCCCGATGACCATCGCGCCGCGGCCGCCGGCACTGACGAGCTTACGCAGCGGCGCCTCGTTTCTGTTGGTCGCGCGCTGC
>CAMAVY010000311.1 GCA_945861675.1 Klebsiella pneumoniae | reverse complement strand
TGCGGCGCGTCGGATACCAGGCCCACTGGCGCGCTGAAGTTCGGACCCTGGCCGTGACCGCTGACGAAGGTCTGTGGATCACGCAGCACCGTGTTGACATCGTCATAGCGCGACAGCACGTAGAACGGTGGCTCGAAGCGGCTGTACAGCACGCATGCCGGGCCGGCGTGCAGCTTGCGCGCAGACAAGGCCGGGTCGGCCATTTCCGCTTCGCTCAGCAGATCGAGAGGTTCGTTTTCAATGCTCATGAAGCGAAGCTCCTCGCTGCGATCAATCGATTTCGTCTCGTGCACCTCGTGCACTGGTGCGTGGTGTGCGCCGCGGGCAGGAAGCACTCGTTCAGGCCCGCCGCAATTCCAGCCGCTGCTTGAGCGCCAGCTTGTCGATCTTGCCATTCGGCAACAGCGGCAGCGTGGGCTCGACATCGAACCCCTTCGGTACTTTGTAGTTGGCAATGCGAAGCTTCAGGAACTCACGCAGTTCGCCTTCGTCGACCTGTTGGCCCGGATGCGGCATGACGAACGCGTGGCCCACTTCCTGATACAGCGCGTGCGGTACCGGCAGTACTGCCGCGAGCAATACCGCCGGATGCTCGGCGATGGCCTGCTCGATCTCCATTGGGTACACGTTGTAGCCGCCGGACTTGAACATCTCCTTCAGGCGGCCCACGAACACCAGATTGCCATCAACGCGACGATGCCCGATGTCGCCTGTGCGCAGGTAGCCGTCTTCAGTGAAGGCCTCGCGTGTGGCCTCGGGCCGGCCGAAGTAGCCCGACATCGCGTAGGCGCCGCGCATCTGCAGCTCGCCGTTTTCGCCTGGGTTGCATTCGCTGCCGTCTGGCCTGGCCACACGGAACTCGCACTGCGGCAACGGTTTGCCAATGGTCTCGGCGACATCGACGATCGACGCATCTTCATCGGTTCGTGTGACGATGCCGGTTGTCTCGGTCTGGCCATACACGGAAGTGATGCGAGCGCCGCAGGGTTCCCACGCGCGCAGGATGGCCTCGGGCGTCGTCGCACCCCCACAGACGATGAGCTTGAAGTGGTCGAGCTTTGGGGCATCAAAGTTTGGCGCGTTCATGGACATCATGAACCCCGTAGGACTGGTAACGAGATAACTGGGGCGCTCGCGCCTGCGCAGTTCACCCAGCTTGTGGGGGTCTGCCTTGTGATGGAACACAATGCGGCCGCCGCCCGCGAACACGTTCATGCACAGGTTGTTCAGGCCGCCCACGTGGTTGATCACTGCGGCGTTCACGGAACAGGCCAGACGCTCGCTGCGCATCCAGCGTGCATTGTCGAGCGCCGATTGCACGATGGCGCGGTGCGACAGCATGGCGCCCTTCGGTTGGCCGGTCGTGCCTGATGTGTACACGATGACGGCGCAATCCTCCGGGTCGATCGCTGAACGTGCGGCGTGCAGTTGCGCGTCGGTGATGTCAGACGCGCGGGCGATAAATTCTGCGTACGCCAGCGCGCGTCCATTCGCCTGTCCGATGGCCACGAAGGTCTCGACCTGCGGGCCTGCGGCCTGCAGTTCCGCGCAGAAATCGCGGCCCTCCCAGGGCGAGCGCGTGAATACCATCCGCGGCTTGGCGTCACTCAGGATGTAGGTGAAGTCACGCGCGCGATACACAGGGTTCAAGCCGTGCCAGATGGCGCCGATGGACACGGTGGCCAGGTACTGCAGCCAGAATTCGCCGGACGGTGGGGCCATCGTTGCCACGCGGTCACCGCGCTGGATGGCGCTGGCAAGCAGCGCCTTTGCGATGGTGTCGACTTCGGCGCCCAGCGCCGCATAAGTCAGCGACAGGTCGCCATCGAGTGCGGCGATCGCATGTGGATGCGCCGCGACACGCTCGGCCAACAGTTCATGGATGCAGCGGATGGTGGTCATGCGCGAGGTCGTATCGATGTGGCGTTGGACTATACGTGCGCTGCATCGGACGATGAAGGTTGTGGCCCAAAGGTTGTGACACTGCATATGAACTGACTAGCATGCGATCTCCAACGGAGAACCCGAATGCCTTTGAATACCGCGACCGTGGGTCAGAAGACTGCGGCAAAGGAACACCAGATCGATGCGCGCTGGATCATGGCGTACGCAGCCGGGCTGCGCGATCTGGATCCACGCATGATGGACACGGCGGAGCATTCGCCGGTGGTGGCTCATCCAGTGTTTCCAGTGTGTATCGAGTGGCCATTGGTGCTGGCCGCGGCGCGTGTGCCCGGCTCAGAGACGGCGACCCGTGCAGAAGGCGCGCGCGGCGTGCACGCCGCCCACGATCTGCACATCCATCGGCCCATCCGTGCGGGTGACGTGCTGCGCACCACAGCGGAAGTTGTTGGTCTTGAAGTACGCAAGCCGGGCGCGGTGCAGTTGACGCGGCTCGAGACCATCGACGCCGATGGCAAGCCCGTATGCACCACGTGGCAGACGGGCATTTCCCGAGGCGTGGCCATCACGGGTGAGCCGCGCATGATTGCCGAGGCACCGGCACTGCCTGGCGATGCGGGAACAGAACCCTGCAACATCACCGCGGTGTTGGACGTGCCGTTGGGCGCGGCGCACATCTACACCGAGTGCGCGCGCATCTGGAATCCGATCCACAGTGATCGCGCGGTGGCGCTGGCGGCGGGTCTGCCCGACATCATTCTGCACGGCACCGCCACGCTGGCGCTGGCGGTGTCCGGCATTGTGCAACTGTCAGGCGATGCGGCGAACGGTCTGGTGCTGGGCGGCGATCTCACACGGGTGTGCCGCCTCGGCTGTCGCTTCTCCGCCATGGTGCCGGTGCCGGACACACTTTCGTTGGAGATCTACGCCCGCGCCGCAAACGGTGTGCGTTTTCGGGTGCGCAATGGCGCCGGGCAGGAGGCGATCAGTCAGGGGTTTCTGTGCTGGCGCTGATTCTTTGCTGGAGGTCGCGGGTAGCAGGTGCGTCATGAGGAATGTGTAATCAGCAGCAGATAAACAGCCACGAACTGGCCCTTCATGTGCAGCTTGCTGAATAGGCTGTTGCCTTGTTCGCGCTCCTTGTGAGCTGAGCGCGTCACCTATGCTGCGCAATTGCCTGGCCCGCCGTCGCTGCACATTACGTCCAACAGGCGCTGCTCGCCGCGCGGTTGATTTCCCGCGGTTGGGCGTGCGACTGAAGAAACGACCCGCACACCACAACATTGCTTTTGGCTGTTGCCGCAATGCCGGCCAACGTCGAGCGTATGAGGGGCAGCGACGCGGATGCTTCGACATGCGTGTCGTCGCCGGCTGCATGCAGGACCGCGCGATGGGCTTGCGCCGACATACCCGCCGTCGCCGCCTGCGTGTATGGCGCCACGGCGACGGCGGGCATGTCCCCAACGGCCGTGGGGTCAGATAGGTTTTGGGCCGAAACGTATCTGCGGGTGACTACGACATGCGCGGTGACGTCATGCGTGGTGGTGGTGTGCAGCGTGGTGCTTGGCCAACTCGCCATGCTGGAAGAACGTGAACATCACGTGGTGGTAGTCCACTGGGTCGCCATCCCACTGCGATGCGCCTGTTTCTGCTGAAACATTCACCCCGTGCTGCTGGTTGGCAGTACGCAGGTCTGCCACGCCGCCGTGCATGGCTGGCGCTGATGCAGGGATCACACGTCCCGTGGGCGTCTTGAACTCATAGCAACCATCCATCAGCCGAAGCACTGAATAGCCACCTTCATGCAGCAATGTGTGGTGGAAGGAGCAGAGCGTGACGAGGTTCGTAAGCGATGTCTCGCCCTGCCTCGACCAGTGCTGAATGTGGTGGGCATGCAGGAAGTGCTCGTGCGTGCAGCCTGGGAAGCGGCAGCCCTGATCCCGCGCATTCATTGCCCGTCGGATTGCCGGTGGAACGATCCGGCTGCGCCGGCCAATCGACAATGGCTCGCTGTGTTCGCCTTCCAATAGCTGCACGACCCCCGCATCGCAGCAGAGCCGTTCCAGCGTTGCACGGGGAATGGCTTCACCGCCGTCGATGTAGGCAGATGTTTCAGCTGAATCGTCGACGGTCCGATGCGCTGACGTATCGCCGTGGTGTTCCGCGTCACCGGTTTGTCCCGCATCGATCTCAGCAATGGGCGCGCGAACATGCACCACGATCTCAGGCACCGCACCCTTGGGCTCAGCGCCCACAGCTGCCTCTGCAACCGCCGCCA
>CAMAVY010000310.1 GCA_945861675.1 Klebsiella pneumoniae | reverse complement strand
ATCCTGCAGGTGAAGTCGCTGGGCAAGGTGTTCCAGTCCGGCAAGCAGGACGTTATTGCCCTGAAGGACGTGCACCTGACCGTGCATCGGCGCGAGTTCGTTTGCGTCATCGGGCCATCGGGTTGCGGCAAGTCAACGCTGATACGCATGCTGGCCGGCCTGGAACAACACACCAGCGGCGATGTGCTGCTGGACGGCAAACCCGTGAACGGTCCAGGTCGCGACCGCGGCATGGTGTTTCAAGGCTACACGCTGTTTCCCTGGCTCACCGTCAAGCGCAACGTGATGTTCGGGCCACAGATGAATGGCATGGGCAGCAGCGAAGCCGAACGCACTGCGTCGACCTGGCTGGAGCTCATCGGCCTTTCGAAGTTCGCCGATGCCTACCCGCATCAACTCTCCGGTGGCATGAAGCAGCGCGTTGCCATCGCACGCGCGCTGGTGAACGAGCCGCGCATTCTGCTGATGGACGAACCGTTCGCCGCGTTGGATGCGCAGACACGCGTGAAGATGCAGACACACCTGCTCGACATCTGGCGCAACATCGACATCACCGTGCTGTTCATCACACACGATCTGGACGAGGCCATTTTCCTGGCCGATCGCATCCTGGTGTTGAAGGCCAACCCAGGCGAAGTGCAGGAACTGATCGAAGTGCCGGTGCCGCGACCACGCAGCCCCGCACAGATTTCCTCGCCAGAGTTTCTGGCGACGAAAGCGCGCCTGGAAGCACTTATCCACCCACCGGTCGAAGATCATCCCGACGACGCCGAGGTGGAGATCAAGCCGCACCTCATTCGCTTCACCAACGTTGCCGACAACGTGGAGTAGCGGTGCAGGCTTCACATTTCGTATCCGACGCTGCACTCGAAGCGTCGCTAGCAAAGAGAACACCGTGCAAGCATCCGAACAGATCAGCAAGCTGCAACAGGAACTGAAGGCCAAAGGCGTGAAGTACTGCATGGGTGCGTACGTGGACATCCACGGCGTGCCCAAGGGCAAAGTAGTGCCCATCGATCATCTGCCGCAGATGATGGCCGGCTCTGAACGCTACACGGGCTATGCCCTTGACGGGCTCGGGCAGGCACCGAACGAAGACGAGCTCACGTCGATTCCCGATCTGCGCGGCCTGGTACAACTGCCGTGGGAACCCGCAATTGCATGGATTCCCGCAGACAACCACTTCCAAGGCAAGCCTTACCCACTCAGCACACGCGTTGCACTGCAGAACCAGCTGGCCGAAGCCGCGAAGCTTGGCTACGGCATGAACCTGGGCATTGAGTGCGAAGTGTTTCTGCTGCGCCAGAACGCCGACGGCACGCTCAGTGTGCCGCATGCAGACGACAAGCTGACCAAGCCGTGCTACGACATTCGTGGTTTCGTGGACAACTTCAGCTGGTTGGACAAAGTCGCCACCTGCATCAACGGACTGGGCTGGGACCTGTACTCCTTCGATCACGAAGACGCCAACGGCCAGTTCGAATTCGACTTCAACTACAGCGACGCGCTGACGATGTGCGATCGCCTGACCTTCTTCCGCTTCATGGCCAAGCACTACGCCAAGGAAGAAGGCCTGCTGGCCACCATGATGCCGAAGCCGTTCGCCGACAAGACCGGCAATGGCGCGCACTTCAACATGTCGCTGTACGACCTGCGCACGAGTGCGAACCTGTTTGCTTGCGCGCCCGCCGACGACCCGCGTGGCATTGGCCTGACGCCATTGGGCTACCAGTTTATCGGCGGCATCCTGAAACACGGTCGCGCGCTGTGCGCTGCGTTTGCGCCAACCGTGAACAGCTACAAGCGCCTCGTGCGACGCGGCGCCATGAGCTATTTCTCCTGGGCGCCCGTGTTCAATTCCTATGGCTCGAACAACCGCACGAACTCTGTACGCGTACCTGCGGGCGGCGGCCGCTGCGAGTCACGCAATGCCGATGGCGCGGTGAACCCTTACCTCGCCGCAACTTTGGTGCTTGCTGCCGGGCTGGAAGGCATTCGCGAAGGCATCGACCCGGGCGCGCCGAATGAAGACAACCTGTATGAGATCAGCGACGCGGTGCGCCGCGAGCGCGGCATCGAGTTCCTGCCGCAGACGCTGCAGGAAGCGGTCGCAGCGTTCGCAGCAGACCCGTTGATGGAACGCACGCTCGGCAAGGCGCTGCATGATGAGTTCATCAAGTACAAGACTGAAGAGTGGGAGACCTACCACCTGCAGGTGAGCCAGTGGGAGATCGAGCGGTATAGCTATATGTTCTAGACCTCGCACGCGAGGCCGCGCCCGACATGGCAACACGCAACAAGAACACAGTGTCTGTGGCCAAGCGGCGAACTACGCCCGGCACGCGCACTGCGAAGACCACCACCACGCGCAAAACACCTGTACGTGACCGCGGCTTCAATCGTGCGGAGTCGCTGCTGGCCGCCGCGCTCGATCTGTTCGCCACACGCAACTTCGCCGACGTGACGATCAAGGACATCGGCAACGCCACCGGCGCGAACACTGCACTGATCTACTACTACTTCACCAGCAAGGAAGACCTGTTCCGCGCCACCATCGAGGCTGCGGTGGAACGCGCGTTCAAGCACTTCAGGCTGTTGCGCGAGCGCCGCACCACGCCGCCCGAGATCATTGCCGGCTGGCTCGAGAACCATCTCGAGCTGTACGACATGATCTGTAAACTGGTGCGCATCTGCATCGATTACGCCAGCACGTCGAAGCGCCAGGTCGCCATCGACCGCAGCATCAGCCGCTTCTACGACGAAGAGCGAGCCGTGTTGTCGTCGGCGATTCGCATGGGCATTGAGCAGAAGCTGTTCCAGCCAGCCGATGCAGATCAGCTGGCGTTGTTCGTCTCCACCTATCTGGATGGTGTGATGGTGCGTTCCGTCATTGCGCCGGACTTCGATGTGCAGGGCGCTGTGCACAGCCTGCAAGCGCTGCTGTGGCAACTGCTTGGCTATGCGCCGGACGCGCCACGCGCAGCGAAGTCCCGGCGCACCGGTAAATCACGAAACGCATAGACGGGATTCGTCATAAACCAGTAGGAAACAGATCCACCTTGCCGATGGGCACACCATGACTGCGCAGAATTCCGTAGGCCGTGGACAGATGGAAGTACAGATTCGTAGTGGCGAACACGGTGATCCAACGCGCCCCAGGTAAGGTCGGCTCCAGCCCACCGGTCGCAATTGCGTGGGTGATCGGCACGTCGTCGCGGCCCTCGAACTGATCGCTTGTCAGTTGCGCCACATAGGCCTTGGCTTCCGCAATCCTGCGTTGGAAGGTCGCGACGTCCGAAGGCTGTTCAATGTCTGCCGGCACCGGAAGGCCTGCTGCGCGCGCGGGCCATTGCTGCGCGAAGTCGCAGACAACCGTGAGCTGGAAACTCAGCGGCCGCATGTCGTCGATCAATCGCCAGTTCAGGAAGTCGGATTCCGCAACGCCCTGCGTACGCGCGTGCTTGGCGCCCTTCATCAGAATATGCGTGGCCGTGTCGAGGACGCGCGAGAACAGTTCAACGAAGGTGTACAGATTGGTTGTCACGGCGCATCCGGTATATCGAGAGTGATGCTGCAAGGCTGATCCCAGCCTGCACGGTACGGCTCCAGTTCGGCACCAGGAACAGCGCTTGCCTGCGACCCACTGTCATCACGCGTGAAGCGGAGATCGCAAGACAGAAGGATGTTGCGCATTCGGATGCTACTCAGTGCGACAGCGTGGCCGCGCAAGCTAAAACTCCGTCGTGTGCCTGACGGCCCTGCGGTGGCTGGCCAAGGTCAGCCCATCCCGACAAGGCGGGCGCCGTTGCGGAAGAGCGCCGTACCCTCGGCGTCGAAGCGAAAAGCGCCGCAGAAGTCGGCAACCGCGTAGCTCGGATGTTTGCGACGGATCGTCTCGACATACGCGCCTGCCTCCAGAGCTCTTCCGGCCAGCGCCAGGGTATATGCCGCAATCGCAAAGATGTGCGTGTGCGCATTAGCCCGAGTTTGTCACGTTGCCGTGGCTTTCCGGGCCGTGCTGACGGCAAGCCTTTGTTTTTGCTAGCGTCCGCCGGCGAAGTCGGAATGTAGTGCCATAATATTTTCGTCCCAGGGGCCGCACGTCCGACTTTTCGTGCACCATCGCGTGCATGTTCATTCGCCGCACCCAGACACGAAGCCGCACCTCCGGCGAGCCCTACGTCACCCACCGCCTTGTGCAAAGCGAGCGCGTGGGCAATGCCGTCAGGCA
>CAMAVY010000309.1 GCA_945861675.1 Klebsiella pneumoniae | reverse complement strand
GCGACCATCGGCAACTGCGGCACTCAAGTTTTTGAGTCGATTGGCAAAGGCCGAGATCATCACCAAGCCGGGTGTTAGCACTTGGACCGCCGGCGGCGCCTGAGCCGTTACCGGCAGGCACGGGCTTCGAACAATCCCTTGATCCATGCATGACGTTCGTGAATGGACCGCGGAAGTTCAACCCTGGTCAGTCGCTACCAATGACGCTGTACCCCGGCAGCGACTGCGCCACGGGCAGACTGACAGGCATGCTCGGGGGCGATGAACTGGTGGGCTACTACGCACCGGGCACGGGCGCGCTGACCTTTCTCCGCCGTCGCGACGGCAACGCGTTTCAGTTCTACGTGGGCCAGGCCGGCGGCGGTGAAATCTACGTCTGCGGCTTCACCGGGTCCTTCTACGCGCTGACGTCTGCGGCCGGCGCCGTCGTGGACAAAATGCGTTTCAACTGGTCCGCGTCGGCCAGCGTGAGTCTGAACTGCCCATAGGCACCGCGTGCAAAGGGTCGACAAGAGACGGTGGACGCCGTCGCCAAACGTGATCGTGCGAGTAGCACAACCGCAGCGAGCATCCGGCTTCTACCCGCGGGCAAACGATTGCGTCGAGCAGCAGTCCGTGTCAGAAGCCAGACAGCTTTCCTTGGATGCAAACGAAGCGCATGCCGATATGCAGATGAGATTGCCGTTCCCGCAGCGAACAGATGACTGTGGCATCGCTTGGGCGCGCGCAGACATGCCCGCCGTCGCCGCCTGCGTGTGTGGCGCCACGTCGACGGCGGGCATGTCCCCAACTGCTTCGGGGTCAGATGGGTTTTGGGCCGAGATGTATTGTGGGTGGCTACGTCGCACGTGGTTACGTTGGTCGTGGTGCTGTGCTGCTTGATTGGCGTGGTGGTGGTGGTGGCGGCGTTGACGGAGCCGTTGCGCGCGCGATGCGGTCACGCGCAATTGTCGTGGTGTGCAGCGTGGTACTTCGCCAACTCGCCATGCTGGAAGAATGTGAACATCACGTGGTGGTAGTCCACTGGGCTGCCATCCCCCTGTGACGCGCCTGTTTCTGCTGAAGCATTTATCCCGTGCTGTTGGTTCGTCGTGCGCAGGTCTTCCACACCGCCGTGATTGACCGGCGCTGATGCAGGGATCACACGTCCGGAGGGCGTCTTGAACTCGTCGCAGCCATCCATCAACCGACGCACTGAATAGCCACCTTCATGCAGCAAGGTGTGCTGGAAGGAGCAAAGCGTCACGAGGTTCGTAAGCGATGTCTCCCCCTGCCTCGACCAGTGCTGAATGTGGTGGGCATGCAGGACGCCACGAAGCCGGACGTGTCGATCACGGCCCCATTGCCGACCACAATGCCGTTGGGATTGATCAGGAACACCTGAGCGTTGGACTCGAGCCGTCCAAGCACCGAGGTCAACGACTCGCCGACAACGCGATTCAACACCGCCGAGCTCGCGTTCTTCTGCACGAAGCGCGTGATCTCATGCTCCGCAATCGAGAACGACTGCCACTCGATGATGGTGCCGGGCGCGTTGCGGACATTGAGTTCGCCCGCGGTTGCGCTGAACGATGCATCTCCTTCAACCACCTGCGCGGCGCGAGGACGCGGCGCGCGAGGACGCGCGGGCGCGAGGACGCGCGGGCGCGACTGAGCTGTTGTATTCCCCGGTCGTCGAATCGCCACAGAGTCCTCCTTGACCCGATGAACACTTCACACGCGCCGCTGCTGGCGGCGCGCCACGCCGATTCCATTCGGCGTCGCTGGCATCGTCTCGGGGGGGGGCCTGACCCCAGATCTACAGAGAGATCAATCCTGGCGCGCGCGTTCCCAACGCATGCCTGCGCGGATGAGCGTAGCTTCCTCCTGCAAGGCAGCAATCAATTGGATGGCGATTGGTCGCCCGTCCGGGGACTTGCCCGCGGGCAGGGTCAGGCTGGGATGGCCTGAGTAGTTGAACGGCGCCGTGAACGTGACCATGGGCGTCAAGCCGTTCGAACTGCCCGGACGGGCGTCCAGCGCCGCAAGATCCGGCGTCGCCATGGGCATTGCCGGGCACAACAGCACGTCCAGGGCATGGCCTCGGAACAGCGCCTGCAGATCTGCACGAAAGCGCTCGCGTGCCCGTTCGAGCAAGGCGTAGTCCTGGCCCGTGACGCGCGCAGCCAGATCCAGCAGCGACGCAAGCTCAGGCCCGTAGCGACGCCGTTGCGCCGGAAACGTCTGCTGGTGTGCCAATGCCACTTCCACCGCCGTCGTCATTACCCAGCCTTGCACCAGCGCCCGCCAGGTTGGCACGCGGACCGGCACGATCTCTGCGCCAAGCGCACGCAGGCGCTCAGCGGCTGACTGCACAGCCGCGGCCACGTCGCTGGCCACGCCTTCACTCGCATACGCAGCGTCGAAGCCGATCCGCAGGCCCTGCGTATCGACCGCACGTGCGGCCGCATCATCCAACGCTGCAAGTCCAGGCGGCGCGGGTACAGGCACGTTCAACGACGTGGCATCCAGCGCATCGAAGCCTGCAATGGCCATATAGATGCGCGCTACGTCTGCAACGGAACGCGCCATCGGCCCGACATGATCCAGCGACTCTGCCAACGGAAAGGCACCGAAGCGCGACACGCGGCCATAGGTCGGCTTGAGCCCCACCACAGCACAGCAGGCCGATGGAAAGCGGATCGACCCGCCGGTGTCAGAACCGATCGCACCAAAACAAAGTTGATCAGCAACCGCGACGCCAGAGCCGCTGGACGACACACCGGTCCACAACTGCGCGCCCTGTGGATTCACGGGCGGCAACACATCCGGATGGTGATGCGAGTAGGCGCCCTCGGTCAGCTTGACCTTGCCGATGATCACGGCGCCCGCAGCGCGCAGGCGCGCAACCACGGTGGCGTCTGCGTCCGGGCACCAGTCCGCCAGCACCGTGGTGCCGCAACTCGTTGGTACACCGCGCGTCTGCAGCAGGTCCTTGATGGCGATCGGTACGCCGTGCAGCAGTCCAGGCGGCTGGCCCGCGCGCACTGCTGCATCAGCGGCATCGGCCTCGGCCAGCGCGGACGTCGACAACACGCGCACAAAGGCGCGGCTGTTGCCATCGCGCTCGGCAATCCGCGCCAGCATGGCCTCGGTGAGCGTGCGACTGCTCAGCACACCACGACTGATGTCTGCGACGACCGACGCAAGCGATCGCGCGTGTAGCGCATCTGTCATCGTCGGTGCTCCATTCAGCCGCCGGCCGGACCGGCAGCCGCGCCGCCGGCCGGGACGCCGTCCGGGTCCACATCAAAAATCTTGCCGGGATTCAGCAGCCCCTTCGGATCGAGTGCGCGCTTCAACAGACGCATGGTGCTGAATTCGGCATCGCTGCGGCACATCGGCAGGTAGGCCTTCTTCTCGAGGCCAATCCCATGCTCTGCCGACACGGAACCGCCGATTGCACGCAGCGGCTCATACACCGACAACTCGATACCTCGTCGCGCCGCTGGGCTGCCGTCGCCGACCGAGATGGCGAAGTGAATGTTGCCGTCGGCAATGTGGCCAAAGGTGAACACGTGATGGCCGCCGGGGAAGCGTTGCTGCAGATTGGCTTTCACCTGCGCGACGTAGGCGTCCATCGCTGAGATGCGCAGGCTCACATCGAACGCCACCATCGGCGTGAAGCGATTGGCCTGTCCGACGTCATCGCGAATGGCCCAGATCGACCGCCGTTGTGCTTCGTTCTCGGCCAGCACCGCATCGGCGATCAGGCCGTCTTCGAGCGCGCCTTCGAGCAGCGCTTCGATGCGCGCGCGATCACTCGCAGGGTCGCCGCCCATGGTTTCCAGCAGCACGTAGAACGCATGGGTCTGCGGCAGTGGTGGTGTGTGCGGGGCAGGCGCTGTCGTGGTGAGGCAGTAGAAGTCGTTCCACAACACCTCGTAGGCCGACAACATGCCACCCAGTGCACCGTCCGCACGTTTCAGCAACGCGGTGACCGCCGCAAAATCGGCCAGCGCCAACAGCATGGTGTCCTGGCTGCGGGGCTTCTCGCGCAGCCGCAACACTGCGCGCGTGACGATGCCCAGTGTGCCTTCAGTGCCAACGAACAACTGCTTCAGGTCGTAGCCTGCGTTGTTCTTGATCATGCGATTCATGGACGACAGCACCGTGCCATCGGCCAGTACCACTTCCAACCCGAGCACCGATTCGCGTGTCATGCCGTAGCGAATCACGCGATTGCCACCGGCATTGGTGGCGATGTTGCCG
>CAMAVY010000308.1 GCA_945861675.1 Klebsiella pneumoniae | reverse complement strand
GTGGGCTTTCACCTGCCCGGTGAGATCTTCGGCCTCGATGGCGTCGGTGACGGCCACCACCGAAGCGCGGCCATTGCCCTGGAATCTGCCGCAGTCTGCGAGATTCCCTTCGACCACATGAAACAGATGGCGGCCCACCTGCCGAACGTGCAATCGCATCTCATGCGGTTGATGAGCCGGGAAATTGCTGACGATCAACACTTGTTGATCCTTCTGAGCAAGCGCACGGCCGAGGAGAGAATCGCCGCCTTTCTGGTGGGCCTGTCGTCACGTTTCCGCCGTAGAAAGCTCTCCGCAACGCGCTTCCGCCTGCCCATGTCCAGGGCCGACATCGGCAGCTATCTGGGCCTGGTCATCGAAACCGTGAGCCGCGTGCTCACGCGCCTGCAACGCCAGGGCGTCATCCGCATGATGCAGCGGGAGGTCGAAATCCTGGATCTGGTTCGCCTGCATGAAGTCGCTGGCGTCGCGGGTCCCAGCAACACGGAGACATGCGCGTCTACAAACTGACGCGCAACCGCTCTGCAAGCTGCTTGAACTCCGCGCGCAGGCGGTCCATCTCCGGTTGATCCTGTGTGTTCCACGGGCGCAGCTGTTCACTTGCCGCGGCCACCGACTGGCGATCATGCGCAGATACCAGCACGTAGTTGGTCAGTCCCTTGTGCAGCATGAACATCCGATCAAGCAACTCTTGCTGCTGATCGAGCAGGTCCAGCCGCCGCGCATCGTCATAGTTCATGGTCATGCTTCTGCGCTGTTTGAAGCCGTTGCCCCGAACTCGTCCCGGGCTTCGCTCTGGTCTCTTTCCGACTTCGCCCTTGTGTGTGGGGGGCGGAGTGTGGCCGTCATCTAACCCGGACCCACGGCGCGCAGTCTTGACGCGGATCAAGCGCGCGCCCCAAGCACGAACTCAAGCGAGTTCGATCACGCAGACACGGCGGTCGCCTCGACAGTCTTGGTGAACTGGAACTCACCATGCCGCGCATCCACGTGGATGGCGTCGCCGTGTGCGAACGTGCCATCGAGAATGCGCTGGGCAAGCGGATTCTCCAGTCCGCGCTGGATGGCGCGCTTGAGCGGTCGTGCGCCATAGACGGGATCGAAGCCCTGTTCCAGCAGCAAGGTCATTGCCGCGTCTGTCATGGTCAGCGACAGCTCCCGGTCCATCAGGCGGCGCCGCAGATCGCCCAGCTGAATCTCGGCAATCCCCCGCAACTCCGCACGTCCCAACGGATGAAACACCACCACATCGTCGATGCGATTGATGAATTCCGGTCGGAAATGCTGGCCCACGATGCCAAGCACTGCGCGCTTCATGTCCTCGTAGCGCTGCTCGGTGGCCATGCTTTGAATGATCTCTGAGCCCAGATTCGAGGTCATGACCAGCACCGTGTTCTTGAAGTCGACCGTGCGCCCCTGTCCGTCCGTCAGTCGACCGTCATCGAGCACCTGCAACAGCACGTTGAAGACGTCGGGATGCGCCTTCTCCACCTCGTCCAGCAGGATGATCGAGTAAGGGCGCCTGCGCACCGCTTCGGTCAGAAAGCCGCCTTCCTCGTAGCCGACATAGCCGGGCGGCGCGCCAATCAGGCGGGCCACGGAGTGCTTCTCCATGAACTCCGACATGTCGATGCGCACCATCGCATCGCGGGAGTCGAACAACACCTCGGCGAGCGCCTTGCACAGTTCGGTCTTGCCGACCCCCGTCGGTCCGAGAAACAGGAATGAGCCGTTGGGGCGATTCGGGTCGGACAGACCAGCGCGCGAACGCCGGATCGCATTGGCGACTGCGACAACCGCCTCGTCCTGGCCAATCACACGCGCATGCAGCGCCGCTTCGAGTTGAATGAGCTTTTCGCGCTCACCCGTCAGCAACCGGGCAACGGGTACGCCGGTCCACTTCGCAACGACTTCCGCAACTTCCTCCTCGGTGACGCGATTGCGCAGCAGCCGATGTTCTTTCGGTGCCTGATCATCCGCGTCGGAGAGCTGCTTCTCGAGTTCCGGGATGCGTCCGTACTGCAGCTCCGACATGCGCGTCAGGTCGCCTGCCCGACGTGCGGTATCGAACTCCAGCCGCGCACGATCAAGCTTTTCCTTGATGTGCTGACTGCCGGACAACGCGGCCTTCTCCTCCTTCCAGATTTCCTCCAGATCGGAGTACTCGCGCTCGAGTTTCGCAATGCTGTCCTCAAGTGTTGCCAGATGTTTGCGCGAGGCGTCGTCATTCTCGTGCCGCAGCGCCTCCTGTTCCATCTTCAGCTGGATGAGGCGGCGCTCAAGCCGGTCCATCGACTCGGGCTTCGAGTCCATCTCCATGCGGATGCGACTCGCCGCTTCGTCGATCAGATCGATCGCCTTGTCCGGCAACTGGCGATCGCTGATGTAGCGATGCGACAGGCGTGCAGCGGCGACGATTGCAGGGTCGGTGATATCGACCGCGTGGTGCAGCTCGTAGCGTTCCTTAAGTCCGCGCAGGATTGCGATGGTGTCTGCCACGGATGGCTCGCCGACGAAAACCTTCTGGAAGCGCCGCTCGAGTGCCGCGTCCTTTTCGATGTACTTGCGGTACTCGTCCAGCGTGGTCGCGCCCACGCAATGGAGGTCGCCGCGCGCCAACGCGGGCTTCAGCATATTGCCTGCGTCCATGGCGCCTTCAGCCTTGCCTGCACCGACCATGGTGTGCAGTTCGTCAATGAACAGAATGACTTTGCCTTCCTGTTTTGCGAGATCGCTCAGGACTGCCTTCAGCCGCTCCTCGAATTCGCCGCGAAACTTCGCGCCCGCGATGAGCGCGCCCATATCAAGGGCAAGAATGCGCTTGTGCTTGAGCCCTTCCGGCACTTCGCCATTCACGATCCGCAGGGCCATGCCCTCAACGATGGCGGTCTTGCCGACACCTGGCTCGCCGATGAGCACGGGGTTGTTCTTGGTCCTTCTTTGCAGCACCTGAATGGTTCGGCGAATCTCCTCGTCGCGACCGATGACAGGATCGAGCTTGCCCTGCTCGGCCCGCAGCGTCAGATCGACCGTGTATTTGTCCAACGCTTCGCGCTGCTCCTCGGCCGCGGCATCGTTCACGTTGCTGCCACCGCGCAGCTGTTCAACCGCAGCTTCGAGACGGCTTTTTTCTATGCCATGTCTGGCCAGCAGCTTGCCCAGCTCGCCGCGATCTTCCGCGGCTGCCAGCAGCACGATCTCAGACGACAGGAACTGGTCGCCCCGCTGCTGCGCGGCGCGATCAGCCAGGTTCAGCAAGCGAGCCAGATCCTGGCCGATCTGCACATCGCCAGTGGGTTTGCCAATGCGCGCCTGACTCGCAAGCAGCTGATCCAGGTCGCGATCCAATGCATCGACCCGCACACCAAGACGCGCCAGCAGCGGCCGAATTGAGCCGTCCTTCTGGCGCACCAATGCGGCGATGAGGTGCACGGGTTCAACGGCTGTGTGGTCTTTGCCGACTGCAATCGACTGTGCGTCAGCCAGGGCCGCCTGTAGTCGGCCGGTCATCTTGTCCATGCGCATACGCATCTCCAGCAACGATTCGGGCCAGCCGAAACCGCTCGGCTGGATTGAACATACTGGCCGACAGGTGAGGTGCAGGGCGGGAATATCAATGCCCTTATGTTGTCGCGCCTGTGACTCAGGTCAAGACTCGGTCAGGTCGCCGTGATGCCGAGGGTTCAATCCACGCCGGATCCAATGCGGGACCAGTCGTCCCGCTGATCAACAGGCGTCCCTTCGATTCATTGGGCCTCGGGCCAGCGCGCAGCGCGACAGAGCGCCCGCTCAGGCACTAGGCTTCAAGCCTCGACCGGGCCGACCGCCGGGCCACAGCCAATCGCCCACCCGATCGACAACCTGCCGATGGATGACATGCCGATGGATGACATACAGATGGATGACATGCAGATGCAAGACGAGTGCGTAGCGGGTGGTTGAAAGCTGGATCAAGCCACAGCTGGATGAGGCGCAGATCGTGCTGCGCCCGAATCGGTCCTGGACCTGGCGCGCCAACCTCGGCCTGTTCTACTCGCTGGCTGCGGTGTCGTTGACCATCGGTCTGAGCTTCCTCGCCAAGGGGCTCTGGTTGATCCTGCCGTTCAATGTGCTTGAACTGACCGTCGTGTTCCTGTGCCTGCGTTACCTGCTGCGGCGTACGCGGCAGCGGGAGGTCATTACATTCACTGACGACGAAGTCCGCATCGAATGTGGAGCAGATGCGCCCGAGCGGGTGACAACCTTCGTCCGGCATTGGGCGCAGATCCAGGTTACGCCACCACGCCCCTCGAAGCGTCGACGTATTGCCATCCGCAGCCGCGACACAG
>CAMAVY010000307.1 GCA_945861675.1 Klebsiella pneumoniae | reverse complement strand
ACAATCGAGATCACTCAGCGCACATCAAGTGTCCATGATCAGCCTGAAACGGTGTCCACGATCAGGCTGAAATGGGTGGCCACGATGCTTTGAAACACTGTCCACGATCGGCTGAAATGGGCGGCCACGGTGGGCTGAAATATGCAGTCGCGTTCGCGTCCTGACCAGCGACTACCTCGATGTCACCGATCCGGAGGCACTGCGATTGCTCCTGCTGCTGCAGGGGCAGGGTGGCGACGTCAGGGTCTTCGAAACTCAGGCCACCAGCTTTCACCTCAAGGCCTACGTTTTTGCCAAGACCGTGGACGGACAGTTGATCGAAGGCACAGCCTTCATCGGTTCGAGCAACATCAGCCGGCAGGCGCTGCAAGACGGGTTGGAGTGGAACTACCGCGTCGCCTATCCCGGCGATCCGGGCTTCCTTGAAGCTCGACAGCGATTCTCTGAGCTCTTTGTGCACCCGCGCACGGTCTCGCTGAGCGACGGCTGGATCGAGCGCTACGAACACCGCCGAGTGCCGCCGCCGCGTCCCGTCGCTCCGGGCAGCCAAGAACAGGACCCACCTCCAGAACCGACGTCGGTGCAACTCGACGCGTTGGAAGCACTCTCCGACTCCAGAGACGCAGGTTTTCGGCGCGGCCTGGTGGTCCTGGCCACAGGCCTGGGAAAGACTTGGCTGGCGGCGTTCGATTCAACGCGTATGGGTGCGCGCCGCATCCTCTTCGTCGCACATCGCGAAGAGATCCTGAACCAAGCGGCGCAGACCTTCATTCGGATCCGACCCAAGAGCCGGGTCGGGCTCTACATGGGTCAGAGTCACGACGCCGAGGTCGACGTGCTGTGCGCATCCGTGCAGACACTCGCCCGCGCTGCCCATCTTGAGCGCTTTGCCCCGCAGCACTTCGACTACGTCGTGATCGACGAATTTCATCATGCCGCTGCTGCAACCTACCGCCGCCTGCTCGGGCACTTCGCTCCGGCGTTTCTACTCGGACTGACCGCCACGCCCGACCGCACGGATCAGTCCGACATCCTGTCCCTGTGTGACGACAACTTGGTCTTCACGCGCAACCTTTTCGAAGGCATCCAGGCCAGGCTGCTGGCCCCCTTTCACTACTACGGCATCCTCGACGAGTCGGTCGACTACCGCGAGGTGCCCTGGCGCAACGGGCGGTTCGATCCAGAACAACTGTCGAACAAGCTGGCGACCCTGGCACGCGCGCGGCACGCCATCCGGGAGTGGCGATCGCGGGCTCAGAAACGCACGCTTGCCTTCTGCGTTTCGATCAAGCATGCCGAGTACATGGCGTCGCAGTTTCAGAACACGGGCATCGCGTCGGCTGCCGTGTACGCAGGATCGGCGCTTGGCCGCGCGCAGGCGCTGGAGCAATTGCGCGATGGCCAGCTCAGTGTCGTCTTCTCCGTGGACCTGTTTAACGAAGGTGTCGACCTTCCCGGCATAGACACGGTGATGATGCTGCGGCCGACCGAGTCGAAGATCCTCTTCCTGCAGCAACTCGGCCGGGGCCTGCGACTTAGCGACGAGAAGGAACAGCTCGTCGTTCTCGACTTCATCGGCAATCACCAGAGCTTCCTGCAAAAGCCGCAGGCGCTATTCGGCGTGGGCGCGACTTACAAGGCGCTCGCAGCATTCGCGCACAAGGCCGAACAAGACCGGCTCGAGCTTCCGGATGGCTGCTACGTCAACTACGACCTGAAGATGATCGAGTTCCTGAAGTCACTCGACAGCGCCGGGACGCAGAAGGACTACGAAGCGCTGCGCGCCAGCCTCGGGCGGCGGCCCATGTTGGCGGAGTTCTACCGATCCGGCGCCAGCGTCCAGGCGATGCGCCAGCAGCATGGCAACTGGTTCGAACTCGTAGAGACCATGAACGATCTCGAAGAGCGTGAGGTCCATGCCGTTAGCGCCCTTGGTGGACTACTTCGGGAGGTCGAGGTCACACCCATGACCAAGAGCTTCAAAATGGTTCTACTCGAAGCCTGGCTGGAGATGGATGGGCTCGTCTGGCCACCCTCGGTCGCAGACCTTGCGCACCGATCCTGGGATGTTCTGCATCGCAGGCCCGGCTTGCTCGGCGATCTGCCGGAAGCCATCGCCCAACTGCCCGATGGACACGACGACAAATGGATCCGCTACTGGCGCAACAACCCGATCAACGCTTGGGTGGGCGGCAACCTTGCGGCCGGCACAACGACATTCTTCCGTGTCGTGGACGATCGGTTCTCGCTCGGTCAGCCGCTGTCGGCTCAGGACGCTTCGGCAGCAGAGGGATTGCTCCAGGAGTTGGCGGCCTACCGGCTCGCGACCTACGAGATGCGGACCCCCGTCGACACCGAGGCTTCGAACGTCATTCCCCTCATCCCCAAGCAAAGGGTCGAAGTCGAGTTGCCCTACTTCCCAAACTTGAAGATCGCTTGTGGGCACTTCCGTGCGGGGAGGACGGACGCCGAGGAACACCGCACATTGCCGGCGGCCTTCGGCAAGCTGGACCCGACGCACCACTTCATCGCGAGGGCCTCAGGGAACTCGATGGATGGCGGCAAGAACCCCATCCGTGATGGAGACTATCTGCTGCTGGAGTTGGTCAGGCCCAGTAACGCCGGGTCGATCACCGGAACGGTTATGGCCATCGAACGCCCGGACGAAGTTGGCGGCGACAACCAGTACCTACTGCGTGTGGTCACCAAGGCCAAGGACGGTAGCTACACCCTGAAGGCCAACAACCCTGCCTACCAAGATTTACAGGCGACCGACGACATGCGCCCCCTAGCGCGCCTGAAGCAAGTGATCGACCCGCTCGACCTGTTCGTTGGACAACCGTTCGCGCGTGAGGACATCCCGGCGCTGTTCGACGAATCGTTCAATCCCGGCAGTTGGAACGTCGGCCACATCGTGCTCAACGACAAGAAAGTGCACGTCCTTCTGGTGACATTGAACAAGCAAGGCAAAGCGCAGGAGCATCGGTACCACGATCACTGGATCGACGAGCACTCGTTTCATTGGCAAACGCAGAACGCCGCTTCACCTGCGAGTAAACGGGGCCAAGAAATCATCAAGCACGTGGCTTTAGGTATCAGCATTCACCTGTTCGTACGAGATACGAAGTTGGTGAGCGGCAAAGCCGCGCCGTTCATTTATCGGGGCAAAGCCACCTACCGGTCGCACACCGGAAGCAACCCGATGAGCGTAACGCTCGACCTATGACGAGAACTTCAAGCGCAAGGCAATCAATCTCACGCATCGATATTCGCCGCCCGCAACGTATTGATCTGGATGAAGCCCCAGCGAGGCTCCACCTCGTCGCCCATTAGCATCGTGAACACTCGGTCTGCGTCGATGGCGTCGTGGATCTACACGCGCAGCAGGTGACGCAGGGTGGCGTCCATCGTCGTTGCCCGCGGCTGGGTGCAAATTCTGGCGGCGGTGAGCCAGCACCGGGTGAAAACGGATTGATGATCTTGTCCACGGCGGCCTGAGGTATAGCGACTTATGCGTCGCTATACGGTCAGCGCCGAATACGGCGGAATAAATCGCTAGACCTCCGCTCAATTGGAGAGTTGTGTTGGGCTCGCTAGTGGAAGCTACGTCCTGCAACCCGATGCAGAAGCTGGCTCCCCGATCCTATCCACCTTATTCACAACCACCAGCACGCCGTCCTGCTGCAGCAACTCTGCAAGCTCTGCGCTCGCCAGAATCACAGCCGCATCCCGCTCACTCACTGCGCCGCCATGCACCAGATAAAGCACCAGAGCGGCTTGATCTACTTCGGCCAACGCGCGGCGAATGCCTTCTGCCTCAATCACGTTCGGCCGGGCTATCGCCAGCCACAAAGGCCTGCGGAGAAATCACGCGCCCCTGCATTCCTGCATCCCGAAGCAACAGCTTGTCGCCCGTGACAAGTTGCAGGTCGGCCCTTGCTGCGAGCAGCCCCCACAACAACTGGTCACCTGGATCAGGCGCAGGCGGGGCAGCAGGCGTCGGCACCGGCACCAGCACGATCGCGTGTTGCGCAAGGTCGGTCAGGATGGCCTCCACCTCTGCAACCGTCAGCCCGTGGAGTTTGCGCAGGTTCGGCCGCACAAGCACCGCGCGATATTCAGCCAGCAGGGCCTCGGACACGACAAAGGGAAACGCTGCGACGAGCATGCCGTCCAGGATGCGGGCAACGGGCGACGCCTCGTTCGCGGTCAGCAGACCGGCCACAACCACGTTGGTATCGACGATGACGGCCGGTCGAGTCACGGCTTGCGGCGCGCGGCTCGAACCTGCTCCTGCGCCACGGTCATCGCCTGGTCTTCGCTCAGCTTGCTGTGCGCGCGCGCGGCGCACGAGATCACGCGCATCCTCCCGCGACTTGATGCCGTAGAAGT
>CAMAVY010000306.1 GCA_945861675.1 Klebsiella pneumoniae | reverse complement strand
TGCTTCCGCAAGCGCGAGTACGCAGAAGCCTACTGCCGCATCTCCAGCTACCTGCAAACAATGGCCAACCGCGGATACAACCCCCTCGTCGCCATCCAGATGGCAATGTCCGGAGAGATCTACTCGTCCGTGGGGGGCGAGTAGTTACGTCGGGCAATCTTCACGACCAGCCGCAGGTTGCTTTCGATCATCCGCTTGCGACCGTCCGGGTCGCCGCTCTTCGCGAGCTGGCCAAAATGCATTTCTTCTGCCGGCGTGAGCAACGGCGAGTAGCCGATCTCCTTCAAATAGAGTTGAGTGGCATCGGGCGACGCTTCATGGAAGTCCGGCTCCTCGGGCAGGAGACTCGCAGGCTCATCCAGAAACGCAGTTTCGACACTGGCGGAGGTCATTCCGTGCTCCTTGATCACCGGCCGTCCGGCCGGTGCAACATCCATGTAAAGGTCTGACCCCAGGCAACGCCCTGCCATGAGACCCCAGACATCCTGTGGCACGCGGTCAGCTGGCTGCTATCTCGCAGGTAACCAGGCGAGGGGGTCTACCGGAGTCCCTTCCCGCCGTACCTCGAAATGCAGCCTTACCTGGCCGGCACCATCAGTTCCTATTTCGGCAATTTGTTGCCGAGCTTTAATGCGATCGCCTTCGCGGACGATTAATCGCTCGTTATGCCCGTAGGCAGACAGAAACTGTTCGCCGTGCTTGAGGATCAGCAGATTGCCGTAACCGCGCAGACCATTGCCGGCGTAGACCACCACGCCGTCCGCCGCCGCATACACCGGGTCACCCACGCGCCCACCGATATCCAGCCCTTTGTTGCCACCACCGAAACCGCGCACGACCGCGCCACGGGCCGGCCAACTGAAGACTGGTGGTCGAAGTTGTGCGACAGCAGGCGGTGGCGATCCCGGCTGCCTGCCGGCAGCGGGCCTGGGCGCCGGCGGCGTCCGCCCGGCGGAAGGCGGCGTAGAGGACGCCGCCGCCCCAACCGCGAGACGTAAGCGCTGTCCGGGATAGATGGTGTAAGGCTC
The DNA here is from genome assembly GCA_945861675.1 of Klebsiella pneumoniae. Lineage (GTDB taxonomy): Bacteria > Pseudomonadota > Gammaproteobacteria > Pseudomonadales > Azotimanducaceae > CAMAVY01. Next base: position 3,376 of record CAMAVY010000306.1, on the reverse strand, counting down.
GGGCACGTGGTTGGCGGCCGCCAGCGCACGGAAGTCGAGGCCAGCCCGGAAGGCAATGGAGAACAGCGTGTCGCCCTTGCGAACGACATAACTGCTGCCCGTCAGCGTGCCGCGCGCTGCGCCGTTCTGCTGTTTGACCGGGGCCGGCGTTCGCGGCCCGCTATCGACGCAACCCGGCAACGTCAGCAGCAGCACAATCAGCAGCGCTTCGCCCACGGCACGGGCGCGCTTCGCGGGACTACGCAACTGACCCGTCGGTCGTTGGCCCGTTCCTAACTGGACAGTTGGCAACAGGACAGGTGCTAACTGGACAGTTGCTGACTGGCCCGGCGCCGTCTGGCCCATCGTGCTCGGGCCGGCTGCTCTGGCGCAGTTCGACACCTAACTGCGCCTGTCCTGCGGCAGCCGCGTCGCGGTGGCGACCGCGCGCCATGTCCGCGGCCCCAGCCAGGGCTCGAGCAACCGATCAAGCCCATGCTGCAGCTTCTGATTGCGCAACAGCGCCAACGTCAGCACAACCGCCAGGCTCATGAACAACAGCACCTGAACGGTGTGCGCAGCCTCGCCGGTGTGCTGCAGATACGCAGCCGGCCCGACGGGCTTTGAACTCAACGCCAACTGCCCGCCGCTGCGCGTCAGCGTATAGGTCGACACCACCTGCCATGGCCACAGACGCGTCGTGCCACCCATCAGGATCGTCAGCAGCAGCAGTTCGGTCGCCGCCGGAAAGCGCGCGAGCAGCGTCAGACAGCCCTGCGCGAACGAAACAGCCCCGAACGGGATCAAGAGCATCACCAGCAACAGTAACCACCACGGCCCACGGACGAACAATTCCTCGACGACTGCGAGCGTCCCGGAAACGACGACCGCACGCTCGAATGGCACGCCCGGCAGCATGCCTGTCGTGCCAGCGACCATTGCGTTCAGCGCACCCTGCAAGGCGACGGGTGTATCACGCGGAGGCTCGATCGACATCAGCGCAAAGCCGAACAAGGCACCGACCGGCAGCAACAGCGCCGCCGCCGGCTGCGCAGATCCCAGCCGCAACAATCGCGCCGACACCAAAGTTGCAACCGCAGCGAACAACACACCTGCCAGCGCCGGCGACCAGATTGAAAGCATCGGCAACTCAAACCAACCACCCAGCCGCGAACCCGCCAGCGCGGCCAGCACAAAGACGCCTAGCGCCAGCAACCGAGACGCCCAACCACGACCGGCCGTCGAAGCACTCAGGTGTCCGGCAGCGGATGCGTCGAATTGGCCGCGTGCAGATTGACCATTCACCGTGCCCGCGGGTTGCAGCACCCGCCACTGCAACGCCAGCAGTCGCAGCAGCGCCGGATACGCACCACACAGCAACGCAAGCCCCGTGCCGGTCAATCCAGGCACGCGCTCGGCCAGGCCGAACAGCACACCGCCGACGCACAGAACGATGAAGCTCGACACCATCATGCGGTCTCAATCGCGAGCCGGTCAGGGAGACAGAATGGGCCGTTACCTCGGCGCCGCATGCGTGCCGCGTACGCGATTTTTTTCCAGCGCATCAGGCGTCCGTTACACCAGACAACAAAGGCACGAATCGTACGAAGCGCAGCAACTTGCGGCGGATACCCGTGTCTGTGCGCTGCAACATCAACAACTCCTGGTTCGCATCTTCGCCAACAGGAATGACAAGGCGCCCGCCGGGTGCAAGCTGCGCGATCAACGCTTCGGGCACCGTCGGCGGCGCCGCAGTCACAATGATGGCCTCGAACTGTCCAACGTCCGGCCAGCCAAGTGCGCCATCGGCAGTGCGATAGCGGACGTTGTGCAGGCCCAGGCGCTTAAGGCGCTCGCGCGCGCGCTCCTGCAGCAGCCGAATACGTTCTATCGAAAGAACTCGATCGACCAGCTGCGCCAGCACGGCGGTCTGATAGCCGCAACCTGTGCCGATCTCCAGCACGCGCTGTGGAATGCCATCCTTGATCAGCGCTGCTGTCATGACTGCCACGATGTAGGGCTGCGAAATCGTTTGTCCGTGACCGATCGGCAGCGATGTGTCTTCGTAGGCGTTGTGCGCCATCGCCTCATCGACAAACAGATGCCGCGGCGTTGCGCGAATCACATCGAGCACACGCGCGTCGGTAATGCCTTCATCACGCAAACGTTCAACCAGGCGGTCACGCGCACGCTGCGACGCCGATCCGATCGCATCGACGGATGGTTTGCTCATGTCACGACTCGTCTCACGTTGCTTGTCCGCACGCACGCCTCAATGCTCATCTTCATGCGCTGCTTCGATTTCGACGCCCGTCAAATCTCTACTTGCGTCGGGTTCAAGTCCACTGCCGGGAAGGAGCTCGCGCAGCACGGTCGTGGCATAGCTGCCAGCAGCCAGCCTGAACTGAACCGACAGCACATCCGCCGCCAGCCAGCGCCAATCAAGATCCGCGACCGGCATTGCCCACGGTCGCAGATCCTGGCGCACGCCTTCGCGAACCAGCAGTGCGCAGGCCTGCGAGTGATCACGCCAGGCCGCCTGACAGCGCGCCAGGACCTCGCCTGTGACAAGCGGTTTACCGCGGCCCCACAGCGGTCCGGATGCAGCCCCATGCAAACGCGCTTCGCCGGCAATCGAACGGTCCCAGTCGCCTGACTGCACACGCTCCGCAAGCGCAAGGTTGAACAGCAACGCACGCGCGCTTGACAACCAGAGCCCGCGTTCGAAACGTCCACCCGGATGCCGTTCGCCCGTAGCCCAGGAGCGCACCGCGTCGATGTTGCCCGCGCCGTTGCCGAAGCGCTGCGGGCCGAAGTAGTTCGGCAGGATCGGATTCGCACGCAGTTGCTGCAAGCACAGTTCCGCCTGCTCCGGATCGCTGACGTTGCGCACACAGATGCGGAATGCGTTGCCCAGCAGATCGCCCGGCTGCAGCGCATTGCGCGTTCGCGTGAGCTGCAGCAATGCTGTGCCAGGTTCGTACCAGGGATGCAGCGGCAGCGCCCGCGGCAGCCGTACCGTGAAGAACTGACTGGTCACTGCACGCCGATCCTTCAACCCCGCGCGACCAACATCGCGCAACGGCACGCCGAAATGACGGGCAAGACCACCGGCGACCCACTGCGTCGTAAGGTTGCGCTTGCGCACTTCGATCAGCACATGGTCACCGCGCCAATCCGACCGCGCTGGCATCGGCAGTTCAGTGACCACGAAATCTTCGGGCACATGGCGCAGCACGCCGTTGAGTTGCCCACTGCCAACGCGCGGCCAGGCATCTCTGAGAATGATTGATTGCAGCATGGGCCCAATATCAGAAGGAAAATGGCATCAGAAGGTAAGTGGCGTCAGAAGGTAAGTGGCATCAGAAGGTCGTTCGCATAAGCAGGTGAGCAGTGT
>CAMAVY010000305.1 GCA_945861675.1 Klebsiella pneumoniae | reverse complement strand
CGACTGGCGATACCTTCTGCGGTTGTGCCGATCGTTTTCACTTCGTTGTGCAGGTAGAACACCTGCCCACCGCGCGCCAGCTCACGCACGATGGCTTCGTGGACCAGCATGGGGCTGAACTCGCGCACGAACGTCTTCACCGCCAGACGCCGGGCCGGCGGTGTAGCGATGATCGACATGTCGCGAATGCCGGACACGGCCATGTTCAATGTGCGTGGGATCGGTGTTGCGGTGAGGGTGAGCACATCCACGTCTGCGCGGAGTGCGCGCAGCTGCTCCTTGTGGCGCACGCCGAAGCGATGCTCTTCGTCGATAACGACGAGCCCCAGGTCTGCAAAGCGAAACTCGCGACCCAGAATCTTGTGCGTGCCGATGACAATGTCGACCTTGCCGGATGCCATGCGCTTGCCCGCTTCTTCGACCTCGGCATCGGTGCGCACGCGCGAGACGAGTTCGATGCGCACGGGCCACTCGGCAAAGCGATCGGTGAAGCTGTCGTGATGCTGCTGCGCCAGCAGTGTGGTTGGTACCAGGATTGCGACCTGCTTACCGGCCTGCACCGCCATGAATGCGGCCCGCATGGCGACTTCTGTTTTGCCGAAACCCACATCGCCGCAGATCAGGCGATCCATGGGGCGGCCGGCCATCATGTCGCCGATCACGGCATCGATGGCGGTTTCCTGGTCCGGCGTTGTCTCGAAGGCGAACGCCGCCGCAAAGCGTCTGTAGTCCAGGCTGGGTTCGGGATAGGCGAAGCCCGGCCGCGCGTCGCGGCGTGCATAGATGTCCAGCAGTTCGGCCGCAACGTCGCGCGCTTTCTCTGCGGCACGCTTGCGCGCCTTTTCCCACTGGTCAGAGCCAAGCTTGTGCAGGGGCGCATGTTCGGCGTCGGCGCCGGCGTAGCGGGAGATGAACTGCAGTGAAGAAACAGGCACGTACAGGCGCGCGCCTTCGGCGTACTCGAGAACCAGCAGCTCGAGCATCTGGCCGTCGACTTCCAGCAACTGCAGGCCCTGGTAGCGGCCCACACCGTGCTCGAGATGTACGACCGGCGCGCCAATGCTGAGCTCGGTCAGGCTGCGCATGACCAGTTCGGGATCGACGGACCGGTACTTGCGCCGTGCGGCCGTGACCTTCTGACCGTGCAGGGCTGATTCCGGAATCAGCGTGCACGGCACATCGCCAAAGTGCACGGCGTGGGTCAATGGCGCGACAGCGATGGCCCGCAGATCAGGCTTTTTGCGGGCCTTGCTCAGAAACTCGGACCAGCTTGCACAGGGCGTAAGGTCCAGGCCCTGTTGGCGCAGCAGATCGGAAACCAGCTCTCTGCGACCGGCGCTCTCTGCGGCGAACAGCACCGCGCCGGGTGTTTGCGCGAGCACATGGCGCAGGCGACTGGCTGGGTCGGGCGCGCGGCTGTTCAGTTCAACATCTGCGAGTGCGGTGACATTGAGCGCGGCACTCGCGCGTGCGGTGAGGTTGCTGCCGTCGGCGTCGGCGTCGGCGTCGGCGTCGACGGCGGCTGCCGTCTGACCTGAGGCGACCAGATCGATGCGTGCGTAGTCACGCAGCCGCCCGAACAGTTCATCTGCGGCAAGAAACAGACTGGCAGGCGTGCACAGCGGGTGGTGCAGGTCGTGTCGATGTTCCTCGTACCGTCCTGCCGCCTCCTGTTCAAAGTGCGTCGCCGCCGCAGTGGCTGCGCCCAGCACGATGATCAGCGCGTCATCCGGCAGGTAGTCGAACAGGGTTGCAAGGGCAGGGAAGAACAGCGGCAGGTAGTACTCGACGCCCGGCGGGGCAATGCCATCGCTGACATCCTGGTAGACCGGGCAGCGCCGCACATCCACATTGAATTGCTCGTGCCAGCGCTGGCGGAAGGTGGCTACGCCGGCATCGTCGATCGGCACTTCCCGGCCGGGCAGCAACCTGATTTCGGCGATCGACTCGGCGCTGCGCTGGGTTTCTGGATCGAACCGTCGCAGCGAGTCGATCTCGTCGTCCAGCAGGTCGATGCGGAAAGGATGCGGCGAGCCCATGGGGTAGATGTCCATCACCGCGCCGCGGACCGCGAACTCGCCCGGTTCCATCACGGTGTCGGCGTGGCGGTAGCCGGCGCGCTGCAGGCGCCGGCGCTGGTCGACCGGGTTGAAGCGATCACCGCGCCGAAGATGCAGCACCCGACCCTGAACAAACTCCGGCGGTGCGAGCCGGTGCATTGCCGTGCGCACAGGCAGCAGCAACACGCCGCGTTGCAACGTCGACAGCGCGGCCAGCGTGGCCAGCCGCTCGGAGGTGATGTCCTGGGGCGGCGAGAACGCGTCGTACGGCAGCGTTTCCCGGTCTGGGAATTGATGCACCGGCAGCGCGGTGCCTTCGAGGCCTGCGCCTGTGGCTCCGGTGGCTGCCGTCCCGGTGTCTGAGAGAAAGAAGGCAAGCTCGCCGTCGAGGTTCATCGCCTCGGCCGGGTCACCGGTCAGTACGACCGTCAAGCCGGGATGGCGCGCGGCGGTCAGGGCGATGGTCAGCGCAGTGGCCGTACCGGCCGGGGAGTGCCAGCGGACGCGACGGCCACGACTTGAGTTGCCGCCCGCATCGGAAGGCGGCTTGCGTGTCGGCGGCGAGGTGAGGAGCTCTGGGCCATTGCCGGCCATGGTCGTGTACGTCTGTGATTCGGCGCGCTGCATTCTATTGACGATCGCGCCTGCTGCGGCAGAGAAATAACGCCAATCTGCACGCGCTTCTGCCCGGCGTCCCCCGGGGCGTCGCGATCGCTGGGCGAGCAGGGCTGGGCCGCCGCAGACGGTCCCCGCACTGGTCCGGGCGCCGCTGCGAAAAGCTGTTCAGCAATTGCACCGTTCTCGGCCCAAGCCTCGGTTATTGAAGATGTTCGGGTCCGGCCGTCGCTGGACAGCGCTGGGCGTTTCCCCGGGCCGCAGATCCAGGCAGACTTCGCCGCCGTTCGGGTGGCCGGCTCCATTACAAGCGGTTACAGTTGCCGCCCGTCTGGCAGGCCCAATCCAAGCGCACCGCAGGTGCACAGGGACGGCTACATTTTTCCCAACCCTTTTTTTTCGAAGCCGCTTTCGTGGGCGGCATTTCCCGAGCCCCTTTGTCCCGGGCCGTTAATCCGAGCCCCTGAACTCAAGCCCCTTCACCCAAGCAAAGCAAAGCAACCGCAAGCAGCGCGGAGACGCATGAAGCCGACCAACATTCTCGATCCGAACTACTTCCATAAAGTTGTGGACTGCCAGTGGGCCTGCCCGGCGCATACACCGGTCCCCGAGTACATCCGTTTGATCAGCCAGGAACGCTATACCGAGGCGTACATGATCAACTGGGACTCGAACGTGTTCCCCGGCATTCTCGGGCGCACCTGCGACCGACCATGCGAGCCGGCCTGTCGCCGCGTGCGCACCGAAGAAAAGCCGGTTGCGATCTGTCGCCTGAAGCGTGTCGCTGCCGACAACAAGGGCGACATCAGTGGCTACATGCCGCGTGTACCGGAAACGAAGAATGGCAAGCGCATTGCGCTCATCGGTGCTGGGCCTGCGTCGCTCGCGGTCGCGCGCGATCTGCTGCCGCTTGGCTATGAAGTGCACCTGTTCGAGAAGGACCCGCATGGCGGCGGCATGATGCGCACGCAGATTCCAGCGTTCCGCCTGCCGATCAGCGTCCTCGAAGAAGAAGTGAATCTCATTCTCGACATGGGTGTGCAGTCTCACTTCAATTACGACGTGACATCCATGCAGTCGATGCTCGACCAGGGCTTCGATGCGTACTTCATTGGCACAGGCGCGCCGCGCGGGCGTGACCTTCAGTTGCCCGGCCGTGCAGAGGCCGACCCGTTCATTCATCTCGGCATCGACTGGTTGTCGAGCGTGGCCTTCGGTCACACCACCGAGATCAAAGGCAAAGTCATCGTGTTGGGCGGTGGCAACACTGCGATGGACTGCTGCCGTACCTCGCGACGGCTTGGCGCCGAGTCCGTGAACGTGGTGGTGCGTTCGGCCTTCGAGGTAATGAAGGCGTCGGAGTGGGAGAAAGAGGAAGCCATCGAAGAAGGCATTCCGATCATCAACAACCACCCGCCGAAGTCGTTCGTCGTCGAAGACGGCAAGCTCAAGGGCATGTGGTTCGAACGCGTCAACGCAATCAAGGACGCACGCGGTCGCTATACCTATGAGCCCAGCGGTGAGCCCGATGTATTCATCGAAGCGGACCACGTGCTCATCGCCATCGGTCAGGACAATCACTGCCCGTGGATCGAGCGCGACCTGGGCATTGAGTTCGACAAGTGGGACTGCCCGACGCTCGATCGCGATACGTTGCAGTCGACCAATCCGAAGATCTTCTTCGGCGGCGACTCGGCGTTCGGTCCTGAGAACATCATCTGGGCCAGCGCCCACGCGCACAAAGCTGCGATTTCAATGCACCTGTTCTGTCAGGGGCTCGATCTGAAGGCGGAT
>CAMAVY010000304.1 GCA_945861675.1 Klebsiella pneumoniae | reverse complement strand
ATCTCGACGAGAAGTTCCCCGGCACATCCCTGCTTGGCAGCACGCCTGAGGAACGCGCCGAAACGCGCATGTGGACGCGCCGTATCGACCTCAACATCATCGAGCCGCTGGCCAACGGTTTCCGCTACTCAGAAGGCCTGCCGATCTTCGCCAGTCGTATGACCGTGCTGCCGGAAGCAGCGGACGGCCTGAAGCGCATCGCACGCGAAAAGCTTGCGTGGCTGAATGAACAGATGGGCAATCGGCAGTTCGTCTGCGGCGATCGCATTTCGCTGGCAGACGTGCTGCTGTACTGCTTCCTCACCTTCGGTGCGGCGGTCGGCCAGCCGACGGACACAAGCTTGTCGTGGGTGCAGGCATGGCTCGCGCGGATGGGCGAACGACCATCCGCCAAGGCGTAGCGGCTGAGGTTCCATCGCGACACCCAAGCCCGACTCAGGCGCGCGCAGCGATGCGCGCTCGGCAAGCGGATTCAAGGCCCGGCAACGACCCGGGCCGGCGCCGGGCGCCTTCCGTTCAACACCTGCATCGCAACACTCAGCAACTCACGCATCGAAAAGGGTTTGCGCAGGATCAGGTCGATGACGCCAGTCGCATACAACTCCTCGTCGGACGTTCCGCCGCCCGTAAGCAGCAACACCGGCACATGTTTCACGCGCCGCAACGCCGTCGCGAATTCGATCCCGGACATTGCCGGCATGGTCAAATCCGTCACGATCAGGTCAAAACGATCTGGATGAGCCCGGAATGCTGCCAGGGCCTCGTTAGCATCAATGAATACCGAGGCCTGCAGGCCCGGCTGATCGGCGCCTCGTCATCCAGGACAAGCACGCCGTAGGGCCGCACATCAGCAACCGCCTGTGACTCGGACTGCGCGTCCTGGGTAACAGGCGCTGCATCCTGTACGCTACCCGCATCCACAGGAAACACCAGTTCGAACGTGGTGCTGCCCGGTCGTGCCTGCAGCAGAACGTGCGCGCCGTCGTCGTGCAGCAGGCGCGCCACCATGTTCAATCCGAGCCCCGTTCCTTCGCCCGACATCTTGGTCGAGAAGAACGGCTCAAAAATCCTCGGTAACACGTCGCCGTCGATGCCGGGACCTGTGTCGTGCACGCTGACCACACCCGCGTCCGACACCACATGTTCGCCGCACACCGCGCAATCACCGCGCACACGACGCTGACCTACATTCACGTCGATCTCGCCCGACTCACCTATGGCATCGCGCGCGTTGATGCACAGATTGAGCACCGCCTCCTGCAACTGCGATCGTTCGACGAATCCGAATACCCCAGCGCCAATATGCTCATTCACGCGAATGCCGGGCGGCATGGCGACGCGCACCAGATCAACGGTTTCCGAAACAACAGGACCCAGTTCGATTCGCGCACGCGGTGCGTTGGCGTCGACAACCTTGCCGCGCCCAACCATCAACAAAGTACGCAGCAGATCACGAGCGCGACGCCCGGCCTCCAGTACGCGGCCCAGGTAACCATCCAGTTCTGGATCGCGCCCGCGCGCGCGTGACAATGCAAGCTCACCGTAACCAAGCATGCTCGCGAGTACGTTGTTGAAGTCGTGCGCAAGGCCACTTGAGAGTTCGCCCACCGTCTGCATCTTCACCGACTGCGTCAACTTGGATTCCAACGCCACCTCGCGTTCGCGCCAACGCACCTGCTCAGTCACATCCTGCGCAATGCCCCAGACGATCGCGCGGCCCTTCGCATTCACGCCGCGCCGCGCTAGCACTTGTGCTGTGCGCCGCCGGCCGTCGGGCAGCAGCACGGTGTACTCACCCTGCATGCCTTCGCCTTCGGCCAGTACATGCGCGAGCAATCCATCGATCTGGTCCGGCGGCGTACCGACAAGGAAGCCCAACAGCTCATCCAGATCCATCCACTCGGCCTCGGCAGTGCCACCGAACACCAACCCAAGTTCCGCCGACAACCACACGCGGTCGCTGTCCGGGTCGTACTCCCATTGCCCCATGCGGGCCAGCTGCTGGCCCTCCTTCAGACGATGGCCACCATCTGCGAACGAGCGCTCGGCGACACGCTGCGCGTGCACGTCGCGGAACACGCCTATCCATTCGTGCACGCGACTGTTGGCTTCGCGCAGCGGCCGCAATCGCGCCTCCATCAGATGATAGGAATCGGATGCCGCATGCCAGACACGGATTTCCTGGTCATGGCGCTCGGGCCATGCGTTGACGTCGGGCACGGCCCAAAGCGCTTCCAGCTGTTGGCGATCTTCTTCATGCACACACGCGAGCCAGCCATTGCCTGCTGCTTCCTTGAGCTTCTGCCCGGTGAATGTGCGCCAGCCATTGCCCATCACGCCTTGAAGTCTGCCGGCGTCATCAGCCACGGCTCGCCAGACGATGCAGGCCATGGCATCGACCACCGTTACGAGACGTTGCTCGTTGAACAAGGCGCGCATGGCGTTGCGCTCGTCGTTGCGCGCCGCCCAGGCAAGAACCCACACCAACACCAACGCAAGCACCGTGAGGACCAGCAACTGGAGCTGTTCGGCACTGAGTGCGTGACGGGTATCCAGGTTGAGCGCGAGCACACTCAACAACGCCGCAGACGAGAGCATTGCCGCACCCAATACCAACCGTTGGCGCCGAACGATCAGCAGCGGCGCAAGCGCCAGCGCAAGCAGCGCAACGCAGACAATGGGCGCATAAAGCACGAATTGCGCAATGCCGGCTGCAATCAGCAACAGCAACCACAATGCGATCAACGACAGACTCATCGGCATCGTTCTTCAGCGTGTTTGGACAGAAGATGGGCGGAATCGGCCAACGATCCCGAAGCTACCGCCAAGTTTGCTACATCAATCTGACGGCTGCGGCTTCAGATTGACCGCAACGGCTTCTTGTCGAACACAGCAGCCGCGTCCAGACAAAGCCGCTTCATCCAAACAAAAGCCTGCTGGGGACACCCGCCGTTCGGCAGGAAATATCAACCCCTTCAGCGATTGTGCGCTGTCGCAGGCGGGTACGTCAGCTCCGATGACGTGGGGCCGTACGCGGCCTTGGCGCATTCTCTCGCGGCCCCCTTTGCTGCTGTCGAAAGCGCTCAAGGGCCCGAGCCCGCTGCTCAGTGGGCAAGTTGCGGAAACGCTGCCGAAGCTGCCCCTGACGCTCGGGCGACAGTTTGCGAAAGCCTTCCATGCGCTCCTGCAATTCAGCCTGCTGCCCAGGCGACAGGCGGTTGAATTGAGCGAAACGCTGCAGCAGTTGCTGGCGCCGTTCCGGCCGAAGCGCACGCCAGCTGCGAAACCGATTCCTGATCTGCGCACGGCCCTCGTTGTCCATCTGTGCCCAGCGCGCGGCCCCACGTGCAAGCAGAGCACGGCGTTCGGGCGTGAACTCGGACCACTGCGCTCGATAGGCCGACAACACCGAGCGCTGCTCTGCATTGAGGCTTTCCCAGGTCTCGCCCGTCGAAGAGGCAGCAGTCGAAGTGCCAGCCGGCGAACTCAGCACAGACTGGGCGATGGATGCAGCCGCAGGTGTACCGTCTTCCGCAGCTGCAGTACTGGCGACTGCGTCATACAGGAACAGCGCGAGCAGCAGAATCGATCGTATTCCAACAGGTCGCGCGCGCGCATGGGTCTGTCTATTCATCATTGTGTTGCACCTCGGGTGAGGGCTTAGCCGTTTTCTCGTTGACTGAAGTGGCTGGCGTGCCATGCGCAGCTGCGACCGCCGCCTGATGCGCCTCTGGTTCCTCGATCGCCATGTCATCGGGGCCGATCCATTGCGCGCCATGTGTTGCCAATCCTCCGAGGTACTCCAACAACTCAAGATCTGGCGCGGAGGTGCCGGCCGACTGGCGTGCAGCAGTGGACGCGGGCGCCGCGACAGCAACCACACACGCGCAGCACGCAACAGCACCGGCGATGAGCATGCGCAATGCAGCTGAACCAATTCGTTCAGCCTTCATAACGGGCGCCACCGGCGTCGTCGCGCGCGTCCAGCTCCATCCAGGCGACAAACTCAAGATCGTCCAGAAGCGCCATGTCGACCACAACTGCAGACGCGATCTGTGCGGTGACGGGCGCTGCGTCAACCTGCGCAAGGCCAGCCTGGGCCTCGCGACCAGGATGCGATTCAACAGCCGGCACGCGGGTCTGAGTCCAAACGCCGACCGCCACCAGCAGGGTCGCCGCCATGGCAAGGCGCGGCGCCCATCGCGAAGGCACAGCTGCGGCGCCCGCTTCAGCAAGCGCCGCCTGGCGAATTGTTGCCAGCCGAGCGAGTACGTCCGGCGCAAGCGCGTCGGCCGACGCATCCAGCGCGTTCCGGGCTACATGCTGCAAGCGATGTTCAAAGCTCATTCAACCTCCCGGCGTCGCAGCGCAATACATCACGTCCAATGATTCGCAAGCTGTAACTACTCGCCCCCCTCGGACGAGTAGATCTCTCCGGACATTGCCATCTGGATGGCGACGAGGGGGTTGTATCCGCGGTTGGCCATTGTTTGCAG
>CAMAVY010000303.1 GCA_945861675.1 Klebsiella pneumoniae | reverse complement strand
CATCGAACAGCTGTTGCAGTTCCAGCGCCGAGTCACGGGCGGCCTGGCGATACGCACCTTCGTCCTGGAACACAGCCATCTGCTTGTCGAGCGCGCGCTCGTCATGGGCCTTGAAGGTCGCGACTGAGTGCGCCGCCTCGGCCTCGGGCACGCCGAGACCTTCGAGCACGGCCGTCGTCATGACAAGGCTCGAATGCAACGTTTCGCGCACCACGTGATGCACGCCGATCTCGCGCAACTGCAGTTCGTGATAGCGATTGCGGGCGCGCGCGATCAGGTGCAGGTTCGGGAAGTGGGCGCGCAGCAGTTCAGCAATGCGTAGCGCTGCTTCCGCGTCGTCCACTGCAATCACAACCACTTTTGCCGTGCCGACGTGGGCGTTCTGCAGCAGGTCGAGGCGTGTCGGGTCGCCATAGAACACCTTGTTGCCGAAGGTGCGCACGAAGTCGATCTGTGCCGGGCTGGCATCGAGTGCGGTGAAGGGGATACGGCGCATCGTCAGCACGCGCCCGATGATCTGCGCGACGCGACCAAAACCAAGCAGCACCACTGCGTGGTCATGATCATCGATGGCGTCATATTCGCGCTTGGCCCTGCCCTGGAAAAAAACACCTTGTAGAAACACGCGTTCGAGCACGGCCAGCGCGACGGGCGTCAGTGCCATCGACAGGGTCACGACCAGAATCCACTGTTGCGCAATGTGTTGCGCGAGGAAGTGTGTCGACACAGCCGCAGTCAGCAGCACGAACGCGAACTCACCCCCCTGCGAGACGGTCACAGCCAGGCGCGCGGCGGATTGCCGGTCGAGCGCCATGCTGCGCGCGAGCGGGTAAAGCACCAGTGCTTTCACCAGCATCAACCCTACCGCCAGCACCAGGATGAGCAGGGGTTCGCGGAGCAACAGCGCGAGATCGACCGACATGCCGACGGCCATGAAGAACAGCCCGAGCAACAGCCCCTTGAAGGGCGCGATGTCGGTTTCGAGCTGATGCCGGTACTCCGAGTCGGCGACCAGCATGCCGGCCAGGAATGCGCCGAAGCCCATCGACAAGCCCACCTCTTCCGTGGCCACGGCCGCACCCAGCACCATGACCAGCGCTGCGGCCGTAAACAGTTCCTGAATGCCGGTTGCAGCGATCACGCGCAGGGCTGGCCGCAGCAGCAGGCGAGCGCTGGTCAAGCCCACCATGAAGATCAGCGGCCCCCACACCATGGCCTGCACCTCGGCGTCGTTGTTGGCGCGCGGCGCCAGCAGGTTGATCGCCGCGATGACGGGAATGACCGCCAGGTCCTGCAGCAGCAGCACGCCGAATGCGGCGCGCCCGTGGGGTGCGTTCAGCTTCTTCTGCTCTCCGAGCAGCTGCAGCACGAATGCCGTGCTGGAGAGAGACAGCGCGAAACCGAGCAGCAGGGCCTGCACCCAGTCGAGGGCAAACAGAAAATGCATGGGCGTGGCGAGGGCGAGCGTGACTGCGACGACCTGCGCCGAGCCGAGCCCGAATACCCATCTGCGCATCACCAGCAGCCGGCGCGGCTGTAACTCCAGGCCTACGATGAACAGCAACATGACGACGCCGAGCTCGGCGAAATGCAGCGTGGCGGCAGGGTCGCCCGCAAGATTGAGGCCGTAGGGTCCGATGCTGAGCCCGGCGGCAAGGTAACCGAGCACTGTGCTCAGACCCAGGCGCTTGCCGATCGGGACCACCACCAGTGCTGCCAGGAGAAAGATCAACCAATCGTGCAGTTGGCTCATGTATTCAGCGCAAACGTGTGTGCTGTGTGACTAGGCCCGTGCGGCGCCTGGGCTGGTGCGGTGATCGCGGTTGCAATGTGTACACGCTCCAGTGTATCTGCGTGCTCATTCACTTCTCATGCACGAGTAGATCACGATGCAGCAGGCGGCCATTGCGTTGCGGATGGACTTTTCCAAGTTCGAGATCGTGGATACCTTCGCACTGCCCGAGCAGCCGAGTCCGATCGAGGGTGTGCACAGGCGTTTGATCGAGCGCGATGGCGGCGAGGTGGCGCGGGCAACGTCGATCGTGCGCTACGAGCCGGGCCGGCAATTTCCACAGCATGCACACGCGCTGGGTGAGGAAATTCTGGTGCTCAGTGGCACGTTCGCCGACGAACACGGTGTCTATCCCGCAGGCACCTACGTGCGCAATCCGGCGGGCACATCGCATACGCCTTACACCGACGACGGGTGCGTACTGTTCGTCAAACTGCGGCACCTGGATCCGACAGATCAGCAACGCGTTGTCATCGACACCCGCAGTGGCAGTTGGAACAAGGGCTCGGGGCCCGGGCTGTCGAACATGTTGCTGTCGGCCTTCGGCACGGAACGCACAGTGCTTGTGCGCTGGGCGCCGGGCACACAGGTGCCGCCGCATACGCATGCCTCCGTGGAAGAGACGCTGGTGCTCGAGGGTGAAATTCAGGATGAGGCCAATCGCTATCCGGCTGGCACGTGGTTCCGTGCACCTTTTGGGAGTACGCATGCGCCAGGTAGCCCGGGTGGCGCGTTGATTCTCATCAAGGTCGGGCATGTGCCTGCTGAGCTGGCAGCGGCCTGAGCGTGTCGTCAGTCTCGTTGTAATCGGAGTGCTTCTTCATGACCACCGCATTTGAGTTCGAAGCGACCGCATTGACCGGTGAGCCGCTGCCGCTGCGTGACTATGAAGGCAAAGTGCTGCTGATCGTCAACACCGCAAGCCAGTGCGGTTTCACGCCGCAGTTCGCAGGCCTTGAAGCGCTCTGGCAGAAGTATCGGGATCGCGGTCTGGTGGTGCTCGGCTTTCCGTGCAACCAGTTCGGTGGGCAGGAGCCGGGCAATGCTGTGCAGATCGGCGCGTTCTGCGAGAAGAACTATGGCGTCAGCTTTCCGATGTTCGACAAGATCGAAGTGAATGGCAGTGCAACGCACCCCTTGTATCGCTGGTTGAAGGCACGCGCACCCGGCCTGTTTGGCAGCCAGGGCATCAAGTGGAACTTCACGAAGTTTGTTGTCGATCGCAGTGGCGACGTACGTGCCCGGCATGCGCCGACGACAAAGCCTGAGGATCTTGCGCGCGAGATTGAAGCGCTGCTGTAGATCGTCGCGCAGGCAACGGGCGGCCGCGCAAGCAGAGGGTTGACGGGCACATGTTGCGCCTCGACGCCTCGACACGTCGAGGTTGCCATTTCAGCAGCGGTCGGCCGTATGATCGGCATTCCAACAAATCAGACCGGAGTCTCCTGCATGGCAGCCTATTTCATTGCCCAGTACGTGGTGAACAACCCTGCGCTCTATCGCGAGTATCAAGCCGGCGCCGGCCCAACCATCGCCAAGTACGGTGCCGAACTGGTGGCGTTTGATGTTGCTGCTGAAACCATGGAAGGCACACCGCCGGGTCCGCAGACAGTGATTCTCAAGTTCGAAAACACTGAAAAGGCGAAGGTCTGGTACAAGTCACCCGAATATCAGGCCTCGGTGGGCAAGCGTCTCGAAGCGACCAACGGCTTCGCTGTCATCTCGCAATCAATGAACGCCGGATAGCGTTCGGCCATGAACGCCGGATAGGTGTTCGCGCGCGGTTGAAGAACGCTCCGTCGATCGTTCTTCAGCCGCAGATCTGGCTCGTCACAGGTCATGTGGCCAGCCGCCATCGCGGCTACGACGGTCGCGACTACACGAGTGGCGACTACACAGTGCCGATTGCACGGATTGATGCGCAGCAGATTCAGGCGTTCCTGAACGCACACCCACACTGGCGCGAAGTCGGCGGCAAACTGCACTGCGAGTTCCGCTTCAGTTCGTTTGTGCAGGCGTTTGGCTTCATGACCCAGTCGGCGTTGATCGCCGAGCGCGCTGACCATCACCCCGAGTGGTTCAACGTGTACAACCTTGTGGTCGTCGATCTTGTCACACACGACGCCAGCGGCATTTCGCAGCGCGACATCGACATGGCCTGCGCCATGGAAACGATTGCTGCTTCGATGGTGCAGTCTGCAACCCCATAGCGGGCCTTACAGCGGCATAGCGTCGCCAGCGGTTGCGGCGCGGGTGTTCCATGCCCAGGTGGCGCAACTCTATCGCCTGCTGCCGATCTCGCTGCTCTACTCGGTTGTTTCCTATCTGATCGTCTGTTGGTTTCTGCAGAACGACACGGCCCCTGAGTTGTTGATCGGATGGTTCTTTGCGGGCCTGCTGATCTGCGCGGCGCGGCTGTGGCTGTTCCGCGCCTTTCAGCAGGCAACCAACGCACAAGCAGAAGCGCACAGCTGGATGCTTCGTTTCTCGATCGGTGCGTTCGGGGCCGGCGCGTTGATGGGCTTCGCGATGATTGTGCTGCTGCCGCGCGACAATCCACAGATCGAATACCTGACCATCGCGGTCCTGGTGGTGATTCCTGGTATCGCGTATGCGTTCATGTCGGCCATTCGCTTCGTGTACATGGCTTTCGTGATGCCCTTTCTCGGGCTGGGTTCCTTCTGGGCGATGTTCATTGAAGGTAACTACTCGCCCCCTTTTTTTTGCTTGACAGCGTAGCGGCTCGTCCCTACGCTTTGATCTCGCTTGGCATGTCGCAGGAAC
>CAMAVY010000302.1 GCA_945861675.1 Klebsiella pneumoniae | reverse complement strand
GGGCGCATACAAAGAAAGAGAAGAAAGAGAAGAAAGAGAAGAAAAGATGTTTGTTGAGGGGAGTGACATATGCAGCGGCTGATCTGGGCGGCGGTGGCTTTGTTGGGCGCGTTTGCGATTGGCGGCATTGCGCTGCATCGCGGCGAAACCATCAATGCACTGTGGATCGTGACGGCGGCGATCTGCGTGTACGCGCTCGGCTATCGCTTCTACAGCGCGTGGGTTGCGGCGCGCGTGCTGACCATGGATGCAACGCGCGCAACACCCGCGGTGCGTTTGAACGACGGCCGCGATTTCGTGCCCACGGATCGCTGGGTTGTGTTCGGGCATCACTTCGCTGCCATTGCGGGCCCCGGTCCTTTGATCGGTCCGACGCTGGCTGCGCAGTTCGGCTATCTGCCGGGCACGCTCTGGATCCTGATCGGCTCGGTGCTGTGCGGCTGCGTGCAGGACATGACCATTCTGTTCATGTCGACGCGCCGCAACGGCAAGAGCCTGGGGCAGATGGCGCGCGACGAACTCGGGCCGTTCGGCGGTGTAGCGGCTTTGATTGGCACCTTCATGATCATGGTGATTCTGATCGCGGTGCTCGCGCTCGTCGTGGTGAACGCCATGAAACACAGCCCCTGGGCCACCTCGACCGTGTTCGCCACCATTCCCATAGCGATGCTGGTGGGCGTGTATCTGCGCAGCATTCGGCCCGGTCGTGTGATCGAGGCAACAGTGATCGGGGTCAGCCTGCTGTTGTTTTCGGTGTGGGGCGGCGGCTGGATCGACCATCAGCCAGGCCTGCGTGAGTCGTTCAACTTCGATGGCTTGCCGCTGGCCGGATTCGTGATCTGCTACGGCCTTGCCGCGGCGATTGCGCCAGTGTGGTTGCTGCTTGCGCCGCGCGACTACCTGTCCACGTTTCTCAAATTGGGCACAGTTGCGTTGCTGGCTGTGGCCATCATCGTGCTGCGACCGGAACTGAAGATGCCTGCAGTGACCCAGTTCATTGATGGCACCGGGCCGATCTTCAGCGGCAAGCTGTTTCCGTTTGTGTTCATCACCATTGCCTGCGGTGCGATCTCCGGCTTTCACGCGCTGGTGTCGAGCGGCACCACACCGAAGTTGTTGGCGAATGAGAAGGATGCCCGGTTGATCGGCTACGGCAGCATGATGCTCGAGAGCTTTGTCGCGATCATGGCCATCATCGCTGCGTCACTGTTGGATCCGGGCGTGTACTTCGCCATCAATTCCAGCGCCGGCGTGGTGGGCGCGACGGCAGAGGCTGCGGTAGCAACGATTACGGGTTGGGGCTTCCCGGTCACGGTCGAACAGATGAACGCGCTTGCGGCTTCGATGGGTGAGAGCACCTTGTTTGCGCGTACCGGTGGTGCGCCTTCGCTGGCGGTCGGGATGGCCGCGATCTTCGGCGCTGCCTTTGGTTCGGTGCTCGGCGGCGCGTTCGGCGGCGGTCTGCTGGCCGTGTGGTACCACTTCGCGATCATGTTCGAGGCCGTATTCATTCTGACGACGCTGGATGCGGGCACACGGGTCGGCCGCTTCATGCTGCAGGACATGCTGAGCCACATCTGGAAGCCGATGGGGCGCACCTCCTGGTATCCGTCGGTGGTGTTCAGCAGCACCGTGGTGGTCGGCTGCTGGGGCTATTTCCTTTATGTGGGTGTGATCGATCCCAATGGCGGCATCAACATTCTCTGGCCGCTGTTCGGCATGGCCAATCAGATGCTGGCGGCAATCGCGCTGTCGGTGGCCACAGGCATCATCGTCAAGAGTGGCCGCGCCCGTTTCGCCTTCGTGACGCTGGTGCCGCTCGCGTGGCTCGCGGTCGTGACCACGACAGCCGCGTTCCAGAAAATCACCAGCACAGATCCAAAGCTCGGCTTCTTTGCGGCGGCGAATGACCTGGCGGCAAAGCTTGCAGGGGGTCTGTTGCCACCTGAGAAGGCTGCAGTGGCGCCGCAACTGATCTTCAATCAGCAGCTGGATGGCTGGTTGACGTTGTTCTTTGTCGTGGTGCTCTGGTGCGTCATCGGTGACATGCTGCGGGTGTCGTGGCGGGTGCTGAAGGGTTTGCCTGTGCCAGCGTCTGCCGAGACGCCGTACACAGCGTTGCCAGCGCAACTCGAGGGCGCGCGATGACGCGGCGGTTGGTAGACCTGGATATCGCAGAAGCCGGGCAGCGGTGGTGCGCAATCGGGACCAGTTGGTGGCGTGTGGGCTGGCGCAGGGTTCGCGCACTGACGGGCGAGGATGCCTATGAACGCTATCTCGCGCACTTGCGCGCCGCGCATCCGGGTACGGAACCGATGAGCCTGTCGGCGTTCTACCGACAACGCGAGGAGCAGAAGTGGGACGGCATCAAGCGGTGTTGCTGAGGCGCGTGTCGCGGAAGCGGGTGCAACAGGATCTGGTGGGTCAACCGAAAGAACCTGAACACTCGGAACACTTTGAACAAACGGGACAGGTAGCTGGATGAAAGATGTGTACGCATGGGATCGTTTCCGCAGCGTTGCGTTGCTGTTGGTGACCTTTCTTGTGGTTGAGTTCACCTATTCGCTGCACGTGCGACCAAGCGCCGACGCCTGGATGGCCTACGAGAAGCGCTTTACGCAGCTGCATCCCATGGAAGCTGCACCTCAGTCGATCTACGTGATCATCAAGGACCCGGAGCAGGAGAGCTGCGTCATTTTGACCATCTGGGGGCTGGGTCTTGCGTTCATGCGCTACTGGGGTATCCGCAAGCAGCGCAAAGTGCTGGACGCCAACATCATGGGTATGGCGCCCGGATTGCGCATTCTGCCTGACGATGTGCTGGCGCTTGATCGCTCGCTGGACGGCATGCCTGCACCGCAGCAGCGTTATGTCGTTGTGCAGGCGGCGCGCCGCGCATTGCAGCGCTTTGGTGTCACGGGCAATGTGCAGGACGCATCGTCGTCGGTGCATAACTCTTGTGAGAGCGAAGCTACGCGCTTCGATTCCGAGCTCGCTTCCATGCGTTTCGTGATCTGGGCCATTCCGGCCATCGGCTTCATTGGCACGGTGCGGGGTATCGGGCTGTCGTTGCAGAGTGCGAACATTGCGATGCAGGGCGATGCATCAGCCGTGACGGCCGGCCTGGGCGTCGCTTTCAATTCGACCTTGGTTGCGTTGCTGCTCAGCATCATTCTGATGTTGGTGATGCACGAGTTGCAGCGCCTGCAGGAGCGTCTGGTGCTCGACTGCGAAAGCTATCTCGACGAAGAGCTGATCAGTCGCATGCAACCCGCTTGAGCGTCTACTTGCTTGAGCGTCTACTTGCTTGAGCGACCGGCTGATTGTGCGTGCTGTGGCTTGCGTACCGCGACTGCTGGGGTAACTCAGGGCACACTCATGTGCTGTGTGAACAAATGAACTTGTGAAGAGAAATCCTGTGGCTGATCTGATCCTGCATCACTACCCGGAATCGCTGTTCTCCGAGAAAGCGCGCGCCATGCTGAATGCGCGGCAGTTACCTTGGCGGTCAGTCATCATTCCCATGATCATGCCGCGCCCCGACACCATTCCGCTGACGGGCGGATACAGGCGCACGCCGGTGCTGCAGGTTGGCGCGGATGTGTATTGCGATACGGCGTTGATTGCAGCGGTGATCGACGCGCAGGGCAAAGGCCCCACGTTCTATCCGGCGGGTAGCCGTCTGGCTGCGCAGACGCTGGCGCGCTGGGTCGATACAGAGCTGTTCTGGGCCGCTGTGACGTTGCGCTTCCAGCCGGCGAACATGGGTTCGTTCTTTGGTTCGCCAGAAGCTGCGGCGGCGTTTGCCGCTGATCGCGCCAACTTCAGTCAAGGCGCAACCGTCCGCCAGTTGCCGCTGCAGGAAGCGGAGCCGCGCTATCACACGTTTCTGGCGGAACTGAATGCGCAGTTGGAGGACGGCCGCCGCTATCTGTTCGGCGCCGAGTGGACCGTCGCCGACTTTGCGGCCTATCACGTGATGTGGTTCGTGCATGCGGGCGGCGGCATGCTGGAGGTGTTGGACCAGCATGCGGCTGCACGTGCCTGGTATGACCGCATGTGCGAGTTCGGCAATGCGGCGTGGGACAACATCACGGGTCCCGAGGCGCTTCAGGTTGCCGTGCGCTCGGAGCCTCTGCCGTTGAACGGCACAAGTGATCTGGCGGATTTTCCGGTGGGTACGCTGGTGGATGCCGGCCCGACTGATTACGGCGTCATGCCGAGTCGCGGCGAACTGCTGCACTGCGACGCGCAGTCCATCGTCATTCGCAGGTACCACGACTACACGGGCACGGTGCACGTGCATTTTCCCAGGCACGGTTTTGGCGTACGCAAGGTCGACGCCTGAAGCATGTGGGACGGCGTGGCCGCGCTGGTCGGCGTTGATTGGCTTGCGCGGGCGCTGCGGCCACACATACAGCAGCCACACATGCTGCAGCCACATATACAGCCGACACACCCACAGCCCATCGTGCTGCACGCCGAGTGGTCTGAGGGCGGCGCCCGAAGCACGTACGCTGACGGTCATATTCCCGGTGCGCTGAGCTTTGACACGGATTGGCTGGAAAACGGCTATCCCACCTGGCAGTTGCTGCCAGCAGTGTTGCTGCAGCGCAGGTTCGGCGACGTTGGTGTGCGCGCCACCGACACCATCGTGGTGTACGCGC
>CAMAVY010000301.1 GCA_945861675.1 Klebsiella pneumoniae | reverse complement strand
ATGGCACTACATTCCGACTTCGCCGGCGGACGCTAGCAAAAACAAAGGCTTGCCGTCAGCACGGCCCGGAAAGCCACGGCAACGTGACAAACTCGGGCTAAGTACAGGACACCCAATGCGCATGTTCGATCGGGATTTCATTGTGTTGGAACTGGCCACGATTCTGGCCGGACCGATCACCGGGCAGTTCTTTGCCGAACTGGGCGCGCGCGTCATCAAGGTTGAGAACCCGCACACCCGTGGCGACGCAACCCGCAACTTCAAACTGCCAAGCGAAGCTGCCACGTCAGATGTCAGCGCTTACTTCGCCTGCACCAACTGGGGTAAGGAATCCGTGGCTGTCGACACCGGCACCGCAGCGGGGCGCCAGATCGTCGACGAGCTGGTCCGCCGGGCCGACATTGTCATCACAAGTTTCAAACCGGGCGACGAAGTGAAGCTCGGGCTGGATCCTCCGCGGCTGCGGGGTATGAACCCGCGCCTGATCTACGGCCAGATTTCAGCCTATGGTGCCGACGATCCGCGCCCCGGCTTCGATGCCATCCTGCAGGCTGAAGCGGGCTTCACCTATCTGAATGGCGAGACCGACGGGCCGCCAACAAAGATGCCGGTTGCACTCATCGACCTGCTGCTGGCTCATCAGTTGAAGGAGGGATTGCTGCTGGCGCTGCTGAAGCGCGCGCGGACCGGCGAAGGCAGCCTCGTGAGTACATCGCTGCTGCAGTCCGGCGTCGCCTCGCTGGCCAATCAGGCCACCAACTATCTGGTCGGCGGTGTGGTGCCGAAGCGGCTGGGCTCTGAGCATCCGAACATCGCGCCGTACGGCACGATCCTCAAATGCCAGGATGACCGCGAGCTGGTCATCGCGGCGGCGACCGAGAAGCAGTACCACGAGCTGATGAGTTGTCTCGGTCTGGCCGAGGTCGGCAAAGGGCCGCGCTTCAGCACCGGTCAGCTGCGCGTCATCAACCGCGAGGCGCTTGTGGCGATGATCCGCACCAAAACTGAGCGACTCACAGGAGCGGAACTGGCTGCGCGCCTTATTGCGGCCAAGGTCCCGTTCGGTTTCGTCAACGACATGGCCGCAGTGTTCGAACAGCCCGGTGCGGCTGCGCTGATCCTTGAGGGCACCGCGCACGACGGGACAAAACTGCGTGGTGTACGCAGTCTGGTCATCGGGGGCGACGCTGCAGAACTGCAGCAGCCAAGTGTCCCGCCGGGGCTGAATGAACACGTGCGCAGCGTACTCGCCGAGCTGATCGGCTACAGCAGGAAAGAAATAGCCGCGTTACAGGCCGAAGGCGCGTTCGGAAGTCTTGATTCACTCGCCAAGTTCTGAGATTTTCCAAACCCCTTCGCTCGTCGCGCCGCGAACGGATGCTGCGGCCCCATTTCCGAGCCTGCCGCGAGCCGATGCAAGCCGGACTACCAGCCTTGACTGTCGTTCGTCTGCGGACAGGCGGCGCTCGGGATGGGCTGCCTCATGAGTTCCGGCGGGTCGCCTCGCAATCGGCATCCTTATGCTGGAAGTGCGCAATTCGCGAGCGGCGCCCACTACGAAAAGCGCAGTTCGCGAACGACGCGGCACGCAGAGGGCGCGCGCTTTGCATAACGCTTTTCACAGCGTGGGCTCGGCGGGCGAACCCGTTTTGACTGAAGTACTTGTTCGATCTGGAGAATGATGATGGCCAATGGCCTGTCGGAACAGTTGCGGCTCGGCCTCCCTGAGGCGCAGGGCATGTACGACCCCGCCTTCGAGAAAGACGGCTGCGGCATCGGTTTCGTGTGCAACATCAAAGGCAAACCGAGCCACGAGATCATCACCGACGCACTGCGTATGAACTGCTGCATGGAGCACCGCGGTGGCATCGGCTACGAAAAGAACACCGGCGATGGCGCGGGTATCACGGTCGGCATGCCGCACGGCTTCATGCGCCGGGTCGCCAAGGCTGACCTGGGCGTCGCGCTGCCGGACAAGGGGCGCTATGGCGCCGGCATCGTCTTTCTGCCGCGCGATCCAACTGAGCGCAGCCACTGCAAACAGATCTTTGAACATGCCATTCAGCAGGCCGGACAGAAGCTGCTTGGCTGGCGCCAGCTACCCACAGAACCGGTGCTTGCCGACATCGGCAATGCAGCCCGCCGCGCCATGCCAGCCTTCGAGCAACTGTTCATCGGTGCGGCGGAAGGCATTGAGGGCGATGCCTTCGAGCGCAACCTCTATGTCATCCGTAAGCACACGACACATCTTTGCCGCAGCGACCGCGCACTGAAGGAACGCCAGCTGTTCTACGTGTCCAGCCTGTCCTCGAAGGTGCTGGTCTATAAAGGGATGCTGACGCCCGATCAGCTGGGGCTGTTCTTTCCCGACCTTCAGGCTAACGACTTCGAATCGCACCTGGCCATGGTCCATTCGCGTTTCTCGACCAACACATTTCCTTCCTGGGACCGTGCACAACCCAATCGCCTCATGAGCCACAACGGCGAGATCAACACGCTGCGTGGCAACCGCAACTGGATGAACGCGCGCGAAGGCGTTGTCGCGAGCGAACTGTTCGGTAGCGATCTGACCAAGCTGTTTCCGATTGCCGAGCCAGACTGCTCCGACTCCGGCAACTTCGACAACGTGCTCGAGTTCCTGCTGCATGGCGGTCGTTCGTTACCCGAAGCCGTGGCCATGATGATTCCCGAGGCATGGCAGCAGGACGTCAACATGCCTGCGGCGCGGCGCGCCTTCTACGAATTCAACTCAACGCTGATGGAACCCTGGGACGGCCCGGCATCGATCGCGTTTACAGATGGCAACTGCATAGGCGCGGTGCTCGATCGCAACGGCCTGCGGCCATCGCGCTACTACATCACCGATGACGACCGCTGCATCATGGCGTCTGAGGTCGGCACGATTCCCGTCGATCCCGCACGCGTCGTGGAGAAAGGCCGTCTGCGTCCGGGCCGTGTGTTTCTGATCGACTTCGAAGCCGGCCGCATGATTCCGAACAAGGAGCTCAAGGACACCTGGAGCGCGAAACACCCCTACGCCGATTGGCTCGCAGAGCAACGCATTGAACTCATCGACCTGCGCACCAACGAACTGCCGCCCGCCTACGATCCCAACACCGTGCTGCAGCGCTCGCTGGCGTTCGGCTACACCATCGAAACCATGCACTTCATGCTGGAGCCGATGATCAAGGAGTTGCGCGACCCGCTCGGTTCGATGGGCAACGATGCCGCGCTTGCGGTGTTGTCGGACAAGCCGCGCATGATCTACGACTACTTCAAGCAGCTGTTCGCACAGGTCACCAATCCGCCGATCGATTCGATTCGCGAAGAAGTGATCATGGCGCTGGAATGCTATGTCGGCCCGGAAGGCAATCTGCTTGCCGACACGCCTTCGAGCGCACATCGCCTGCGTTTGCCGCATCCAGTGTTGACGAACGAAGAACTGACCAAGCTCAAGCACGTGAACCACCGCGGCTGGCGCACACGAACCATCGACATCACCTTCCCGAAAGGCAGCGGCGAAGCTGGCCTGCGCAGTGCGCTCGAGCGCATCTGCGTTGAGGCCAGCGAAGCCATCGAGCAAGGCTATTCGCTGGTGGTGCTGTCGGACCGCGCAGTATCAGCAGAACGCGTACCCGTATCAGCACTGATGGCCACCGGTGCCGTGCACCACCATCTGGTTCGCACGCACACGCGCACCCGCCTGGGTCTGCTCGTGGAGACGGGCGAAGCACGGGAGATTCATCACCTTTGTCTGCTTGTTGGCTATGGCGCCGACGGCATCAATCCCTACCTTGCCCTTGAAGCCCTCTGGCATGCGCGCGCCGATGGCCGTTTCGCTGACACCAAGCACGTGAAGTCCGACGAAGACATCGTCAAGGCGTACCGCAAGGCGACCGCCAAGGGCATCATGAAAATCATGGCCAAGATGGGTATCTCGACCCTGCAGTCCTACAAGGGCGCGCAGATCTTCGAAGCCGTTGGCATTGCAGAAGAAGTAATCGACCGTTGTTTCGTTGGCACCACCAGTCGTGTCGGCGGCGTCGGTTTCGACCAGCTTGCCGAGGAGATGGAGCGTCGGCACGAACTCGGCTACCCATCGCGCACCCAGAACCACCTGCCAGTCCTGCCGAACAATGGCGATTTCCATTGGCGACACGGCGGCGACAAGCACATGTGGGACCCGGCATCGATCGCGAGCCTGCAGGTGGCCGTGCGCACCAATTCCGAAGATGCCTACTGGCAGTTCTCGAACCACGTGAATCAGCAGGCCAACAAGCTGGCCACGCTGCGCGGTCTCATTACGTTCAAGACCAATGTGAATGGCGGCCCCATCGATATCGCGCTGGTCGAGGCTGAAGCTGAGATCGTCAAGCGGTTCGCTACCGGCGCGATGAGTTTCGGTTCGATCTCGAAGGAAGCACACGAAACGCTGGCCGTGGCAATGAACCGCATCGGCGGCAAATCGAACACCGGTGAAGGCGGCGAAGACTCCGCGCGCTTCGTGAAGATGGCGAACGGCGACTCGAAGCGCAGCGCCATCAAGCAGGTGGCCTCGGGCCGGTTCGGCGTGACGATCAACTATCTGACCAACGCCGATGAACTGCAGATCAAGATCGTGCAGGGCGCAAAACCTGGCGAAGGCGGCGAACTGCCTGGCCACAAGGTCGACGACTTCAT
>CAMAVY010000300.1 GCA_945861675.1 Klebsiella pneumoniae | reverse complement strand
CGATCGGATAGTCCGACGGCAGCTGACGCACGTTCGGGCTGATGGCGAAAGCACCGCTCTGCTCTGCCTCCCAGCTGCGTCGCGTAGTCGGATAGTCCGCCGGATTCATCCAACCGCCCTGCTCCATGCAGACGATGCGCATGCGCGTGTCTGCAAGGCTCCAGGCCACCGCAGCGCCGGAGGCACCGGCGCCGATAATCAACACATCGACAACGTCTTCAGCCATGGCGATTCATCCGGCGAGCAAGTTCACCCAGCAAGAGGCTTCATCCAGCGAGCACGCACGCGATCAGTCGCGCTTCTTGTAGGTGTCCGTGCCACGGTATGGGCCATCGCGCCAGGCCAATGCGCCCTTGAGCCCTTCTTCGCGCATGTGGTCGCCCCACTGATACGAATGCTCAGTGAACTGCCCCATGGCATCAAGGTCCGTCGAGCTGCGCACCGACGAGTAGATGCCCATGTTCTCGTAGAAGCGATTCATGTTGACCTTCAGGATCGCCAGGTGATCGGCGCTCAATGTGGCAATGCGATCGGCAAACGCCAGCGTGCGCGCTTCCAACTCGGCCATCGGCCACGCGTAATTGATCATGCCCATCTCTTCCGCCTGCAGGCCGCTCACACTCTCACCCGTGTAATACAGTTCCTTCGCTTTGCGCATGCCCATGACCAGCGGCCAGATGACGCCGGTGCGCGAAGTACCAAGGCCACGCAGTCCGGGATGACCCAGCTGCGCATCATCGGCGGCGACCACCAGGTCCGCCATCATCGCCAGTTCACAGCCACCAGCGAGGCAGTGGCCATGCACCTGGGCAATGGTGATCTTGGCCATGTTCCAGAAATACATGTGGATGTCGGTGATCTGCTGCATGCCGGTGCGAATACTCATCACCAGCCGTCGACCTTTCGCATCGACGTAGCGATTGCGTCGCACCACGCCATCTGCGCCACCGCGCGGCGGCGTCAGATCGTAGCCTGCGGAGAACGTCCGACCGGCGCCCTTCACGATGATCACGCGCACATCGTCGTCGGCTTCGAGTGCATGCAGCGCATCGGCGAACTCGTAGAGCAGTTCCTGCGACAGCGAGTTCATCTTCTCCGGACGATTCAACGTGATCCGCGCAACACGGTTGTCCGTGCCCACGTGTTCGATGAGCAGGTTTTCGTAGTCGGCCATGCGTGATTCCCCAAGGGTTGGTAGTTCGGTGTCGGGTTGGTGCGGTTCTGCTTTAAGCAGTGCGGGCGATCGAGCGCTGCGCAGTGCCCGTTGCCTGCATCAACAGGCCGCGAGCATTTCAGTGTCGCCGCATGCGCGCAAGCGCTCCGCGCAGGAGTATCGGACAGCGCATGCCGCAGGGACGAGCCATGCGCGTCCAGAATCAGGCTGCACGAGCGGCCCTCCGCGAGGGGCGTGCGTCGGACGGGAATCAAGGGCCGACGCGCAGGATGTTCGAGCGATTCCGTGAAGCTGGGGATGATGCAGTCAGACCGGTAACCAATCGGCCTGCCCTTGAAGCGCAACGAGCACGCCTCCGCAATCTCTTCACGATGTCACTCGACTGCTCGTCGCTTGAGAGCCTACCGCTCGTCAGCCTGAAAGCATGAAATGAGCGCACAGACTGCTCGGCCCGTCCTGCCACAGTCAAATTCAATCTGCGACGGCTGCGATGACAATTCCGAATTCACCTGAAGAGCCCGCGCACCACCTTCATCAATGAAAATGACAAGCTCAGAAGCCGGCTGCACATTTCTCGTCGCGCGCTCCGATTCAATGAAACAGCAACATCGCTGCAAGGAAGCCACATGACAGAACAACACAGTCCATATGCGCCGCCGGCGACCTCACTTGGCGTCAGCAACCTCCCGGTAGAACTCCCTGATGCCAGCAGGAGTCGACGATTCGGCACCCTGCTGATCGACTACCTGGGCATGATCGCGATGTTTGTTGTGGCCGCGGTGGCCATCATGCTTATGTTTGGCGAAGCCGGAAACGCGTTCTTGGAACGTACGCCGGACGCACTGATTGGCCTGCCACTCCAGCTCGGCTACTACCTGTTGTTCGAGGGTCTCTGGGGCAGGACACCTGGCAAGTTCATCATGGGAACGCTTGTGGTCACAGCGACGGGCCTCCGACCCCGATTCATGCAGGTCTTCAAGCGAACACTCTGCCGCTTCATTCCATTCGAGCCACTTTCATTTTTTGGTCAACGCGGCTGGCACGACAGTATTTCGGACACGCGCGTAGTGCGTATGCGGTAGGTAGTGCGTATGCGGTAGGTAGTGCGTATGCGGCAGTAAGCGAATCTGTACAACGAACGGACAGGTTCGCCATCTCGCCGGTTACACACTATGAATAACCAATCGACAACAGGTTCTCGACCGGTCGATAGCATTGCTCCAGATACAGCACGTCTTCCGCCGCCAGCGTGATCTCGGTAGCGGCAACCAGCTGATCGAGTTGCTCGAGCTTGGACACACCCACCACCGGCGCGGTCACGCCGGGTTTGCCGAGCAGCCACGCGAGTGCGATCTGCGCAGGCGCCTTGCCGTAACGCTGCGCCACTTCGACCACCCGATCCGCAATCGGGAACACCGCATCGCCGCGATACAGGCTTTGCGTGCGCAACTTGTCGCCGCCTTGCGAGCGCGCAGTTGAACCGGCCTCGAAGCCGCCGCGATAGCTGCCCGTGAGAATGCCGCGCGCCAGTGGCGACCAGGGCATCAATGCCACGCCAGTCTTCACGCAGTAGGGATTCATCTCGCGCTCTTCTTCGCGATACACCAGGTTGTAGTGGTTCTGCATGGAGACGAACTGCGTCAGGCCATGCATCTTGGCGGTCAGCTGCAGCTCGGCAAACTGCCAGGCAAACATGGACGAGCCCCCGAGGTACAGCACCTTGCCGGCGCGCACCACCTCATCCAACGCGGCCAGGCTCTCTTCGATCGGCACACCGCTGTGTCCCGGCACGCCCTGTGGATGGCGATGGATCACCAGATGGTCGATGTAGTCGAGGCCAAGTCGTTCGAGACAGGCATCAACACCTTCCAGCACGTGCTTGCGCGACAGGCCGCCCTGATTGGCGCCGCGCCCCATAGGCATCGCGATCTTTGTCGCAATCACGTACTCGTCGCGTGGCAGCAGTTCCCGCAACAGTTGGCCCACCACGCGTTCGCTGGCTCCGATGCCGTAGACGTCCGCACAATCGAAATAGAACAGGCCACGCTCGATGGCTGCCTTGAACAATGGCCGCGCCTCGTCGATACCCAAGGTCCAGTCGCCCTGATGACCACGCCCCGGCTCGCCGAAGTTCATCGTGCCGAGACACAGCTGAGAAACCTTGAGCCCACAGTTACGGCCGAGTTGAATCGTCTTGAGCATCGCTGAGTCCTCGCGCCGGGCAGAAGATGGATGCGCGCATGCTAGCGCACGCCGGAAGCCTCGGTCGCGGTTCCGCAGCACACGCGCATGGGCGACACTTCGTGCTGCCATCAACCGAGCCAACGCGATGCCGCAACTCTCATTCGATCTCAATCAAGGCGTGGCCACGGTAACCATCACCAATCCACCACTCGCGACAATGGACCCCGATACGTTGTTCGAGCTGTCCGAGTTGATGCCACGGCTCAAGGAAGCCGATGTGCGTGCGCTGGTGATCACAGGCGGCATCGAAGGCTTCTTCATTCGGCACTACTCCGTAGTGGAGCTGGACCAGGCCGCGCAGGGTCAACAGCGCAGTAGCTCCCGTCGCCCAGTGAACATGCACGACCTGCTGCTGGAGATGGAGCACCTGCCCAAACCGGTGTTCGCCGCGTTGAACGGCACCGCCATGGGCGGCGGCTGGGAATTCGCGATGGCCACGGACATCCGAGTTGCCAAAGACGGTCCCTACCGGTTCGGTCTGCCGGAGATTTCCGTTGGCATTCTGCCGGGCGCAGGCGGCACCCAGCGCCTGACCAATCTTGTTGGCCGGCATCGGGCACTGGAGATGATGTTGCGGGCCCGCACCGTGACGCCCAGCGAAGCCTTCGCCTACGGCATGATCGAAGAACTGGTGCCCGCAGATACGCGCGAGACGGCGCTCGATCGTGCGCAGAGCATCGCCGCCGAAATTGCGGCCAGATCGCCACTGGCCGTCGCCCACATCAAGCGGCTTGCGCGCGCTGCAGTCTCGCCTGTCAGCCGCGATCTGCTCAGCCTGGAATCCCAGCTGTTCGCCGAACTCATGCAGACGCCCGAGGCAAAATCGCTGCTGGCGCGCGTGGCGGCGACGCACCGCACCGGCAAAGCCGAGTAACTACACGAACCGCGTACCAGCAAAGCGCCAGGTAGCGGCGAACTCAGGGCAGCGCCAACGCATCGGCGCTGTCCGGGCCGCACTTCCTACACAGGCAGTCCGCCCACGGCCCGATTAACCGACCCTGTTTCGCTGTACGCACGCATCACCATGTCGGCGATGCGCATCAGGTGCACCTCGTCAGAACCGTCGGCAATGCGCGCCCAGCGGGCCTGAATGAGCATCTGCGCCAGCGGCGAATCGTTGGAGTAGCCCAGCGCGCCATGCACCTGCACCGCGCGATCCACCACCTTCCACAACGTGTTCGCCACATGGTGCTTGGCCATCGAGACCTCGGCGCGAAAGTCCATGCCCTGCTCGATCTTGTAGGCAGCGTGCAGCACCATGAGCTTGGATGAGTACAACTCCAGCGCACTCTCGGCCATC
>CAMAVY010000299.1 GCA_945861675.1 Klebsiella pneumoniae | reverse complement strand
GCATCACGGTGGTACACCCACTTCATGACCTGTGTGACGCGATAACTCCGCTCGCCGAGCGCAGCAAAGTACTCGCCCAGCGCCTGGCGCGACTGACTGAGGAGGTTGGGGCGCAGGTCCGACACGCATCAGCTCCGGGGGCAGATTTCCTGCTGATTGAAGAAGAACGCAATCTCACGCGCTGCGGACTCCGCCGAGTCGGAACCGTGCACAGCATTCGCATCGATCGATAAAGCGAAGTCCGCGCGGATTGTGCCGGGGTCCGCTTTCTTCGGGTCTGTCGCACCCATCAGACGTCTATTGGTGGCCACAGCATCCTCTCCTTCGAGGACCTGCACCATCACCGGACCGGATGTCATGTACGCTACCAGATCCTTGAAGAACGGCCGAGCCTGATGTTCGGCGTAGAAGCCTTCGGCATCGGCAGCCCCCAGACGCAGCATTTTGGCCGCGACAACAGATAGACCCGCCTGCTCGAAGCGCTGATAGATCGCGCCAATGAGATTGCGTTCAACGGCATCGGGTTTGACGATCGAAAAAGTACGCTCAACGGCCATGCGCAAACAGCTCCAGGAGTAATGAGGAAGGCCAGCATTCAGATGACCAGGGCCCCGACAAACCGAGGTCCAACGGCACCGCACGGATGCGGTCCTGAGCCAGCAGATTCGAGGATCCTTCGGGCCCGCTTTTGGAACCCTGCCAAAAGGGCGCGCGATTGTATGTCAGGAATTGCTTGAGGTAACCCGAAAAATGGCTTCGATTACGCCGGTTTAGCCGTCATTTCGCGCAACCGGTTCACCACCTCGACGATATGGGCGCCCGCGCGCTCGATGTCCTGATCACTCGTAAATCGACCCACCGTCATCCGGACCGATGCATGCGCCAGCTGATCGGACAGCCCGATCGCCCGCAGCACGGAGGACGGCTCGACGACCACTGAGCTGCACGCCGAGCCATTGGAAACAGCGACATCGATGAGCGCCGACATCAGGGTTTCGCCATCGACGCCCGCAAACGCGACATTCAGCAGCGCCGGCAATCGGCGCGCCGGGTCGCCGTTCAGATGCGCGCCTTCGATCTGGGCAAGCTGCCGCCACAGGCGGTCGCGCAGCCCGGTGAGCCGAAGCGCCTCGGTGTCCAGGGTCTCCCGGCAGATCCGGCAGGCTTCGCCAAAGCCGACGATCTGATGCGTCGCAAGCGTGCCCGAACGCACGCCGCGCTCCTGTCCGCCGCCGTGAATCTGCGCGGCAACGCGGATATCGGGCGAGCGCCGGATGTACAACGCACCCATGCCCTTGGGGCCATAGAGCTTGTGCGCAGAGAAGGACATCAAGTCGACCGGGAGGCTCGACAGGTTGATGGGCACCTTGCCTAGCGACTGCGCGGCATCCACGTGAAACGCCGCGTTGGACGTGCGGACGATGGCGCCGATCGCCGCAATATCGCTGAGCACACCGATCTCGTTGTTGGCGTGCATGATCGACACCAGCACGGTGTCCGGGCGCAACACGGCGGCGACGGCCGCCGGCTCAATCCAGCCTTCCGGTGTCGGCTGCAGATAGGTGACTTCGTAGCCCTGCGCTTCCAGATAGTGGCAGGAGTCCAGCACCGCCTTGTGCTCGATCATCGATGTGATGATGTGCCGGCCTGTGCCTAACCTAGGATCAGCGCGGCGCGCTTCGGCGATGCCCTTGATGGCCAGGTTGTCGGCCTCGGTCGCGCCCGAGGTCCAGAAAATTTCGCGCGGGTCACAATTGAGCAGGTCGGCCACTTCCTGCCGGGCGATCTCCACCAGTTCATCCGCTTCCCAGCCGAACACGTGACTGCGCGAGCTCGGATTGCCGAATACCCCATTCGTCAGCAGGCAGCGACTCATGCGCTCGGCCACGCGCGGATCGACCGGCGTGGTGGCGGCGTAGTCGAGATAAACCGGTCTAGTCAAGATTCCGCCTCCAGATTGGCGAACAAACGGCGCGACGAATGCAAACTACCGGAACGCAGAACAGGGTGATGCAGGAGATGGAAGACGCGAAGCTGTGCGATCTCAATACGTTGGGCACTAAAGTAAAAGAGTATCGATCAGCCCTTTGCCCATCCCCGGCGCCCCATCCCGTTCGGGTCGCTGCTGTTGCCGAGACATCAACCGCTGTTGATCCACTAAGGAAGCAAGACTCACCGATTGCAGATAGTCGTGGATCCGGCCCGACAGTTCGGCCCACAGCCGATGTGTCAGACACATCTCGCCATCCTGGCAATTGCCGTGTCCACCGCAGCGTGTCGCATCGATGCGCTCATCGACCGCGTCAACAATGTCGGCCACAGACACTTCATGCAGTGCACGGCCCGGCAGGTAACCCCCACCGGGACCACGGCTGCTGACAACGAGCGCTGAACGCTTCAGCTTCGCGAACAGTTGCTCAAGATAGGACAACGAAATCGCCTGACGATCGGCGACGTCGGAAAGGCTTACTGGGCCGGCTTGCGCGTGTAACGCCAGGTCAAGCATGGCTGTCACCGCATAGCGACCGCGGGTCGTCAGCTTCATGGCATTCGGGTAGGGGGGAGGCGGCCGGAGTATGCAATACCCGACTAAATCGATCCACTATTCGGCGGCTGTGTATCAGCACCAACCGAGTTCGGTACTGGGCCCGCCGTGGCGCCTTCCGTTGCGAGAGCGTGTGCCGGCAGCTCTTGCGCGGGAGCCTGCCGCACCGAGAGCGCTGTATCGATCGCGGACAGCGCCCCGCGAAGCAGTCGCACTTCTGATGCCAGCATCCCTGCCCTGCCGAACAATCGGCGCAGCCGGGGCAGCAGGTGCCGAGGGCGCTCAGGGATGTGGTAGCCCACCGCCTCGAAGGTCGATGCCGCATGCCCAAGCAGGTGCTGCAGGTCGTGCAGCGTTGCGGGCGGATCGAGGTCGAGCAGGCCTGGGGTCGCGCCCGACTCCACGCGTACAACCGCGGCCGACAGCGCGCCCGGCGGGTCAGCCGTTGCTGCCGCACTACTGCTCGCGCGTGCCGCGAGATGCAACTCGTAACAGAGAATCTGCACGGCCATCGCCAGGTTCAACGAGCTGTACACGGGATCAGCCGGAATGCTCACCTGGCGATTGCAGCTCAACAATTCATCTTCCGTCAGACCCGAACTCTCACGCCCGAACACGATAGCGATCTCAGCCTGCTCACGCTGCCGTGCAAGCTCAAGGACAAGCTCCGCAGCGCCGCGCGGCGCCAGCACGGGCAACGCAAATCGACGCAACCGCACACTGGTGCCGATCACCAGTGCGCAGTCGCGCACCGCATCGGCAAGGCTGTGCGTCACCACGGCATCGGCCAGAAGATCCGCAGCATGCACCGCAAGCCAGCTGGCCTCCTGGGAGGGAAACTCAATCGGCTGGACCAGCACCAGACGACGCAGCCCCATGGTTTTCATGGCTCGCGCAGCCGAACCGATGTTGCCGCTGTGGTGTGTGTTCACGAGCACGATGCGTACGCGCTGCGCAACTCGTTCGAGATCGTTCATGCGCTCTGCTCGTCGTGTAGCGAACCCAACGCGAGCGTCGGATGCCGGAAGCTGCTTCGCACGCCACAGGAACGCGGCGGCGAACAGGGTCGCTCTGTTAGCATGCCGCCCCCGCCCGCGCCGCGATGTTCCCAATCATGCAACCCGTTGTATCCATCGCCCTGCGAGCAGCCCGTCGGGCAGGCACGATTCTCATGCGCCACTTCGACAGACTCGACCGCGTGGTCGTTGAACAGAAAGGCGAACACGACCTTGTGTCGGCCGTCGATCGTGAGTCCGAAGACGCAATCATCGAAGTGCTGCGCAACGCCTACCCGCAGCATGGCGTGCTTGCCGAAGAGTCGGGCGCCAGCATTGAAAGCGAGTCCGGCTACACATGGGTCATCGATCCGTTGGATGGCACCACCAATTTTCTGCATGGCATTCCACATTTTGCGGTGTCGATTGCGCTGGTACGCGGCTCGCGCGTGGAGCATGGCGTGGTGTTCGATCCGATCCGCAATGAAGTGTTCTCGGCCTCGCGCGGCTATGGCGCACAACTGAACGACCGGCGCATTCGTGTAACAACGCGTTCGGAGCTGGACACGGCGGTACTCGGCACGGGCATTCCTTTTCGCGACGCGGACAACGTGCTGCCCCGTTATCTGCCCATGCTCGAGGCCATGGCACGCCGCTGCCGAGGCATACGCCGGGCCGGCTCCGCGGCGCTGGATCTTGCCTACGTTGCTGCGGGTCGCTTCGATGGCTTCTGGGAAATTGGCCTGAAGCCCTGGGACATTGCCGCCGGCGCTCTGCTGGTCGAAGAAGCGGGCGGTCTGGTGTCGGACTTCGATGGCGATCCGCGCTTCATGGAAAGCGGCAACGTGCTCTGCGGCAACATCAAGATCTACAAAGAGATGCTCAAGACGCTGCACGCACATGCGCGGGTATCGCCAACTCAGACCTGACGCGGATATTCGAACGGCCGGCACTGCGATAACGGTGCAGCGCTTCAGGGACGACCGTCATCGAGCTGTTCTCGCTTCACCTCGAGCAGATCCTCGCGCTTCATGCCGAGGATCAGCGCAAAGGTCGCCGACACGTAGATCGACGAATACGTGCCGATCACGATGCCGATGATCATGGCCGTGGCAAAACCATGCACGACACTGCCACCAAAGAAGAACAGCGCGATCATGGTCAGCAACGTCGTGGCCGACGTCATCACCGTACG
>CAMAVY010000298.1 GCA_945861675.1 Klebsiella pneumoniae | reverse complement strand
CGAGGGCATCGTGCGCGCAACGCCCGCCGAGCTCATGGCGCAGTACGCAACCGATTCGCCGGCGTTCAGCTACGCGGGCATGGACTATCAGCTTGGTTATCTCGGCAGCCTGCTCGCGCGTGAACGCACCGTTCGCACTGACGTTTCATCCATGCCCGTGTTGCTGACGCGTTCCGGCGATGAAGCCGTGGCGGTACACGTCGACGCAGTGCATGGCAGTCGTGAAATCGTGGTCAAGTCGCTCGGGCCGCAGTTCGCCGGCGTGTCCGGTGTGGCGGGGGCAACCCTGCTGGGCGACGGCAGTGTGGTGGTCATTCTCGATCTGCCGGGCCTCGTGCGCCGCCGCGCGCACGAGCGCGACGCGAATGCCGTCGTTGCAGCGCCGAAGTCCAGTCGCCAGGGACTGTGCGTCATGGTGGTCGATGACTCGGTCACAGTGCGCAAGGTCACCTCAAGGCTTCTGGAGCGGCAGGGCTTTGAAGTGCTGTTGGCGAAGGACGGCATAGAAGCCGTCGCGCAACTGCAGGAGCGGCGCCCGGATGTGATGCTGCTCGACATCGAGATGCCGCGCATGGATGGCTTCGAAGTTGCGCAGCACGTGCGCCATGACGATCGCTATTCGCGGTTGCCAATCATCATGATCAGCTCGCGCACAGGGCAGAAGCATCGCGAGCGTGCGCTGCAGATCGGCGTGGACAGGTTCATCGGCAAGCCATTTCAGGAAAGTGATCTGCTGATGTCGATACACGAGCTGACGAGTGCTGAACCCGATTTGGCCACAGGTGACTGAAGTTGCGAATGGAGTTGTGCCTGTATTTGTGTAGGGCGCACTCCGCATGAGCAGGAAGACAAGCATGGGCATCCTTTCCACGAGCAGGTATTTTGCAAACGTGTTGTGCGCCGGCGAGAAACCAGCAGGGAGTTCGCAATGATCCGCAGCAGTCTGGAAGAGGGTGAACTCGCATGTGTGCTCATTCCGCAGAATGGGCCATGGCCATTGCTGCTGCCCAACGTATGTGTGGCCGAGATTCTGCGGGGTGGCAGCAGCCAGGCGCGCCACGAAACGCCGGCGTGGTTGCTGGGTGATCTCGATTGGCGACAACAGCATCTGCCGCTGTTGAGCTTCGACCTGCTGAGTGAATTCGGCGACGCAGATGTGCTGCTATCCGGTAGCGATGTTGTGCATCGGAGCATTGTGGTGTTGAACCGCACGCGAACGTCGTCCGGCCTGCCGTTCTATGCCATTGCATCAACCGCCACGCCGCGCCTGATCCGTGTGAGTGAAGAAGACGTGCAGCGCGCGCGCATCGACGTGCCATTCAATCCCGAGCTCGGTCTGCCCGTGATCGTGCTCGGCGAAGAGGCCATGGTGCCGAACCTGGCGTATCTGGAAACCCTGCTGGCAGGGTTTATGGTGCATTGAGCGAGCGCGCGACCGACGCAGGTGTGACCTGTAGCGTTGAAGGCTACGACTGGCTGCACTCGGCGCGCACAGAGTGGGACGCGCTGATCGAAGCGTGCGCCTGCGATCCGCTGTTCAACGGGTGGGCGTGGCGCTTCTGCTGGTGGCGCGCATTCGAGGAGGACAGCGGTTCGGCCGCCGATACCGCCCGCACCGCGAACGTGAACTACAACGTCAACAACACAGCAGCGCCTGCTGCTGGCCAGCTTCCTGTGCTTGTGCTGCGCAATGCGGCAGGGCGTCTCGACGCGGTACTGCCGCTCTATTCGCATCGCGCTCTGGTACGCGGCCGACTGCGTTGTCGTCGTCTGGAGCTGCTCGGCTGCAGCCTGCGCGGTGGTCGCGGCGGTCTTGAAATGTCTGAGTACTGCGACGGCTGTGTACGCATCGGCTATGAGTCGGTCGCTGCCACGTTGTTCGCGGCGGCCATGTTGAGTCTCGATTGGGACGACTTCTCGGCCCAGGGTGTGCGCGAAGACAGCTGGGTGCAGCAGCACTTGCTGCCTGCAGTACAGAAGCAATCGCAGGGCAGGCTGCGCATCCGCGAACTCGATTCAATGTTGAGCTGGGGGGTGCCGCTGGCCGAAGGTAGCGATCGTTGGCGAAACCGGTTGTCGAGCAATGTGCGCAGGCGCGTCATCGGACAGCGTGGTCGCGTTGCCAACGCGAGCATCCGAGCGGTTGCGCGTGGCGAGTTCCCCGCGTTCGTGCAGGCGCTCAACGGTTACCACGTGGTGCGCTGGGGGCGGCCCGTGTATTCACCGCAAAGACGGCTGTTTCACCAGCGTTTGCTGGACCTGCTGCCCGACGATGCGTTTGCGGCCACGACGCTGCTGTCCGGAGCAACGCCGATCTCGGTGCTTTACAACCTGCGGTTGAACAATCGCGAGTACAACCTGCAGTCCGGCTTCAGCGCGGATGCGACGCAGCGCCTGTCGCCCGGCTATCAACACCTCGGCTACGCCATCGAGCGCGCCGCGCGCGACGGCGTGGACTACTTCGACATGCTCGGTGGCGATGGTCGCGCGCGCGCGTACAAGGCCGATCTCGGCGAGCTCGGCTGCACGATGTGGGGCTGGCAGGTCCTGCGCTCACCCATGCTCAAGGTGTTGTACCGCGTGTGGGACGCGTGGTCTGCATACAGAACGAGGCGCGCGCGTACCAATTGATCAGTGTGCACGCGCGCACGCCTGCGGGGGCTCACACGACTACGAGAGGCATGTGCGCACCGAGCGGCAACTCGACCCTGATGTTCGAGCCTGGGCGCACCTCGCCGCCTGCGACCACCACGCCCATCACGCCGGCCTTGCGCACGAGCTTGCCTGGCGTGGCCGACGCAGGGTCGGGCGACGCTGCGTCGGCGCGCGCGAGGACCGCGGCCATCAGGCCCGGCGCAATGCCATCCAGCTGCGTGCAGGGATTGCGCAATCCGGTGATCGAGACGATGGCGGTGTCGCCGATGTGCAGGCGGGTGCCTGCCGGCAATCCAAGCAGGTCAAGCCCGTGCGTGCTGATGTTCTCGCCCATCTGACCCGCCACGACGGCAAAGCCCCTGGCGCGCAACTCATCGAACAACTCGGTGTGGATCAGATGCACCTGGCGGAGGTTGGGCTGGGTCGGGTCGCGTGCGACGCGCGAGCGGTGCATCACGGTGCGGCCAAGATGCGCGTCGCCTTCCACGCCCAGGTCGGCGAGCAGCCGGATGCTGTCGGTGTTCGACTTGCTCATCGTGTGGCTGCTGCTTCGACTGACGGCGACGACGCGCGCCGCCATCGAGAGTGCGTCGCTGCCCATGCGCGGTCTCGTTATGCGCGTGCACGATGCACGGCACGCAAGCTTCGAGACGAACGCTGCGCTTTACAAGGGAATTGGGCTAGCCCCCGGCAAACTTCCGCAACAGGTCTTTGAAGCCCACATACATGGACTGTCGGGCGCGCCCCGCGTGCATATAGTCGCCGGCGGTCACGTGATGAATGCGCGACAGTGCACCGCGCATGACCTCTGTGTTCGTGCGCGTGTCGATCAGGCGCAAGGTCAAACGAGCGGTGAATGTGCCAACCCCGCCGGCTTCGAGGTGACCCTCGAAGTCATCGGCATGATCGGGCGCGTCACCCTCAATCTGATCGAAGCTCACACGCACCAGCAGCACCGCTGTGGGCGATTCGCCAAGTCCGGTTTCATTCATCGCGGCGCGCAGGGAATCCTGTACATAGGGTTTCAGAAATCCCGGCATCTCCTGGACTTCGAGTTTGTAGACATTGAAGTCGGCGCGGGTTGCGGCGCAGCAGTGTTCGTCGCTGCGACCAAGTTTCTGCGGTGCGCTGCTGCAGCCGGTGAGCAAGCTGCCGGCGAGCAGGTTGCAGCCGGCGAGCAGGCCGCAAGTGCTGATCCTGATCGACTGCGGAACACCGGTGCCGATGCGCACGATGGCAATGCGTGCGGTGTGCTGTTGTGGAGTCATGACGTGGCCTGCGACGGATTCGGAGCAGCGTGTGGGTTGTCATGCTGCAACGCATTGATCCATGTCAGGCGATTGTGTTCCTGTGCGCGGCTGTGTCTGTGTCACCCGCGGTTCGAGATGTCTGCACGTTGAACGAGTTGAACAACAGGAACGGGCAACGCTTCTGATCTGCGACGACAACAGCTACCTGCTGGGTAGTTTCGTATGCGAGGTCGCGCTGCCCTGGCCGCAGGAGACGTCCGATATGCTGGCTGCGGCCCGTGCCGCGGGGCTTGAGCTTGCGGTGTTGCGGCTGGTTGCCGTCGCTGTCATGGCCCGCCGAAGCCGCTTACCTGCAGGGCCTCGCGCTGAATGCAGCGGTTGCCTGTACCGCGCCACAACGCAGCAAGCTCGAGCCCGGCCGCATGCGCCCGTGTGCTGCAGCGGAAGCTAAACATCCTCGAAGTGCGATTGCTGCTCCATATCTGTGTATTTGCGCACGATCTGCGTCGGCGTCGCCTCAAGGTGGGTTGGCCGGGATTGTGGCCATGCTCATCGCCGCAGGCGCTCGCAAAACACGTCTGTCCTGGCAGTGAGGGGCATCTGTCCGCGGCGCAACCGGTTGCGTGGTGTGCCTGGATTACTCAGGGCGATACCATGCGCGGCTGCTG
Organism: Klebsiella pneumoniae; assembly: GCA_945861675.1. GTDB lineage: Bacteria > Pseudomonadota > Gammaproteobacteria > Pseudomonadales > Azotimanducaceae > CAMAVY01. The sequence continues at coordinate 193 of CAMAVY010000298.1, read as the reverse complement.
ATCGGAGTGAGCGCGTGGCAATTCAGGACGGGTCCCTGCATCTTCATGTGCTGCCTGCGGCCCAGCGTCGGCTGTGGGATGAGTTGCATGAGCTGCCATCGGCGTTTGTGTTGTATGGCGGAACGTCAATCGCTCTGCGTCTGGGGCACCGCCAATCTGTGGACTACGTTTTCTTCGTGTTCTCGGACATCGC
>CAMAVY010000297.1 GCA_945861675.1 Klebsiella pneumoniae | reverse complement strand
GCGAGTGATGTGCCTGAAAAGGTGATGGGATCCATGCCGCAAGCAATACCGCATCGCCCAAGGGTTGTTCGGCAAAACGTGCTAACTCAATGGCCGCACTCGCGAATGGGGCGGAGGACAAATTGGTACTGGGTGTTGGCTCCCTTCTTTGGACGTGTCCGTTGCGTAGCGCGCAAGCAATTCCGCTTCCATCGGGTCGAAGAGGCGCGGATCGGTGATGCCGCTCCATTTGATGCGCGCGACGATCTGCTGAATCGACTGCGCCTTCGCCTGATAGTCGTTGATGATTCCTTGGACCTCGGCGTCAAGGTCCGCCTGACTTGCGGATGCAGGCGCGGCGAATGCCAGCAGCCCGAACACCATTCCGGACAACATTGCGGCTGCCCAGCCAGGAATTGCGCGAGCACGGAAAGAGTGACGACGTATCACGGGTTGACTCCATAAAGCTGCTTGGCTTGCTGTTCAAGTTGATCGCGAAAATCCGGATGCGCGATGGCACACATGGCGCGCACGCGCTGCGGCACCGTGCGCCCGCGCAGTTCGGCGATGCCATGTTCGGTCACGACGAAGTCAACGTAGGTGCGCGGCACCGTGACCGGCGTACCCGGCGCCAACACGGGCACGATGCGACTCACGCGCGCGCCGCCGCCCGAGGGTTGCGAGCTTGAGGGCAGCACGGATATGGACTTGCCATTCGGCGAGTAGGCGCCCGCAAGCATGAACACTGTTTGCCCGCCAACGCCGGTATAGGGCTGATGATTGAAGGCTTCCGCGGCCACCTGCCCCGTCAGATCTACGGCCAGCGCGTTGTTCACGGCGACAAACGGATCCAGTTGAATGAGCCGCCGCAGGTCATCGGTGTAGCCGAAGTCGTACAGCTCGAACACCGGGTTGTCGTGAATCATGAGCAGTTCTTCACGCGGCATTGCGGTCAGCGCGCTGCCCACCACCTTGCCGCGGTGAATGCTCTTGCGCATGCCGGTGACGATGCCGCGTGCAACCAGATCAGCAACACCGCCCGTGATGAGCTCGGTCTGAATGCCAAGGTCATTGCGGAAGTCGAGGAAGCTCGCCAGCGAGGCAGACACGGTGCCCACACCCATCTGCAGCGTGTCACCGTCGTTGATGAGTTCGGCGGCAACCAGCGTGCAGATCGTTTCCACCTGTGCCAGCTCTTCGGCGCTCGGGCCCGTGCCCGGCGCTGTGGCAGCCAGCGGCAGGCCTTCGACGAACAGATCGATCTGATCGACGTGCACGAAGTTCTCGCCGCCGGTGCGGATGAAGTCTTCCTGCACTTCGGCGATGACGAACTTCGCCTGGCGAACTGCGGTCGGTGACATCCACACACCGGGGCCGAAGCTGCAGAAGCCTTTGGCGTCCGGCGGTGACACCGGCACCATGAACACATCCGGGTGTTGCGTCATGCCCGCCGGCAGTTCGTGGCTGCGCCATAGTCCAATTGGCAGGTAGTCCATGTCGCCGGCGTGGCAGGCGGCGCGATTCGGTGGCGTGGCGTAGTTGTCGATCAGCCGAAATGCATCGCGCAGGTCGGGTTCCGTCCATGACGTGAATGCTGCGAGGTGCTCGATGCGCACATTGCGCAGGCCAGTGCGGCGCGCGTGCGCCTTCAAGCCATCACACAGCGTCATGGGCGTGCACGAGTAAGGCGCCACGTTCACCACGCTGCCCGAGTGCACATGGGCGACGGCCGCCTCCACACTGACAAGCTTGGTCCCAAGCCGCGTGCGCCAATCCATCCGGTTACTCCTCTTATGCGGGTGTTAGCGGCCGGTTCTACCGCTTGTCGATGATCGAGTGCTCTTTGCCAAGCCAGATCGTCGAGCGCGAGAAGTCGATGAAGTTCTTTTCATCGGCGACAAAACTGGCACCGGCCGCGATGGATTCCGGCGCCTGGCTGTAGCGTGCGCGATCCGACCAGGCTTCCGCATGGCCCAGGTAGTTGTCGGCGATGGTGCCGCGCGTTGCGCGCAGCATGTCGTTCAACGGTGAATCGGCGCGATGCACCTGGCGGTAGCACAGCATGCCAACTGCCTGCGCACCGCGGCGCACGATCGGCCCGTGTTCCGTCAACCAGTACTTGCGTGCCGCAGCGTCATCCATAACCGGCAGCTGCCGCAGCGGGAAGAACACACGCACGATGGTGCTGCGCGGGCGCGCCAGCACGTTCTCCGGCGTGGGGTTCACCTGTGGATATTCGTGCGCAAGCCAGAGTGGCGAGTTCGGCAGGTCGATGAATTTGCGTTCGTCTTCCAGCAATGCCGCACCCGCGGCCGCGCCTGCAGGTGATGCCAGTACTTCCGCCAGCTGTTGCTCGCTCTCCCACCACAACTCGGCGACGCCGTCGTGCGGTGGCTCCATGGCGCCGCGTGCACGGGCGGCGCCTTCGTGTGAGTTGTCATCCATGCGGTGTGTCTGCACGTAGCGCATGATGCCGAGATTCTGAGCATGGCTCGCCACCAGCGGCGCATGTTGCTCGAGCCAGTACTGTTGAAAATCCTGCAGCGAAAGATGTGGCTGTCGACGCAGCGCGAATACCAGACGAATCATGTTGTTCCCTCCTCCCGAAATGTGTTCTTCATGCAGCTGTCTTCTTCAGGCAAGTGCCAGAGGCAAGCGCCCCGCGTGCACGAGCAGGTGCGGTCGGGCTCACAGACCCAGCACCAGTTTCGCCATGATGTTCTTCTGCACTTCATTCGACCCTCCGGCAATGGAGGACGCGCGAAAGTTCATGTAATTGGGCAGCACCGTGAGGCCGCTGGCGGGTCCGACGGGTGCAGTCTTCGTACCCGGCGTGCGTGCTTCCGGTTGATGTACCGCGCCGTACAAGCCGATCGCTTCAACTGCGAGTTCCGTGAGGTGCTGTCCGAGATCGGCGCCCACGTTTTTCAGCAGCGAGGATTCGGGGCCGGGCGAACCGCCGCGCGACATTGCGGCCATGACGCGATGTTCCGTGGCGATGGCGGCTTCCGCCTGCACAGATGCCAGCATCACCTTGCGCTTGAAGTCGCGGTTGTCGGCGACGGAACCTTCGCCGTCGTCGATCTGCGCAGCGAGCTTCTGCAGGCGTTCGATGCTGCCGCGCATGCGCGCCATGCCGCCGCCGCCGCGTTCGAACTCGAGCAGGTACTTGGCCACCGTCCAACCCTGATGCTCCTGGCCAACGCGGCCGCTCTGCGGCACGCGCACGTTGTCGAAGAACACCTGGTTCACCTCGTGCTCGCCAGAGAAGAACACGATGGGTTTCACTGTGATGCCCGGTGCGTCCATGTCGAGCAGCAGGAACGTGATGCCCTGCTGCGGCCGGCCGCCGCTGTTGGTGCGCACCAGCAGGAACATGCGATTGGCATGATGTGCGTGAGTGGTCCAGATCTTCGAGCCGTTCAACACGTAGTGATCGCCGTCTACATCGGCGCGCAGCGACAGTGATGCCAGGTCAGACCCTGAGCCCGGTTCCGAGTAACCCTGACACCAGTAGTCTTCGCCCGAAAGAATGCGCGGCAGGTAGTGGGCCTGCTGCTCGGGTGTGCCGTGGCCGATCAGCGTTGGGCCGCACATGCTCAGACCCATGGGTGCCAACCCTGGCGCGTCTGCTTCACCACATTCAATCGACCACAGGTAGCGTTGCATCAGGTCCCAGCCGCAGCCGCCGAACTGCTTCGGCCATGCCGGTGCTACCCAGCCTTGTTTATGCAGGATGCGATGCCAGCGCATGTTCGATTCGTAGTCCTGGAACACGCCCGCACGAAAGCGCGCAGCCTGACGCAGCTCGTCGTCGAGATTGCGTTGCAGAAACTGGCGGACCTCGGTGCGAAACGCTTCGTGCTCGGGGGCGAAGTCGATGTTCATCGTGTGGCACGGCTCATGTGTTGAATGGGTTTGGAGACGAATGCGCTGGTTCTGGTTCTGGTTGGCGCGCGCCGGCGCACAGCGCTCAACGCGACGGCGCACCCATGTAGGCCGCCAGATAGTCTGCCTGGCTTGCACGAATCACGGCATGGGCTTCTTCGCGCCCGTATACATGGGTGATTTCCACGCGTCGGCTGCTGTGCTCACCGGGCACTTCCTTGTAGGTCAGGAAGTAGTGACGCAGACGCTCGATGACGCTGGTCGGGCAATCGCTGATGTCGCGCATGCCGCCGTACACGGCGTCATCGGCCATCACGGCGATGATTTTGTCGTCGGCTTCGGTGTTGTCGATCATGCGCAGGCCGCCGATGGGTACGGCGCGCACCAGCATGTCGCCATGGCTGATGGTTTTTTCCGTGAGCACGCAGATGTCCATCGGGTCGGCGTCGCCGACAATGCCCGGCCGGCCGGTGGCCTGGCTGCAGAACTCGCCGACGCGGTCCGCACACAGCGTGCGTGGCAGGAAGCCGTACAGCGACGGCACGGTGTTCGAGAAGCGTTGCGGCCGGTCGACCTTCAGCAGCCCGGTGGCCTTGTCCAACTCGTACTTCACCGTATCGGTGGGCACGATCTCGACGTACACGGTGACGATGGCGGGCGATTCGGCGCCAAGTTCAACGCCGTGCCAGGGGTGTGCGCGAAACGCCGAGGGAAACATGGGCTGCATGGGGTGGGTATCCGAAGTCTGGGATATGAGTCCGTTCATGTGCGCCGGCCGCATGTCCTCCGGCGCATGTCCGCGTGGAGGGCCGCGCCGGTCAGCGCAGGCGACTGAGAGTACCCGTCGCCCTAGGCGACTGAGAGTACCCGTCGCCCTAGCCCAAGTTTGTCACTAGCCGAGCTCACCCTCTGCCAAATCAACCGCTTATGTCTG
>CAMAVY010000296.1 GCA_945861675.1 Klebsiella pneumoniae | reverse complement strand
TCCTCAAGCACTATCAGAAGCGCAACGAGTCAATCGCCCAGATGATGCGCAGGCTCAGCTTCCGCACCCGCACCGTATTCGACTATCTGCGCATGACCGAAAACTCATGCCCCACAGCACTATGCGCTTGAGAACAAATTTGCCGTGCACATGTCTACGTGCATCTCTACGCACGGGGGGGGGCCAGCCGTTAGTCTCCGACACCAGTTCGCCGTCCAGAGCGACCGTCATCGGGGGAGAAGTATTGAGCGACGCATCTGTTACATCGTCGCAGGTGAGCGGCGCGGCACCCTTGACCAACGCAGAGCGGCGGCAGTCGCGCAGCTGGTACCGCTGGTACGTGTTGTCCGTTCTGCTCATCGCCTACGTATTCAATTTCATCGATCGCTCGATCCTCGCGATCCTCACCGAGCCCATCAAAGTCTCGTTCGGTGTCAGCGACACCGCGATGGGCGTGCTCGGTGGTCCCGCGTTTGCGCTGTTCTACACCGCACTTGGCATTCCAATCGCGAGGCTTGCCGACATCGGCGTGCGGCGCAACGTGCTCGCCTATTCGGTGGCCATCTGGAGCTTCATGACCGCGGTCTGCGGGCTGGCGACCAACTACTGGCAGTTGCTCGCTGCACGCATCGGCGTTGCCGTTGGCGAAGCCGGCGGCAGCCCACCATCGCATTCGATGATTTCGGATCTCTTCCCGCAAAACCAACGCGCCACCGCGCTGGCCATCTACGCACTCGGCATTCCCGGCGGCAGCATGATCGGCGCATTCGCCGGCGGCTGGATCAATCAGGCTTTCAGCTGGCAGACCGCATTCATGGTCGTGGGGCTGCCAGGTGTGCTGCTGGCGGTCTACATCCGCTTCTTCATCGCTGAACCGCGTCGCGGAATGTCCGATGGTGTGCTCGCAAGGCCGGCTGCGGCGGCGCCTGCCGCGCCGGTGTCCATCGGCAGCGTATTCGTGCATCTGTGGTCGAAGCGCAGCTTCCGCTATCTCGCCCTGGCGGCGGCGTGCCAGGCGTTCGTGGGCTACGGCATTGGTGCCTGGTCGAATGCGTTCTTCGTACGCGTGCATCACGTTCAGACTGGCGAACTCGGCACCTGGGCGCTCTGGCTCGGCATTCCCGCATTGCTGAGCACATTCATGGGTGGGTGGCTTGGCGACCGGATGTCGGGTCGCGACGTGCGCTGGTATGCGTGGCTACCTGGCATCGCAACCGTCATTGCGCTGCCATTCAATCTGTTTGTGTACATGTGGCACGACCATGTCACGGCATTGCTCGTGTCGATCATCCCTGGTCTGCTGGGTTCACTCTGGCTCGCGCCAACGTTCTCGTTGACGCAGGGGCTGGCGACGCTGCGCATGCGCGCCGTCGCTGCATCCGTGGTGCTGTTCATCCTGAACATACTCGGGCTCGGGCTTGGCCCGGTCATCACGGGCGGCCTGTCCGATGTGCTCAACGCAACTACGCAGCTTGGCATCGAATCGTTGCGCTGGTCGTTGGTCATCGTGTCGTTCATCGCGCTGCTCGCGGCCATGTTCAACGTGCTGTGTGCACGCCACCTGAAGAGCGATCTCGCGTCTATCGAAGCGTTGAATACAAACAGCGTGCTGGATGAGAACCGCGCGCAGGAAACACACTGAAAGAGGCATCCAACATGAATCCTGCGGCCGTCACTGCAACGTCCCCTGAATCAGTAGGCATCGATTCCACAAAGCTCGAACAGCTGTTCGCGCGCGCCAGGCGTGACGTCGACGACGGCGTGCTGCCGTCGTGCCAGATCGCTGTGGCTCGTCGTGGGCTCATCGCCGGCATGCGCACCTACGGCAATGCCATCCAGGGTGGGCAGGAAAGGCCTGCGACCGAGAACACGCTGTATCACTACTTCTCGTCCACGAAGGCTGTCGTCGGCGCAGCCATGTGGCTGTTGTGCGAAGACGGCGTGCTGCGACTGGACGAGAACGTTGCCGCCATCATTCCCGAGTTCGGCACCCATGGAAAAGACATCATCGATGTCGAAACCCTGATGCTGCATGCCGGCGGCTTCCCGCTGGCACCGTTCAAGCAGGACTGGTGGAACGATCGAGCGCGCTTGATCAACGCATTCTCTGAGTGGCGGTTGAACTGGCCCGTGGACAGCCGCTTCGAGTACCACGCCACCAGCGCGCACTGGGTAATGTCTGAAATCATCGAGCGGCGCGCCGGCATGCCATGGAAGCAGTTCATCCAGCAACGCCTGCTCGCGCCGATGGGGCTCGATGAATTGTTCATCGGCTGCCCGCCCGAGCAGCAGCAGCGCATCGCCGACGTCAAGTACGTCGGTGAGCACCCCGAGCCGCCCGGCGGTTGGGGCGAGGTCACACCGCAACTCATCACCAACTTCAATCAGGCGCACGTGCGCGCATCAGGTGTGCCCGGCGGTGGCGCGATTGCATCCGCCGCAAGCATGGCGCTGTTCTATCAGCCTCTCGTGAACGGCGGCGTGACACACGATGGCAAGCGGGTGATGAAGCAATCGACGATCGAACTCGGCACGAAAGTCCGCGCGCGACCACAACACATCATGGAGGAGTTGAAGCTCATCGATCCGAATCTGGTTGTGAATACCAACCGCGCGCTTGCAGTGGTGGTCGCCGGCGGCGATGGCAACGCGGTGTATCGCGGTTTCGGTCGTACATGTTCCCCGCGTGCATTCGGTCATGGCGGCGCAGGTGGACAGATTGCCTGGGGCGATCCGGAGACTGGCATCAGCATCAGCTATGCGACCAACGGCTTTGCGCCACCTGTTATTGAAGGCCGGCGAGGCGTGGCAATCAGTTCGCTGGCGGGGAGCTGTTTGCTTTAGCTGGCGGGGCTGCAACAAGATACCGGTGAGCAGGCTGATTGCCGATACAACAACAAGCACGTCCGGATCTTCGCGCCCGCCGCGCAGAGGCCGCGCGTGAATGCAACCGATGCGGAACTTGAGACGCAACGCTGTAGCTCAGCTGCCCGCTGCGTGTAACTGTTCGAGTCAATCCGATGCGCTTGTGCCGCCGGGTCAGATAGGTTTTGGGCCGAGACGGATTTGCAGGTGGCTATGGCGTGTGCGGCGACGTATGTCATTGCGGTGCGCGTGTTGATTGACGTGGTGGTCGCGTTGGCGGCTGCGTTGCGCGCGCGCCCGAGGCACGCGATGGTCGTGATGTGCCGCGTGGTGCTTGGCCAACTCGGCGTGCTGGAAAAACGTGAACATCACGTGGTGGTAGTCCACTGGGCTGCCATCTCACTGCGATGCGCCGGTTTCAGCTGAGACACTCACCCCGTGCTGCTGGTTGGCAATTCGCAGGTCTTCCACTCCGCCGTGCATGGTTGGAGCTGCTGTCGGGATCACACGTCCGGCCGGCGTCTTGAACTCGTAGCAGCCATCCAACGGCCGACGCACTGAATAACCGCATTCATGCAGCAACGTGTGGTGCAAGGAGCAGAGCGTCACGAGGTTCGTAAGCGATGTCTCGCCCTGCCTCGACCAGTGCTGAATGTGGTGGGCATGCAGGAAGTGCTCGTGTGTGCAGCCTGGGAAGCGGCAGCTCTGATCCCGCGCGTTCATGGCCCGTCGGATTGCCGGGGGAACAATCCGGCTGCGTCGGCCAATGGACAGTGGCTCGCCGTGTTCGCCTTCCATCAACTGCACCACCCCCGCATCGCAGCAGAGCCGTTCCAGCGTTGCACGGGGAATGGCTTCACCGCCGTCGATGTAGGCAGATGCTTCTGCGGAAGCGCCAGCGGCATGTCCCGTGCCAATCTCAGCGATCGGCGCGCGAACATGCACCACGATCTCAGGCACCGCGCCCTTGGGCTCAGCACCCACAGCCGCCTCTGCAACTGCCGCCAATGCCATGGCACGCCGAGCAGCTGCCGGCGCCGACGGGACATGCTGCTGCATGGCATTCAAAGCAGTGACCAGTCGTGCCCCATCGTCCGGCATGAGACTAGCCCGCCGCACCAGCATGCTGTCGTCGTCGTAGTACCAGTCGCAGGCAATGTTCTCCACCATCGCCTGCGGGCGTTGTGGGTCATCCAGTGCCAATCCGCCCTTGGCATACCGCACGATGCGTTCAAGGTGTCCTGCAGTGCCGTGCTCCGCGATGTTCAGGAAGAACCCTTCGGTCTCGCGAGTTGCCACACGGGAGAGTGCACGCACCTTCGAGTAGCTGATGCACCCACAGGAGAACGCAGCCGCCGTATCAGGCAGACCAACCAACGCATGCGCCACCCGCATCTGCTCTCGCGCTGCGACCGCACCAATGCCGCACGTCCAGCCAAGCCAGTGCGCCATGGAGCGCATGCCCCAATCTGCCCAGGCCAGGCGCCGGTCGAACTCCCGGGCCAGCACCAGGAAGCGATAGGTGGCGGCATTCAGATTGGCGTTGAGTGCCAGCAGTTCCTGTTCGATGGCATACACGGACTGGGCTTCGAGCCCTTCAAAAGCAATGCAGTTACTCATGATCTGACCACTCAACTGTATGGCCTTACAGTTCCAGATCATCAACGATTCATCAATTAATTCATTGCTCTAACCACCAACCAGTGGTGCACTCCATCCTATCAAGAACGCATCATGTGGTGGCAGTTCGGGCTGGTCGTTCCGTGCTCGTCGCCCGTGCGCGTTTCTTGATGCTCGTGCTCGCTGTTCGCGCTCGCCACTCGCGCTCGCTGCTCCTTGCTCGCTGCCCGGGGTCAAGGGCGGGCGCAGCCTGCGCATCGCGAACCCTTGACGCCGGGCAGCGAGCGCAACACTTGACGCAGGCTGAGTCCTGCGGAATGCGGGAC
>CAMAVY010000295.1 GCA_945861675.1 Klebsiella pneumoniae | reverse complement strand
CGGGAATGCCGCCAATGGCATTGCCGCGAATCTTGCGGCCGGCCAGCAGGCGTTCCATTTCCTCGGTCAACGTCTGCTTGGCAAGCGCGTACTTGTCCATCACGGTGCCACCGGTTTCTGCCACGGTGGCTGGCGGGTTCGGCTTGTCCTGCGTTTGCGCCTGCAACTGCGCTTGATAGCTTGCGAGCTGGCGTTCTGCTTCAGCGATTGCGCGCTGCCTGGCGTTCATCTCGGTCGTAAGCACGCGATCCTCGCCGCGCAGTTCGAACACGCGCGCCTGCATGGCCTTGACGCTGCCATTGAGGTTTCTGCTCGATTGCTCGATCACCGCAGGTTCGATGATGCGCGTCAGCATGATCATCAGAATGATTGCGCCGAATCCGCACGACAGCGTGTCGAGAAACGACATGCCACCGTCTTCGCTCGATCGGCGTGTGCGCTTCACGGCCAGTCCCGCGACGGTGTGAGCATGGTGCCGCCCGTGTTCTGCGCAAGAATCCAGTAGGCCGCTGCCGCTTCATAGTCGCCGTCCATCGGCAACAGAATCGTATTGACGGTTGTGTCCTTCGGCACGAACGCGATCGCCTTGTTGAACAACTCAGCGCGATCAGCGCCGGAGATCGTGCCGCCGGTGGTCGTGCGCGAACCCTGTGTGGGCAGCCCGTCGGTGACCAGATACACGTTGTCAGGTTGCGGGTTCATCGACTGCAGCATTGCAAACGCGTTCTCAAGGCTCGAGCCGCCGGTGGGTACGACATCCTTGACGGCGCCGATGGCCGCCTCGAGGTCACGGCCGCCAACTACCGGCAGCCACTTGCCCGCGCTGCTGGCCAGCGCGGGCTTCGCGTTTTCATTGAACAGGATGATCTGGAACCGGCTGGCGATGGGCAGCTGGCTGGAAAGCCATTCGACCGTGCGCACAGCGCGCGTCCACTTCGGCGCCGCCCGGCGGGCGCTTTCGGACATGTTGCGACGACGCAGAATGTTGACGAGGTCGTCGTCGAGCATGCTCGCCGAGGCGTCGAGCAGAATGACAATGTGCTCGCCGCCAAGGCGCAGTCCCGTGAGGTACTGGCGATCGCCTGAGCCTGTGAACGCGCGCGCATTCGCGCCGCCAAACGTGCCACCTTCAGAGCGCAAGCTCTCGAGCTTCTTCTCGAGCAATGTGATCTCGGTCTGCAGCGCCACAGTGGTTGCCCTTGGATCGGCCGACTTCGGCGCTGTGGGCGTGTCGATCTGCTTTGGCTTTATCTGTGACAGCAACTGACTCACCTGAGCGCGCAACTGCGCAAGTGTGTCGTCGATCGTCGCAATGGTCGTACGCAGCTGAACGAGGCCGAGTTCGCCTTCAGCGATGTCTTCTTCGAGCAAGCGCGCTTCTGACGTCAGCTGGGTATTGTTGCGGATCGCAGGCACTCGCTGGTGGTCCATCAACAGCCAGACCAGCAATGTGGCGCCGAACCCACACGCCATCACATCGAGGAACGACATGCTGAACGCGTTCATCGCACGCCTGCGTCTAGCGGCCATCGTCGGGCTCGCTCGCAGAGGCTGGCTCACTCATGGACCATGTGCCGCCGTCGTCCTGCAGTTGCAGAATGGTGAACGGAGAGCATTGACCGATGCGGATACTGTCACCCGCGCGCAGTACGTTGCGTTGCGCAGCAATCCGGCCATTCACGCGCACCGCGTGCTCGGGTGCATGCGTGGGTACGGTGCAGTCAAGGAGTACATGATCTGCAGCCGCACTGAGCAGCAACCGCAGTGCGCCGACCGGTGTGCTCGAACCGGAATCCAGCCAACGGGGCTCATGATCGCCGTGTTCAACGACCAGCGTGGCAGGCTGATTCGGCGCGAGCACATAGGCAGCAGCGCCCAGCGCAACAAGCAGGCGCTGTGCAGCGACTGGCGCCGCGCCGACCAGCGTCCAGGGCGCCGATTGCGCATCTGGAAGCGCATTGCCTGGCTCATGTCTTGGTAGTTGCTGGATATGCGCAATACCGGTGGCGCCGGCCGATGCAGCGGACGATGACGGTTTGTCGCCTGCACGGGCCGCGTAGGCCTGCGCGTCCACACTCAACTGGCGTGTTTCGCGATAACGCGCAAGCGTGCTTGCGAGTCCAGGCAGTTCCTTGATCCGGGCGTCGAGCAGAATGACGCCATGCTCGGGCACGCGCGCGAGCACGTCGTCCACAATCGAGCGGCTCGCCTGCTGCAACCGGGCGAGTACGGCGCGCGAATGCCAGTCGAGTCGTTGTTGCGGTCCGATATCGAGCGCCGTGCCTTCGCCTCGCGCCAGCGCGTCTCGTGCTTTGGGCCACGCCGCAAGAATATTGCCTGCGCTGTCGGGATTGAACATCGGATCGATTCGCCACAATGCAACGCACCGCTCGCGAATCCAGCGCACCCAGAGGTCTCGCGCAGCAGTCATTCCCCCACCAGACGTGTGCTGTACCTCGCCCCGCGCCAGCGTGCCGTCCCGCTCCGGCACGTGCACCAGTACGCTGCCCGTGCGACCAATGTCGAGGTAGTACGCACAGTCGCCAGGCCGGGTTGCGACCGCTGCGGCGGCAACGGCGGCATCGACGACTCGAACCGGCTGCTGACCGGCGCGTATCGCAACGCCAAGCAGCAGCGCGAGCTGAGCTTCGTCGAACGCGGGTGAAACGACGAAGGTGTCGATTCGTGCGGCGCCAACGAGCTGCTCGAGGTGCGCAAACAATAGATCAGCTGATGTCAGGTGCGGCGCGTTGCGCAGGCCGAGCACCGCATCGCCCAGCCGGCTGAGGTACGTGTCGCAACCCGATCGCGCATCGACGCCGCGTGCGTCCGCCGCGAGGTCACCAACCCGCACCGTGTTGCCATCTGCCACAGCGAGCACCGGGCTCAACTGCACCGGGAGACCTGGACGGTGCAGGCGCAGTTGCGCATCGTTGAACTCAAGCACGCTGGCGGCTTGGGCGGCGCCCGGATGTTCGGTCGTTCGCACGGGTTGCGTCATGGCGGCGTCAGATGTCGACGGGGAACGCAAGCGGGCGGTCTTCCGGTACAGCTTCCGACGGTACGAATACATCCGGGCTGCGTTCGCGGCGTGCTGTTGAGCCGGGTGGTGCTTTTTCCTTGGTTGGCTTGTTGCCTGCCTGTGTTGTCTCCGCAGGCACGGCTGGCGCGGGCGGGGTCGCGGGCGCGGCTGCGGGCGTGGCTGTGGCTGTGGCTGTGCTTGTGCCAACGGAGGACCGCGCAGCAGGCGAAGTCGTTGCGCCTGCAGGGCGTTCTGCTTGCGCTGCGTCTGCATTGCTTGCGATCAGCAGCGCAACACATGCGCCCAGCAGCAGCCGTGAACGGAATGGGGTGCGGCGCAGCTTGGCGCGCAGGGGTTGATGTGCCATCAGCTGCTACTCCGCAAATCGAGCGATACGGAAACCCACATCAACGCGCCGGTCTTTGCCGAAATCTCTGAACGCCAGCCGGAGTTCCGTCGCCGTGCCCTGCAGCCAGGTTGAACCTTTGATTACGTGGAACTGTGCGGATGCCGGCCCCATCGGGTTCGCCACGCGTGTGCCGGCGGGCACCTCATAGAAGTCGTTGGTCCATTCGGCCACGTTACCACCCATGTCGTATATGCCCTGCGCGTTTGCCTTGTACCTGCCAACGGTGGCCGGCCCTACGGAACCGTCGAGGTAGTTGACCAGAATTCGCCCGACGAGTGCCGCTGCCGCCCGGTCTGCATAGTTGCCGGTGCGGTTTGGTGGGGGCAGCTGAGCGCCCCACGGAAAGCGCAGGAAGCCATCTGGCGAGCGTCGCGCTGCGTACTCCCACTCAGCTTCTGTCGGCAGCCGATAGCCGGTCGACGCGGCATCGTAGCCGCTCACAACGCTGCCGTTCATGCGGTAGAACGGCGGCAGTCCGTCCTGCTGGGACAGCCAGTTGCAGTACAGCGCTGCGTCGTTCCAGCTGATCTGACTGGCCGGCAACGAGTCCTCGTTCAGATTGATCATCTGGTAGTCGCCGGCATCATGCTGAGCCTGGAAGCGCCGGAACTCCTTGTTCGTCACTTCGTGGGTGCCCAGGTAAAACGCGCGTGTCAGCTCAACCTCGCGCAGCACTTCATTGGAACGATGGCCGGGTTCACGCGGTGGTGAACCCATATTGAAGCTACCGGGGTAGATCAGCCGCAGGCGATGCCCCGCTGGCGTTTTGATCTCGCGTGCACTGGAGACTCGGCGCGCTTCGTCAATGCTCAGCAGCTGCATGTTGACCGACTGCGCCAGCGCCGCGCGCGGGACGATGGTTGTGCGCTGCGTCAGAAAGCCTGGTTTGCGCGCCTCGATCACATGCACGCGTGCATCAAGCCGCAGCTGTCGCACGTTCGCGACTTGGCCGCGCACGACACCGTCTACTACGAGCTCTGCGTCCAGCGGCTCGACGTTCACGGTCACCTGTCCATACTCGGGAGCCAACGCCAGATCGACACGCACGTCGTGCTCGCTCGCGACCGTCACATTTCGTTCAGAGCTTGTGTAGCCGGGTTTGCGTGCGCTGAGCGTGTAGCTGCGACCTGGCTCAAGTGACAGTTCCAACGGCGCAACACCGCGGAACACGCCATCAACCGCGATCAGAGCGTCGCTCGGCTGTGAACGCACCTCTACCAGACCGTTTGCGCGTTCGAGTTGCTGCAGCGGAAAGTCTGCGTTGCGCCCGGCTACAACGGTAACGGCGACGCCCTTTGCACGGTAGCCCGGGTGCTTGAGCACAAGCAGATGGTCGCCCGCGGGAACACGCACGGTGCTATCGCTGCGCCCCAGCACCCGTGCGCCCAG
>CAMAVY010000294.1 GCA_945861675.1 Klebsiella pneumoniae | reverse complement strand
AGTGCCGGCGCTGAACTATGGAGCGGACCTGCCGGCCATGCTGGCGGCCATTCGCGACGACACGGCGATGATCTTTCTTGCCAATCCCAACAATCCCACGGGCAGTTGGGTGGATCGGCAGGCGCTTGCTGCGTTTCTGGCTGCCGTGCCGCAGCGTGTGATCGTGGTGCTCGATGAGGCATACGTTGAGTACGTCGAGACGTCGGACTTTCCGGATGGCATCAGCCTGCTGGCTGCGCACCCGAATCTGATCGTCACGCGCACCTTCTCGAAGGTCCATGGGCTGGCCGCATTGCGACTGGGCTATGCCGTCAGCTCGCCTGCGATCGCGGATCTGCTGAATCGTGTGCGGCAACCCTTCAACACCAGCGTGCTGGCACAGGCGGCGGCGCTTGCCGCATTGGGCGATGTGGCTTATGTCGCCGAGAGTCGGCGTTTGAATTCGCTCGGCATGCAGCAGATCGTTGCGGGTCTGACCGCGCAAGGCGTTGCCTATCTGCCTTCGATCGGCAACTTCCTGTGCATCGATTGCGCGGGACCCGCCGGTCCGGTGTACGAAGCGTTGCTGCGTGAAGGGGTGATCGTGCGACCGATTGCGGGTTACGGCATGCCTAACCACCTGCGCGTCACCATTGGTCTGCCGGCGGAAAACGAACGCTTTCTGGCGGCGCTGGCGCGTGTACGCGCGCAACTTCACCGGTGAGCACTGGCAACGCAACAGTGCCAACTGCACATGCGCCGGCACTTCTATCGGACAAGGAGGTGCCTGGCGCATCAGGTGCCGAACGTGGACCCGTACGGCGGCTGGCAGTCGTCGGCTTGGGCCTGATCGGCGCGTCGGTCGCGCTGGCCGTCCGGCAGCATATGCCCCATGTGCGCGTCATCGGCGTTGATCAGTCGCAGGCTGTCGCTGAGGCTGCGGTTGCGGCTGGTGTGGTTGACGAGGTGTTGCCGGACATCGCAGCAGCGGCCGCGACGGCAGATCTGCTGTTGCTCGCGGTGCCGGTGCGCGCACTGCCGTGCCTGCTGCAGGCGTTGGTCCCGCCCGCACAGGAATTTGCCGGCCGCAATGTCGTGGTCACTGATGTCGGCTCTACCAAGGTGCGCTTGCTCGAGGTGGCGGCGTCACTGTTCGGCACGGCGCCGGCCTGGCTTGTGCCGGGGCACCCGCTGGCCGGCTCCGAGCGCAGTGGCTGGGCCGCGGGTCGGGCCGATCTCTTCACGAACCGGCGGGTGTTGCTCTGCCCGACCGAATCCAACGCCGCGGCGCTGCAGGCCGTGCGTGCGTTCTGGGTGGCGCTCGGCGCGCAGGTCGAGGCCATGCCCGCGGCGCTTCACGATGTACTGCTGGCCCAGACCAGCCACCTGCCGCACATGCTGGCGTTTGCATTGGTCGATGCCTTGATCGACGTGACCCCTGCCGCCAGCCTGTTCCGCTACTCCGGCGGCGGGTTTCGCGACATGACGCGACTGGCGGGCTCGGATGCCGTGATGTGGCGCGACATTGCATTGGACAACCAGCAGCCACTGCTGGCGGCGCTGGATACCCTGATGGCGCGGCTGGCAGCGCTGCGCAGTGATGTTGCGGGTGCTGACGGCGCCGCTTTGCAGGCGCGTTTCGAGCGTGCCAAGCGCGCCCGCGACGACCACTTGTCTGCGAGTGACTGACGATGACTGACGAGCCCATCGTACCGGTCGAGCCAAGAGTACCGGTCGAGCCAAGAGTACCGGTCGAGTCCAGTGCTGCTGCCGAGTTGCCGGTCGCTGGCATTCCGGTGATTGCGGTCGATGGCCCGAGCGGCTCGGGGAAGGGCACCGTTGCGCGCATGCTGGCGCGGCGGCTCGGTTGGCATCTGCTCGACAGCGGCGCGCTGTATCGCATCGTCGGCTGGGTTGCACTGCAGCGCGGCATCGCGCTGGACGACGTCGCGGGGCTGGCGCGCCTGGTTGCCAGTCTGAAGATCGAGTTCCGCGACGACCCAGGCAGCGAACTGCTGCACATCGACGTGGACGGCGTGGCGGTCGGCGACGCCATCCGCACGGAGCAGGTTGGTGAGGTGGCCTCGCGGGTGGCTCAGATCGAAGCCGTACGCAGCGGTCTGCTGCAGTTGCAGCACCGGCATCGCCGGCCACCGGGCCTGATCGCGGACGGCCGCGACATGGGTACCGTGGTGTTCGTGGATGCCGCGCTGAAGATCTATCTCACGGCGTCAGCCGAGGAACGCGCACGACGTCGGTATAAACAGTTGATAGATAAGGGGTTCGCTGCTAGCCTGCCGGCCCTCATCTTGAGCCTTGAAGAGCGTGACGCACGGGATACCGAGCGTGCGCTGTCGCCTCTTCGTCCGGCCCCTGATGCAGTGATCATCGACAGTTCGGCTGTTTCGCCTGCGGAAGTGCTGGCAGTGGTGCTTAACGCCATGCGTCAACGCGGTCTTGGCGATACGACGGGCTGATGTTCGCGCGGGCTGATGTTCGCGCGGGCTGATGTTCGCGCGTAGCAGGTGTTCTCGCGTTCTGTTCTCAAGTTCTTTCAGTTGAAGTGTTTCTTCAGGTCAAGTGCGCCCTGATTTCCATTGCCACCGCGGGTGTCATGCCCACGGTAACGAACTGCATTCCGGCTTCACACAACACGAAGTCGCGCAGTTGGCAGTAACCCAGCCACAGGTCGCACAGTGTCATCAATCAAACCGCAGTCGGCTGGAACTGTCGGTAACTCAATCCGGGGCGCAAGCCAAAGCATGAGCGAAAGTTTTGCCGATCTATTTGAAGAGAGTCTGCGTGGCGTCCACATGGAGCCGGGCGCAATCGTTAGCGGCACCGTTGTCGACATCGACGGTGAATGGGTAACGGTGCATGCCGGGCTGAAGTCGGAAGGCCTCATTCCCACCGCACAGTTCATCAACGACAAAGGTGAACTCACGATCACCATCGGCGACACCGTCAAGGTCGCCATGGAGATGGTTGACGATGGCTGGGGTGAAACCCGGTTGTCGCGTGAGAAGGCCAAGCGCGCAGAGACGTGGGAAAAGCTCGACTTTGCATTCGAGAAGCAGGAAGCCATCAAGGGCATCATCAACGGCAAGGTCAAAGGTGGATTCACGGTCGACATCGACCAGATTCGTGCGTTCCTGCCTGGCTCATTGGTCGACATGCGTCCTGTGCGCGACACCGCGCACCTCGAAGGCAAGCCGCTTGATTTCAAAGTCATCAAGCTCGACCAGAAGCGCAACAACGTTGTTGTGTCGCGCCGCGCGGTGCTTGAAGAAGAGAACAGTGTCGAGCGCGATGCGCTGCTGAACTCGCTGCAGGAAGGCATGGAAATCAAGGGCATCGTGAAGAACCTCACGGACTACGGTGCATTCGTGGACCTCGGTGGCGTAGACGGCCTGCTGCACATCACAGACATGGCCTGGAAGCGCATTAAGCATCCGAGCGAAGTGGTTGCTGTTGGCGACGAACTGAAAGTTCGTGTGCTGAAGTTCGACCGCGAACGCAATCGCGTGTCGCTTGGCCTCAAGCAGATGGGCGACGACCCATGGGTCTCGATCAAGGCACGTTATCCGGAAGGCACACGCGTGACCGGCCGCGTCACGAACCTGACCGACTACGGCTGCTTTGCCGAGCTTGAAGAAGGTGTTGAAGGTCTGGTCCACGTGTCCGAGATGGATTGGACCAACAAGAACGTGCACCCGAGCAAGATCGTTCAGGTTGGCGACGAAGTAGAAGTGATGGTGCTCGACATCGACGAAGAGCGCCGTCGTATTTCGCTTGGCATCAAGCAGTGCCGCGCCAATCCGTGGGATGAGTTCTCGAGCAAGTTCGCGAAGGGCGACAAGATCTCCGGTCGCATCAAGTCGATCACCGACTTCGGCATCTTCATCGGCCTGGACGGTGGCATCGACGGTCTGGTGCACTTGTCTGACATCTCCTGGAACGAAACCGGCGAAGTCGCTGTGCGTCGTTATGCCAAGGGTGAGGAAGTGCAGGCGGTCGTGTTGTCGATCGATCCGGAGCGCGAGCGCATTTCGCTTGGCGTCAAGCAACTCGATGCCGATCCATTTGCCGACTACGTGGCCGTCAACGACCGCGGCAGTGTGGTGAAGGGCATCGTGCGCGAGATCGATCCGAAGGAAGCGATCATCGAACTGGCGCCGGAAGTCATGGCCGTGTTGAAGGCCACCGAGATCAGCATCGATCGTGTGGAAGATGCGCGCAACGCACTGCGTATCGATGAAGAGATCGAAATCAAGATCATCAGCGTCGATCGCAAGAACCGCACGATTGCCGTGTCGGTGAAGGCGAAGGATGTCGAGGAAGAGCGGGTGGCAGTGCGCGAGCATCGCAAGACCGAATCCGACCGTCCGGCACCCACCACGTTGGGCGATTTGATCAAGGCGCAAATGGATCAGGACAGGTAAGTCCTTTGGTGCTGCAGGCGGCCCGCTGGCGGATTGTTGACGTCAGCGGGCCGCACACCTGATTCAGTGGAGTTCTTGCGTCGTGACCAAATCGGAACTGATTGAACGAATTGCTCAGGACCTGGCTGAGCGCAACTCGCAGCTGCTGCCCAAGGACATTGAGCTGGCGGTGAAGACCATCCTGGAGCAGATGTCCCAGGCGCTGGCCGCAGGCGAACGCATTGAGATTCGTGGGTTCGGCAGTTTTTCGCTGCATTACCGCGCCCCGCGTGTTGGCCGTAACCCGAAGACAGGCGTTTCGGTGGGGCTGGCTGGAAAGTACGTGCCGCACTTCAAGCCGGGCAAGGAGCTGCGCGAACGTGTCAATGCCACGGTCGCGGCTGGCACCAAGGCGAACGAGG
>CAMAVY010000293.1 GCA_945861675.1 Klebsiella pneumoniae | reverse complement strand
CAACACGCTGGTCACAGCAGACCCGCAACTGGCGCTTCATCGATGCCGTTCACCTCAACCCTGATCACTCAAAACTCAAGGAGGCAGAACCCAACAAAGCCGCAGCTTGATTCACCCTTCGAGGCGACAACTATCTTGAAAACCGCCGTAGGCGAAGCTGCTCAGCCTGAGCCGTTCAGCGGTGTACTACACGCCGAAGCCACGGTCGGAGACGACCGTGTCGCCGATGCGCCGGATCGACGAGTTGCACACGGCGCACCCCTTCGTGGGGGGCAGGGATCGTCCGTATCACGCTGCGGGCGCAGGGGGAGGACATCGGACCCCGGTGTTCGCTTCGTACTCGTCCCGAGACGGCGCCTTGCGGTTTGTTCTACCCATCCGCCGCCGCCCGCAAGCGCCACTCTTGCAAGGTACGCGTGCAGGCATCGCCACCAGACCCGCCCACACCCAACTACGACAGACTGCCCATCGCGCTCATGACGTGGGTCGATCTGTGTGATGGCTAATCCAGCCGTGTCTTCCGGATCGCCATCTCCACGTGCCCTGTCTGTGATGGAACGCCGATGTCACAGAGCCTATGGTGATTCGCAAGATTGTCCATTGCATGCAGACGCTGCCACCACCGCGCGCGCCGACTGGCCGATTGACACGCCCGGCGCGATCCTGCAGCACGTCAACAGGGGATGTGAGCACATTGCCCTTGTGAACCTGCGCCGATCACCCTGCTGCACGCTGCCAGCACTCCCATCCCAGAACGGACTGACCGCAGCATGATGTACACACCGGCCGGACCATACTTGCTCCGGGCAACGGGCAGGCGGCTTGATCTGACTGTGCGCATCCAACTCGCGCGCTGGATGCAGCGCCACCTACTCGGTCCGGCCGCCGCCGGTCACCGCCGCGGTTCGGCCACGAAGAACACGGAGAACGACAATGCCGCCGGCAGCCACTGGAATGGAAACCGGCGGGTCTCGACGATGCGCATGTTGTGGCGGATGGTCTGCTCCAGCCACCGCCAGTCAAAGCCGCGATGGTCGAGGTGATGCGGCGGCAGTCTGTCCAGCTGATACAAGCCGGCCCAGAAAGTCTCAGACCAGCGGTAGTCACGATGCCGCGAGTAGCCGGTCAGAAGCGAGCCGACGTTCTTCAGCCACACCGCAGGGCCGATTTCCACTGGCACGGAACTCACAAACAGCTGCGGGTGTGCAGCGGCAACCAATTCGATCAGCCGCACGACGGTGGGCTCGGGAATGTGCTCGAGCGTCTCAAGCGCCACGATGATGTCCGCGCCATGCAGCAAGTCTGGCTGCTCCTCCGCGGCGCCGTGGACCACGCGGAAATTCCCGAATGCGCCTTAGCGGGCGGCCGCAACTTCGACGTTTGCCGGGTCGAGGTCGATACCCGTGTAATCAATTGCATACCGTGCCTGCAGGACCGAGAACAGTCGGCCATGCGCACAGCCGATCTCCACGACCTTGATCGGCGCCGGTCCGCGCGCACGCACCCAGGCGTCGAACACCGACACGATGTGTCGGTAGCGCACGGAATGCAGCCAGGCCACGAGCGGGCTGAAGCGCTGCTGTTGTTCGTAGTCGGTTTCCATTCAGTGGTTCCGCACCGCATCGTCTGCCACGGCCGCCAACCCACGGCAAATTTGTTCTCAAGCGCATAGTGCTGTGGGGCATGAGTTTTCGGTCATGCGCAGATAGTCGAACACGGTGCGGGTGCGGAAGCTGAGCCTGCGCATCATCTGGGCGATTGACTCAGTGCGCTTCTGATAGTGCTTGAAGATGCCGACCGCGAAGCGCCGCAGGGCGCGTGATGTTCTCGGGCCCGTGCCCGGTCCGAATGCGGCTTCGATTCTCGTCGTAGTTCCAGTCGATGATGTTGTGCACGCTCTGGATCGTCCAGTGCCCCCGATTGATCGTTAACAGCCGTTGTGTGGCGACGCAGGTAACCATTGAGCGCAGTCGAGCACCAGATGCGCCGCGTCTCAATGCGCCCATGGTCAGCTGCCGCGCTGTAGGCGAAGTCAGGCAAGCGGCTGCGATGGGATGAAATACGCAGGCAAAGGCAAGCGCGATGTCGTCCTCCCCGATGGCTACTTCAAATTCCCCCACCTGTGGCCAGTCAAATGCCCCCAGGCAGGACGGGTTGATTATGGGTTATTGGCGGTCCTGCTGGCCATGCGTGAAGTGGCTTCCTTGAGCCTGTAGCTCTTGCCCTCGAACTCAAGCATTGCGGCGCGATGCATGAGCCGATCGAGGATGGTGGTGGCCATGGTTGCGTCGCCCAGATACTTGCCCCGGTCCTGCACGACGCGATTGGACGTGACGATGATGCTGCGCCGCTGCTTGTAGCGCTGATGGACCACGGTCTGCAGCAGCTCGGTACTCGTCTCGGAGATGCGGCGAGCGAGGAACAGATCGTCGAGCACGAGCAGATCCGGTTCGACGTAAGTGCGCAGCAGAGCGGCTTGCTCACTCGGGCTCGACAATGCGTAGTGTGCGAACTCGGTGTCGGGCTCGAGATAACGCACGTTGAAGCCTTGCAGCGTCGCCTGATACGCAACTGCTTTGGCGATGTGGCTCTTGCCGGTGCCGGGCTTGCCGATGATGAGTGCATTGCCACCTTCGCTGACGAACTTGAGCGTGTGCAGTTCGAAGCAGGCCTGGCGCGGCAGCTTGGGATTGAAGCGCCAATCGAAGTCGACCAGCGTGGGCCGCTCACCAAGCCGTGACTGCTTGAAGCGCCGCTCGGTCAGTCGCGAGCGGCGACGGTCGAGCTCATCCTGCAGGATCGATGCGAAGGTCTCCAGGAAGGGCTGCTGTGTGCTCTGTGCCTGCATCACGCGGGTGTTCAAGGTGGCCGCGATGCCGGACAAGCGCAGCTCGCGCAATGCACGTTCAATCTCGATCAATGTCATCTTCAAAACTCCGTGGGGTTGGGGTCGGATGGGGAAGACGTGTTGGACTGCGCTGCACCGCGCGCGAACAACGCGGCGTAGTCATCAGCGCTGCGGATGAGCCGATCGGTCTGGGTGAGATCAAGCTCGGCCTGCCGAGGAACTTGATCGATGTGCTGCAGCGCATCAGCCACGAATTGCTCGGTGGCGGCCTTGACGAATTGATAGCTGTGCACGCCCTCGACGAGGGCGCGTGCGCAAGCCTCGTCGATGAGCCGGTGTGGATAACGCTTGGCGAGACCAACGATGCCCCAGAGCTTGCGTTGGCCCACGCGGCCTTCGTTTGCGAACAGTTGTTCGCATAACCGAAGCGTGTCGGGGCCGATGTCTTTGGCCTGGGCCAGGATCTGGCGCGTCTCCCGTGAAGGGTTGAATACACGTTCCTCGTCCGGCAGTACGACCATGCCGGGGCGCGCGGCGCGGGCATGCGAGCGAATCAGGGTCTGGGTGTTGAGATCGCGAATCTCGATGCGCTGCTCGAACATCCGTACCAACACCCGACTGCCGATGCGAGCGGCGCGCGCTGCATAGCTGCTGTGATCCACGCGCACGCAGCGGTCGTCGCAAGCGGTGCGCTGCGCCTCCGTGAAGTACTGCATACCCGACACTGGCAGCGGTTGCAGATGCGGCTGCTCTTCTTCGAACATGGCCTGCACTTGGCGGCGTGTACTGCCGTGAATGCGTACGGAGGCCCAGGTCGTCTCCCAGTGTTCGAGAAACCTGTTTTGTTCGTCGATGGACTCGAAGCGGCGCCCCTTGAGTGCGGTGGACTGGGTGTGGCCGATGGCGTGCTCGACGCTGCCTTTGCGGTTGGGGTCACGCACACGCGCAGGATCGGCCACCACGCCGTAGTGCATGAGGGTGGCGGCGTAGACGGGGTTGAGTTTTGGCTCGTAGAGGTCGGGCTTGAGTACGCCTTCCTTCAGGTTGTCGAGCACGACATAGCGACAGCTACCGCCGAAGTATCGCCACGCTTGTTCATGCAACTTGGCCCAGATCTCGTGACTGGGCTGCCAGACGACACGACGGAAGCTGCGGCGGGAGTAGCGCAATGTGGCAACGAACAGGCGCGGCTTACGGTAGCGGTCAGTCTCCGGCACACGCGTGGGTGCACCCTCTCCGTAGTCGACCTGCATCTCCTCGCCGGGCATGAAGGCCAGGCGGTCGAACTGTTCAGGCTCACGCTGGCGCCGCTTGCCGACGAAGCGTTTGATCGCGTTGTAGGCGCCGGTAAAGCCGTGCTGATCGACCAGGTCCTGGTAGATCGCCATGGCGTTGCGCCGCAGCCGCGCCTCGATGAAGTCGCTGTGCGGTTCGCAGATCGAAGCTGTCGGTGGTGGCGAAGTCGGTGGCCAGGGTGGGGGAATTTGACTGGGTGGCGGCGTTGCCCCCGCGCAGATGTCAGTGCTCGGTTCGCGTGCAACCACTGACGCTGCGGCCCATCGACGGCAATAACGGCGGATCGTCTTGCGATCCACGCCTGTGATGCGTTCGATCTCCCGTTGACCGACGCCTGCCGAGAGCAGCGTCACGATGGTCGTTTGGACCTCTGGCTTCAAGACGTTCACTCCGTACTTCCCTTGACGAAAAGGGAAGGAAAGTTACGTCCTGCTCAGCTCTGCCTTACCGACAATGCCGGCGTGTGCAACGCCTCACGGCGATGCCACCAGGGTGGGGCATTTGAGTGGCCATAAATGGGGGCATTTGAGTGGCCATCAGGGGGTCTCATCGACCGCGTTCTTCATGGTCTTGCCATCCATCGCGAGTGCACTGTCCGTGCCACCCCAGGCTTGGTTCCAGGCGTTCAGTGCCTGATCCAACACCCCCGGATCAATGCGCACCAGACAGTCCCGGATCACGAATTCACTGG
>CAMAVY010000292.1 GCA_945861675.1 Klebsiella pneumoniae | reverse complement strand
TGGTTCCAGGCGTTCAGTGCCTGATCCAACACCCCCGGATCAATGCGCACCAGACAGTCCCGGATCACGAATTCACTGGGGACAACATAGTGCCGATCACGTAGCGTCCCCTCGCGCCGACAACCCAAGCGCTCGCGGGCGGGTTGTCCAAGGGCTGCAGCCCAGTCGGCAATGGCCTTCAGTTCGCGGCGCGGTACACACCGCCATATGCGCAACCCACTGTCCGCGCCAGGTCGCGACGTACCACAGGGTCTCGCCGATCTTCGGTAATGCGCGGAGATAGTGCTGCTGCCGCATCTGAGCTTGGTAGCGTGCTTCTTCGCTGCGCTCAACCGGCCGAACGTACAGCTCTGCGAGCGATGTGCAGGAAAAGGGGATGGGCTCCATGCCGCAAGCAATACCGCATCGCCCGAGGGTTGTTCAGCAACACGCGCTAACTCAATGGCCGCGCTCGCAAATGGGGCGGAGGACAAATTGGTCCTGCAGGTACACGGTCTTGATGCGCGCCATGTTGGAGTGGCCGTATTGCGCCACCGGGATCGCGTCATCGGCCGGCAGCCGGCAGAGCATGCTCGCACACCAGAGCAACTCGTCGCTGATGTTGGCCAGCAGGAAGCGGTGCAGGTCGGTCAGCTCGTCGAGCGCAGCGGCGATGCTGCGGTGAACGCCGGTCACGAGCTCAGGATGCGCCTCGCAGAAGTCGGTGGTGATCGCGGGATGCGTGAGCGGGGAACCAAGGGCGGCCGGGTGCGGGGTCATCGCCAGCGTGCCGTCGGGCGCAACGCGCAGGCTCTCCTTCTCAGGGCCCCGACGCAGGTCGGCCAGCAGGCTCGGCGTGAGCCTCTGCAGTCGATGCTGGATGGCCGCGCTCACCGGTGTGCACCTCGGTCGTCGATGCGATGGTCCGGCGGGCGCGCGACCTCCGGACGCTCCGCGGACCTCACGGCGGCGGGGTGTGGTCCTGCCCCATCGTGACCCACCCGTGATGACAGCTGGGCTGTCGCACGGGGATGCGCGCGGGGGCGGTAGGCTAAACAGCACATCGGGCCGCGCCTAGGCCACGCTTGGCGTGCACCGTACTTACGCGCGTCCACGCCTCGCGAAGCTGCATGAGGGGGTGCCATATGTGTGGATTTCAAACCGTGGCGTCAGCCTTTTTTACACTTGTCATGTGGGGCGGTTTGCATGGTGCAAATGAATCAGGTGGTATTCCGTTTATATCAGAGAGTTAGGTTGTCGTGGCCCGTGTCTTGCTTTCTAAGGGTCAATGCAGGCCAGGACCGCCGCATGTGTAAAGTCAACTTTGCATTTGTCGGATGGGGAGTATCGGAGCGTTGCCATTCGGACCGGATGCATCGTTCAGGCTGCAGGTCGCTCACTCACCGTGCTCAATGCACCATTATGGAGATTGAAATGAAGAAATCGATTGCAAGCGCAGTCGTCGGGGCGGCACTCACGCTCGCCAGCATGAACGCGTCCGCCATCATGATCGGCACCACGGAAGTGGGTGGCTTCGACACGTTCGTGGCGTCTGGAGCGTTGGCCAATTCCGGCCTGGGCACTGAAGTGTTTTTCATCAATGCGAGCCTTATGCTGTTGCCGTCGCTGACGCAGGCCGACATCTTTCAGGCGCAGGCCGGCACCGACGTCGATGAGTTCTGCGACGACGGTGGCCGGTGCTTCGTCGACTTTGGTCCGAACACGAGCCCCGCGTTCTTCATGCTGAAGTTCGGTAACTCTCCGAACTACCCAGACCATTACCTGTATCGCAACGATGGCGCGTTGGGCGCGCGCTTCGGGGTGTATAGCCGCCTGCAGAACGGGCTCGGGAACACTGACTGTGGCGGAAATCAGAACCTGCGCTGCATCCAGGGCCTCAGCCATGTGACGCTGCCGGCAGAGGGTGGTCGCCCGCCATCGGAAGTGCCTGCACCTGGCGTCCTTGGCCTTCTGGCCGCTGGCCTCCTTGGCATGGCAGCGCGCGCACGCCGCAGCTGATCGCCGCACCAATGCGCTCAGAGACGGGCGCCCCCAAGTAATTGGGGGCGCCCGTTTTCGTTTCTGTGGCCGCTGCAATCGCGATGAGGGAATCTACGCGTTTCGTCAGTGGGCGCGGCGGGCACCAAATGGTGTGTCAGCTGCCGCTTGGCGATGTGACCGAAGGATGCATCTGCATGAGGCGGGACATGATTGGCGGTTGATTGCCCGGGCTCTGACGCACACCTCGCGCGGACAGTCTGATGCGCCCGTCGAGGAATCAACGGCCCGCTAGCCCTGCCCGATACCCACAAATAGCGCTGAACAGACGCCTACCCCTGGCGCTACGTTGTCGGGGTAGACAGACAGCATGAGCAGCCCGGCGGGTCTGGTTCGGTTGCAGTCGATTCTGCACGAGTCGGGTGCGGTGCATCGCACTGCGCTGGAGATGCACGTGTGCGCAGCGTTTGGCTTCATGAATGCGCGCGGGCAGCCCCAACGCAGTGGCTGCCTGAAGGCGTCGCGTGAACTTGAGCGTGCACAGCACATCGTGTTGCCGGCGCCGCGCACGGCGCCACGGACACACCGACCGCGCGCTGCGGGTGAACGCGTTGCGCCTGCAGTCACGGTGCCCGACGAACTCAGTCAGGTGCGCGGCCTGCAACTGGTGCTGGTTGAAGATGCAGCGCAGCGGGCGATCTGGGATGCGTTGATGGCGCATGAGCATCCGCGAGGCGCCGGCCCCGGGGTTGGCTGCCAAATACGTTATCTCCTGCAGTCGCAACACGGTTGGCTGGGTGCCATCGGCTTCGCTGCGGCGGCGTTGCGCTTGTCGGTCCGCGATCAATGGATTGGCTGGGATGATGCGCAGCGTCGCAGCCACCTGCATCGGGTGGTCGGCTTGAGTCGCTTGCTCATTCGCCCGGGTGTGCGCGTTGCGCATCTGGCCTCACATGTACTGGGTCAGGTACTGCGGCGCTTGCCCGGGGATTTTGAACGCCGCTACGGCCATCGTCCGTATCTGGTGGAGACCTTCGTCGAGACGCCCACCTACTCGGGGGTGAGCTTGCGCGCCGCCAACTGGCACTATCTCGGCGACACCCGCGGACGCGGCCGCCAGGACCGGACCCATGCCTGCGATAAGACCTGCAAAGCGATCTACGTCTATGCCTTGCAACGCAATTGGCGCCAGCAGTTGGGTGTGCCTGCAGCGGCTACCGAGTCCTTTGGGCCGGGTGCTTCACTGGCACCCGGCGAGGGCCTGGACAGCGCGCACTGGGCGCCAAAGCGCTTGAGTGGTTCCTGCTCACCACACTCCCTGTCGACTCGCCCGAACAGGCTCGCCAGATGCTCAGCTGGTATTGCCTGCGCTGGCGCATCGAAGACTGGCACCGGGTGCTCAAACCCGGCTGCCGGATCGAGCAGCTTGGCCATCACAGCGCCGAGCGACTTGAACGCGCCATTGCCATTCATCTGGTGATTGGCTGGCGCATCATGCTGATGACCTTGCTCGGCCGGGAACCCACCGAACTACCGACGGAACTGCTGTTCTCTGATCTTGAGATCAAGGTGCTCACCGCGTTCGCCAAGACCACACCAGGCGCCTGCCCGCCCCGACCACCCTCAACGCTGCGGTGCGCATCGTTGCCGGACTCGGCGACTATCTCGCGCGTAACCGAGACCCACCACCCGGGCACCAACTGATGTGGTACGGCTACATCACCCTCATGGGCATGTGTGCCGGCTACAAGCTTCGAGATCAATCAGACCCGTAATCCACGTAAGCAATCATGAACAACAACGAGCGATGCAGAGATGTGGGTAACGGGCAGGTCTAGCGCGCGTGCGCTGCACCAGGGTGATCATTCCCGGCAACCCCCCGCAACCACGATTGCGTTAACGAGCGGTCCATCCGTCGCCGCTCAGATTTCGATGATGGACGCCACAGCATCCATCTACTGGCCAGAGGCGCTGGTGGTGGATGCACCGCTTGCGGACAACGGATACGGCAGCCAGGCGAACGTGGTGGTGTGTCGTGAAGCCGGGATCGAGCCGCTGCTGGCCATGAAGCGCGAGCAGCACGACATGCCACTGCTGGAACGCTTTGTACCGGATGCGCCCGCGCCGGAGACGTCGGACCCGATGGCGAAGACGGCACACGTGCCACGGACACAGGCGGGACGGGCGTTGCATGCGTTGCACAAACAGACCGTCGAGTCGGTGTTCGGCATCAGCAAGCGCGTGATGGGCTGGCACGAGATGAGCATGCAGGGGTTGGCAAAGGCACACGGCGAGTGGTGCTTGGTGACTCTGGCCAGGAACATCAAGCGGACGCATGTTCTGAGGGTAATCTGAGGGCATACGCGGCCAAATCGCCCTGAAAACCATGCAGAGTCCGGCCGACCGGGCACATCACGCAAGCCTGTGTTGCCGCACACGACTTCGACGAGTTTGAGACAGAACAGAAGCGCCAACTTGACGCACGAAATGTCGGCGTCAACTCCGACGGACTCCTGCCGGCCCTGGTGCCTTGCTGTGACGAGCGAGGACTTCGTTCAGCGGTCCGCGGCTGAACGAACTGTCATGGACGGTTACTCAGCCGCCCCGATTGGAACCAGCCGAAGCTCAATCTCCTGATGTGGGCGCAGGTCTACAACGGCGACGGACGGCACGTAGCGGCTACCGCCGTAGGCATGGCCTGGAGAGCCTGGGTAACAGGCCAGTGTGCGGCCGTGCCGAATCTCTGCAGACACATGCACATGGCCAAGCGCCAGGTAGTCGAATCCGCAGGCGGCGATCTCATTGGGTGTGATCAGAGAGGACCGCATGTTCTCCGGGTAGTCGACGTAGAAGCCGTGCGCCATGCCGATGTGC
>CAMAVY010000291.1 GCA_945861675.1 Klebsiella pneumoniae | reverse complement strand
TCGGGTCGAGATCCTGGTGGAACGGCTGCTGGACGACCTGCACGTGCTGGCGCACGTGCGCGCCTCCAAGCCGCTGCGACCCGATGGTGGTGTGCTGCTGGACGGCGCGGCGAGTCAGCGCGTGGTGATGGTCGAACGCGTGGGGGAGCTCTACAAGTTGCGTTTCCCGGGCAACGCCCTCGCTGTGCTGGCACAGCATGGTCACGTGCCGTTGCCGCCCTACGTGCAACGACAGGACACCGCCGACGATCGTCTGCGCTATCAGACGGTCTACGCCGTGCGCGATGGCGCCGTCGCTGCGCCTACCGCAGGTCTGCACTTCGATGCGCCACTGCTGGCGCGGCTTGGCGACAAGGGCGTGCATCGTGTGTCGATCACGCTGCATGTCGGGGCCGGCACGTTTCAGCCCATTCGCACGGATGACCTTGCCCACCATCACATGCACGCGGAGTGGTGCGAGGTCAGCGCTGCCGCTGTGGCCGCTGTAAACGAAACACGGCAGCGTGGCGGGCGGGTGATCGCTGTGGGTACAACGGCCGTACGCGCACTTGAAAGTGCCGCAGCGTCAGGACAGTTGGCGTCATTTTCCGGAGACACGGCATTGTTCATTCGCCCGGGCCATCCATTGCGTGTGGTCGATGCACTGCTCACCAACTTCCATCTGCCGCAAAGCACATTGCTGGCGCTGGTGGCCGCGTTCGTCGGGCGCGAGTTTCTGCTTGAGGCATATCAGCAGGCGGTTGCGGCGGGCTATCGGTTCTTCAGCTACGGCGACGCAATGTTCATTCAGCGACGACTATGCCAATGAAGCGGTCAGCACAATGATGCGGACGGGCCAATGAAATTCTCAGTTCATGCGCAGTGCGGACAAGCGCGCTGCGGCACCCTGACCCTGAATCACGGGCGCGTGGATACGCCTGCGTTCATGCCGGTGGGTACCTATGGCACTGTGAAGGCGATGACGCCGCTGCAGTTGCGCGAGGTCGGTGCGCAGATTGTTCTGGGCAACACCTTTCACCTGATGCTGCGGCCCGGCGCGGAACGTATTGCCTCGTTCGGCGGGCTGCATGCATTCATGGGCTGGGACTCACCGATCCTCACGGATTCCGGCGGCTTCCAGGTGTTCAGCCTTGGCGAGCTGCGCAGGATCACCGAGCAGGGCGTGACCTTCAAATCACCCATCGATGGCGCGACGATCTTTCTGTCGCCCGAACGCTCGATGGAAGTACAGCAGCAACTGGGCTCGGACATCGTCATGGTGTTCGACGAGTGCACGCCATATCCCGCACCGCGCGAGGCAGTGGAAGCCTCCATGCAGCTGTCGTTGCGTTGGGCCGAACGCTCGCGCGCCGCATATTGTGGCGAGGGCGCATTGTTCGGCATTGTGCAAGGCGGCATGGACCTGGATCTGCGCGCCACTTCCCTCGACGGGCTGCAGCGCATCGGCTTCGACGGCTACGCCTTGGGCGGGCTGTCGGTTGGTGAGTCGAAGGAGGAGATGCAGCGCGTTGTCACCGCGCTTGCGCCGACGCTGCCAGCGGCGCAGCCGCGTTATCTGATGGGTGTGGGAACACCGATGGACATCGTCCACGCGGTCGCTGCCGGCATAGATATGTTCGATTGTGTAATGCCGACCCGGAACGCACGCAATGGCCATCTGTTCACGTCGTCCGGCGTGGTACGCATCCGCAACGCCATGCATCGTGACAGCACGTTGCCGGTGGACCTGCTGTGCGACTGCTACTGCTGCCGCAACTTCTCCCGCGCCTACATGCACCACCTGGACAAGTGCAACGAGATTCTCGGCGCTGTATTGGCCACCGTTCACAACCTGCGCTTCTATCAACAGCTTATGGCGAGTTTACGGCTGGCCATCGAAGCGGGTACATTGCCGGCCCTCATCGAGGGCCTGCGGCAGGCGTGGTCTGCAGCACCCGAGCCCGCTACCGATGCCACCCCCGATCAGGAATCTGCGCCATGAATTTTCTGTTTCAGACTGCCAACGCGGCCGAAGCAGCAGCACCCCCTGGTCAGGACCTGATTACGTTCGGGATGTTCGGTGCCTTCATCCTGATCTTCTATTTCCTGATCATTCGGCCGCAGTCGAAGCGCGCTAAAGAACATCGTGAACTCATCTCCGCGCTGGCCAAGGGCGACGAGGTGGTCACGGCCGGCGGCATGGTCGGCACGGTGAGCAAGGTCGAAGACCAGTTCGTGGTGTGCAGGTTTGGCGACAATGTGGAAATTCGTGTCCAGAAGTCGGCAGTTTCGGCGACCTTGCCGAAGGGCACGCTGAAAAGCCTGGGCGAGAAGTAGTCGGTCATGAGCAACCCCGGCTCAGACGGAGGCGTGTTCGGCGCTGCAGCACCCATTGGCAGGGGCCGGCCCCTCAATACCTATGCCGGCTGGCAGTACGGGCTCATTCTGCTTGTCGCGCTGTGGGCCGCTGTCTACGCATTGCCGAACCTGTTTCCGCCGGACTATGCGGTGCAGATATCGCCAGCATCGCCGGATCTGCCGCTGGACCCACGCATTCTGGCGCGTGCGCAGGCGGTGCTGGAGGGAGCCAAGGTCGCGCACTTTGGTGACGCCATCGTCGGTCGTGCTGCGGTACTGCGCGTCGAGAATGCAACCGAGCAGCTGAAGGCACAGCGCGTGCTGGCGCAGGCGCTGCGCACTGCCGATGGCACCGACAGTTATGTCGTGGCGCTCAACATGGCGCCGTCCACGCCCGCTTGGCTCGAGGCGGTAGGTGGTCGGCCGATGAAGTACGGGTTGGACCTGTCTGGCGGCGTACATTTCCTGTTGGAAGTGGACATGCAGTCGGCCATGCAGGCGCTGCTCACGTCGAACTCAGGGCAGATGCGGACGATGATGCGCGAGAAGCGCATTCGCTATCGCTCGCGGCCAGCGATTGCCGATGGCATTGAATTCGGTTTTGCCACTGACGAAGCGCGGGTGCAGGCGCGGGAGCTGCTGACACGTCAATTCGGCGACTTCACGATGCAGGATGTGACGTCACCAGAGGGGCCTGTGTTGCGCATGGCCCTTTCGAAGGCGGCCGTCGAATCGCGCCAGACGTACGCGATCGAGCAGAACCTGCAGAGTCTGCGCAAGCGGGTGAACGAATTGGGCGTATCTGAGCCGCTGGTTCAGCGCCTGGGCCGCGATCGAATCGCGGTGGATCTGCCTGGTCTGCAGGACAGTGCCTATGCCAAACAGATTCTCGGCAAGATCGCGAACCTCGAGTTCCGCTTGCTCTCTGGCCCCGACACAGCGCCATCGGATACCGAAACCTACGACTACCGTTTCGAGCAGACGGTGCTGCAGCGTTCGAACATCGTGACCGGCAACAACGTGACCGATGCGCGGCCCAGCCAGGACCCACAGACGAACGAGCCGGAAGTGTCGATCACGCTCGATGGCGACGGCGGCCGACACATGTACGACGCCACCAAAGGCAACATCGGTCGTGGCATGGCCATTCTCTATATCGAGAAGCAGACGCGTACTGTCACGCGCATGGTCGATGGCAAACCGGTCGAGGAACTGCAGCGTTACGACGTCAAGCGGCTCATCAGCGTCGCAACCATTCAGGCCGCGCTGTCCAGCCAGTTCCGCATCACGGGCCTCGCGATCGGCGAAGCGCGTGAGTTGTCACTGCTGTTGCGCTCCGGCGCGCTTGCAGCGCCCATGTACATCGTTGAAGAACGGACCGTGGGCGCGAGTCTGGGCGAGCAGAACGTGCGCCAGGGACTCAATGCGGGCCTGATCGGCATTCTGCTGGTCGCCGTGTGCATGGTGCTGAACTACCGGTTGCTTGGATTGCTCTCGTGCGTTGCGCTGGTCGTGAACGTGCTGCTGCTCATCGCCATCATGTCGCTGGTGGGGGTCACGCTCACGCTTCCCGGCATCGCGGGGATTGCGCTGACCATCGGTATGGCGGTGGATGCCAACGTGCTGATCTTCTGTCGTATCCAGGAAGAGCTTGCCGAGCGATCGCCGCAGGCGGCAATTCACGCCGGATTTGATCGTGCGTTCACGACCATCGCAGACTCGAATCTCACGACATTCATCGTCGCAGCCATTCTGTTTCTCATCGGCAGCGGGCCGATCAAGGGTTTCGCCGTGGTGCTGTCGGTCGGCCTGGCCACCTCTGTGTTTACGGCTGTGTATGTCACGCGTGCGTTGGTGAACATCACCTATGGCGGCCGCAACATTGAGAAGGTGTCCGTCTGATGGCGTTGTTCAAGCGCGAAATCGATTTCATGGGCATACGCGGGCGCGCGTTTGCCTTTTCCGGTTTCCTGATTGTCTCTTCAATTGTGCTGCTGGCAGTGCGTGGCCTGAACTTCGGCCTGGACTTCTCAGGCGGCACGGTCGTCGAACTCGCATTCGAAGCGCCCGTAAGTGCAGATCAGCTTCGTGAACAATTGAGTGCCTGCGGTTTTCACGGGGCGGTGGTGCAGACGCTGGGCACCGATGCCGACGTGCTGGTGCGTGTTCCACCGCAAGATGCTGAGGCACAACGGGCCGTCGAGAGCGGTCCCTGTCAGCTCAAAGGTGCGGCCGCTGCTGCGGCACTCGACGCGGCTGCGGCAACCAAGGCTGCCGGCAATGCAGACAATCTCGGGCATACGATCGCCGATCGTCTGCATGCGGTGCTGAAGCAGCCGTTCAAGGTGCAACGGAATGAGTTTGTCGGCCCGGCGGTAGGCGCTGAACTGCGTGAGCAGGGCGGGCTTGCGATCCTTGCTGCGATCGGTCTCGTGCTGATCTACGTGTTGTTCCGTTTCAACTACAAGCTGGCGTTGGGCTCAATCGTGGCATTGCTCCACGATCCAATTGTCACGTTGGGCGCGTTCGCGTTGTTTCAGTGGGAATTCGATCTGTCCGTG
>CAMAVY010000290.1 GCA_945861675.1 Klebsiella pneumoniae | reverse complement strand
GCAGAAGCCTACTGCCGCATCTCCAGCTACCTGCAAACAATGGCCAACCGCGGATACAACCCCCTCGTCGCCATCCAGATGGCAATGTCCGGAGAGATCTACTCGTCCGTGGGGGGCGAGTAGTTACCAGATGCATTCGCAATCGAATGTGCCGCGCGTGCAGAGGCCACCGCCGGCGACCCGCAACGCGCCCTTGAACTGCTTGCACCGTCGCTGGCGAACGAGAACGCAAGTCCAGACCTCTACTATCTTGCCGGTGTCGCAAAGCTGGCGGCAGCGGTCAAAGTGCTGGAAACGCCAGGCGGCGACGCCAAGGACGCGAGCGACGCACGCGTTGCTGCCGCCAACTATTTCGCACGCGCGATTCGCGGCAACGAGACGGACTATCGCGCCCTGTACAAGTACTGGCGGATTCGTACACAGAAAGGCGATGCGCCGGACATGCGGTTGCAGGACGTGCTGGTGCAGGCCTACAACCTGGCGCCACAAGTGCCCGAGATTGCGCTCAGCGCCGGCTTGATGCTGCTCGGTGTGAACCGCGCTGTGGAAGCGCGCGTGGTGCTCAACAAGCTCGCCGGCGATCCACACAGCGAGAAACTCAGCGCAACGGCTCGGCGACTTGTGGCGCTTATCGATGCGTTGCCACCAGGACGCGCCGCAACCGCCGCCGAAATCACCAGTGCCCTCGCTGCGCCAGCCGAACCGCCAGCCCAGCCATCAGGCGAACCGCCGGCACCCGGCAAGCCCGCGACCTAAGCCAACACAATCCACGCCGCCAGCGCGACCAATGCAACTGCCATCACCAGCGCGCCGCGCAGCTTGCCGCGCATCGCCTCCTGCTGACGCGCAAACTCCGCCGCAAGCGCTGGTATCGACGCGATGTGTACTTCGATGCGCTCAACCGCATCCGTCAGCGACAGGCCCGTTTCGCTGCGCAACGCCTTGACGGCGTCCAGCTTGCGCCCCGAGGCGAGGGCAGCAAGCACGGTCGGCGATAGCGCCGTCGCATCGTCGTTCGCGGTTCTCCTGCCTGAACTCATGTCGTGGCCTCGCTTGTTGCACTCTGAGCCGACGCTGCCTTCCTGCTGCGGCACCATCAGTCGCTGGCGGCTGCCATTAAGCCTCTTGCCGCTGCCATTAACCTCTTGCCGCTGCCATTAACCTCTTGCCGGTGCAGGGGGCCACGCCTAGGCTCGGCCATTCCTGCACCGCACCGCAATGGGAGAGACCTCTGTGGCCAAAGGCCAGCTCTACGCCAAGAAATCAGTTGCCCAGATCCAGCACGAGTTCGCCAGCGGCAATCTGAAGCGCACCCTCGGACCACTGAATCTTGCCAGCCTGGGCATCGGCGCCATCATCGGCGCCGGCATCTTCGTCATGACCGGCAATGCGGCCGCGAACTTCGCTGGGCCAGGCGTGATTCTGTCGTTCATCATCGCGGGTTGTGCCTGCGCCTTTGCAGGCCTGTGCTACGCAGAGCTGGCATCAACGATGCCGGTCTCCGGCTCTGCCTACTCCTATGCCTATGTCACGCTGGGCGAGCTGTTCGCCTGGATCATGGGCTGGTTGCTGTTGCTCGAATACGGTGTCGCCGCGTCCACCGTGGCCGCGGGCTGGACAGGCTATGTGGTCAGCCTGCTGCATGACTTCGGCATACAGATCGCGCCGGGACTCTCGAAGTCCACGCTGGACCTCGTGGACGGCGCGTTGGTCACCGGCAGCAACTTCAATCTAGTTGGCGCGTTGGGCATCCTCGCCGTCACCGGGCTGCTGGTCGTTGGTGTGCGGGAGTCGGCGCAGGTCAACAACGTTATCGTGGCCATCAAGGTATCGGTGCTGCTGGCGTTCATTGTCATCGGCGTGACCTACGTGAACCCGGACAACTGGTCGCCGCTGGTGCCCGACAACGAAGGTGGTTTCAGGTACGGCTGGCAGGGCGTGCTGCGTGCCGCCTCCATCATCTTCTTCGCGTATGTAGGCTTTGAAGCCGTTTCCACGGCGGCGGGCGAGGCGCGCAACCCACAACGCGATGTGCCGATCGGCATCCTGGCATCGCTGGGTATCTGTACCGCAATCTACATGGCCGTTGCACTGGTCATGACGGGCGTCGTGCCGTTCCGCGATCTCGGTGTGCCCGACCCGATCGCCGTTGCCGTAGATCGCATGAACCCGAGCTGGGCACTGATCCCATGGTCGGCATCGGAAAGCGGTCAGCTGAATCTGTTCTCGCTGATCATCAAGATCGGTGCATTTACCGGCCTGTCGTCGGTCATGCTGGTGCTGATGTACGCGCAGACACGCGTGCTGTATCAGATGGCGCGCGACGGTCTGGTCAGCGACATGTTCGGCCACATCAGCAAGCGCTTTCATACGCCGGCGATAGGCACCGCCATGCTGGGCGTGGTGATTGCGATCGCCGCGGCCACGTTGCCGCTGGGCGTGTTGGGCGATCTCGTGAGCCTTGGCACGGCGCTGGCCTTCTCGATCGTCTGCGCCAGCGTGCTGTATCTGCGCAAGCACAACCCCGACGTGGTGCGGCCGTTCCAGGTGCCGTTCTATCCGTTCACACCCATCCTGGGCATTTTCTTCTGCGTGGTGCTGATGATGGGCCCGATCCTGCTGGACATGTGCAGCAAGGCCGTTGGCGTGGACCTGCTCGGCGCAATGATGGGTTCCCCTGGCACCGTGACAAAAGACCCGGTGGCACTTGCGATCCTGGTTGGCTTTGCCGTGGTCGGTGCGCTGGTCTACATCTTCTACGGCTATGGTCACTCGAGGCTTGCGCACGGGGACGGTACGCAGCCCCGTACGTAGGACGGCACGCAACCGCACACGTAGTGGCGTGCACGGTTTTGCGCTGCGCGGCCCAGGCTTGCGCTGCGCGGCCCAGGCTTGCTCTGCGCGGCCCAGGCTTGCGCCGCGTGGCTACAGCTCTGTGTACTTGGTGCTCTTGCCGCGCGCCTTTTCGACCGGGTACTTGAGCGCGTTCGCATCCATCTTCTGATGGATTGCCGCAATCAGATCGATGCCGAGATTGTCGGCGAGTTCGATCACGTACACCGCGACATCCGCGATCTCATCTGAGATCTGCTGACGCTTGTTGCGCCCGAGCTGCTCGCTCTCTTCCATGTTGGTCCACTGAAACAACTCCAACAGCTCGCCCGCCTCGATCACGATCGACGTCGCCAGGTTCTTCGGGTTATGAAACTGCATCCATTCGCGTTCGTCGCGGAACGCGCGGATACGCGCGCGCACTGTGTCGAGTGAATCGACCTGCGTGCGGCCCGGTTCATCTGACATGGGGTGGACCTCGATCGGGTTCGGAAAGTGAAGGGGATTTCAGTTGACGCGCTATCGGGCGAGCGCACGCATTGCGCTTGTCAAACCCTCATTCGTCGACGCAAACATGTTGCCATCGAGCATGCGTTCGATGCGCACAGTGCTGAAGATGCCGCGCCATTGCGCGACCGGCGTAGGGTTGATCCACACCACGCGCCGGAAGTGCGCGTGCAGTTCACCGAACCAGTGCACACCCGGCTGTTCGTTGTAGCGCTCCAGACACCCACCGCGCTCGAGCATTTCGTGCAAGCCCATGTTCGCGTCGCCCACGAACACGACCTTGTAGTCCGATGCGTACTTGCGCACCACATCCAGCGTGGCAATGCGATGTTCGTCGCGGCGCGCGGCATCGCTCCAGACGTGCTCGTACACGAAGTTGTGGAAATACAGCGGCACCAGATGCTTGAACTCACTGCGCGCCGCCGAGAACAACTGTTCGCAGACCAGCACGTGCTCATCCATCGAACCACCGATATCCAGCAGCAACAGCACTTTTACCGTGTTGCGGCGTTCGGGCTGCATGCGAATGTCCAGCCAGCCGCCGTTGCGCGCCGTGGCGGCAATGGTGCCTGCGAGGTCCAGTTCTTCTTCTGCGCCGAAGCGTGCGAACTTGCGCAAGCGACGCAGCGCGATCTTGAACGTGCGTGTGCCGAGTTCTACGTCGTCATCCAGGTCCGCGAACAGCCGGTCTTCCCAGATGCGTGTCGCAGCGCGCAGCCGACTTTCCTTCTGACCCTTGCGCAGCCCTTGCTCTGCCTGCCCGTCGGCGCCCGTCTCAGCGTCGCCTTCGCGGCCCTCTCCGTCTTCGCCGCCGTCGCCTTCCTCGCCTTGGCCGTCGTCGCCGTCGTCACCTTCGCCTTCACCTTCTTCACCTTCGCCCTCGCCTTCGCCCTCGCCTTCGCCCTCACCGGCATCCTCACCTTCACCCTGTTCTTCTTTCTGGTCGTTGCGTTCGGCTTGAGCATCACGCTCGCGAACGTCGTTGGCTGCGGCGTCGCCAGCTTCACTACTCTCGCCATCACCACCCTCACCCGGATCGCCGGAGGCGTCGTGCGCACGCGCCTTCTGCGCCTGCTGGTGATAGGCCTCAAGTACCCGCCCCAGTGCATCGCTGGTCTCGGCCGAGGATTTGCGCGGTTCAGCCATGACTTCGCGCAGCAGGCGCTCCAGCTCCTGCGCAGGCAGCGCAGCATCCAGCACCGCGTCCACGCCGCCCAGCCCATCGAAGTAGTGCTTGAAGGCACGGTCATAGCGATCGAAGAAGCGTTCGTCCTTCACCAGCGTCAGCCGGCCCAGAAAGTAGAACGCCTCCTGATCCGAGAAGCCGATGCCCGTGCGCAGTACCGCCAGCAGATCCAGCAACTCCCGCGTGGAGATCGGGACGCCAAACGTACGCAGTGTTTCGAAGAACCGAAGCAGCACGCGTCAGTCTTGCTCGGTTGCGCGATCGAAGCGCTGCAGACAGTTGTCGACGACCCAATCAAGGTCATCGGCGCGCAGGTAACGCTCGGCCACGAGCATCTGCGCCGCAGCACGCACACGCTGCACATAGTCATCGCGATTGGCGTAGCGCGCTGACATCGCCGGGCGCGGATCTGCAGTCGCCATGCGTGCGGCCTCGTCGCGCGCGAACAGCCGCGTAAAGCCAACGAAGATGGCGGCGATGTCACGCCCACCATCATCCGGATGGCGTGGATTCCAACCCGTATGCGTGCCAACAG
>CAMAVY010000289.1 GCA_945861675.1 Klebsiella pneumoniae | reverse complement strand
GGGCGGCAGTGCCATCGATCCCGGTCAGGTCAGCAATGAACCGGCGCGATCCGTGCCCACCAACGATGACGCCGGGCAGTTCGTCTCTGCGATGCTCGGCAGCACGGAAGATGTGTGGACGCAGTTGCTGGGCCAGCAAGGGCAGCGTTATGCGGCGCCGAAGCTCCGCCTGTTCACCGGCGGGGTGCAGTCGGCGTGCGGCTTCAACTCATCTGCCGTCGGCCCGTTCTACTGCCCGCCAGATCAGAAGGTCTTCATCGACCTGGGTTTCTTTGATCAGTTGGCGCAGATGGGTGGTGCGGGCGACTTCGCGCAGGCCTATGTCATCGGGCATGAAGTCGGCCACCACATCCAGAATCTGCTCGGCACATCGGAACAGGTGCAGCA
This sequence comes from Klebsiella pneumoniae, assembly GCA_945861675.1. GTDB lineage: Bacteria > Pseudomonadota > Gammaproteobacteria > Pseudomonadales > Azotimanducaceae > CAMAVY01. The sequence goes on along the minus strand of CAMAVY010000289.1, from coordinate 4,685 downwards.
GATGTCGCGCGGTCTGGATGAAGCAGGTCGCAACCAGCTGGGTGTGCGGATGGAACTGCAGGCGGATTGCTACGCCGGCGTGTGGGCACATCACGCCAACAAGGCACATCAGGTGCTTGAGCCCGGCGATGTGGAGGAAGGCATGGCCGCCGCGCAAGCCATTGGCGATGACACGCTGCAACGCAATGCGGGCCGCCAGGTTTCGCCTGATTCGTTTACGCATGGTTCGAGCGCCCAGCGTATGGAGTGGCTGCGACGTGGGTTGTCGAGCGGCGCGATTGCTGCGTGCGATACGTTTGCGAGGCGCTGAGGCGTCGTCGCACGCATCCATCATCTCCAACTTCATTTCCAAGCGAGGCGCACGACGTGGAAATCCAGGACTACAACAAACGCATCATCGATGAGTTCCGCGCCAACGCGGGCAAGGTTGGCGGTCAGTTCGCCAACACGCCGCTGCTGCTGTTGACGACCGTTGGCGCTAAGTCTGGCCAGGCTCGCATCAACCCGCTTGCGTACTTCATGGACGGCGATCGCTACCTGATCATCGCCTCGTATGCGGGCGCAGCAACGAATCCGCCGTGGTACTTCAATCTCGTGGCCAATGCCAAAGTTGAAGTGGAGGTCGGTAGCGAACGTTTCAGTGCCATGGCGCAGGTGCTGGTGGAACCGGAACGCACAGAGCAGTACGCGAAGATCGCGGCTGCTTCTGCGGCGTTCGCGGAATACGCGCGCAAGACAACGCGCGCTATCCCCGTCATTGCATTGAGCCGGGTGTGATCTCAGCTCGCGCGTAGCGTCGCCTGACTAGCGTCGCCTGACTAGCGTCGCCTGACTAGCGTCGCCTGACTAGCGTGCGGCGGTCTTGCGTTTGCCGGGGGCAGCTTTCTCTTTTGCAGCTGTCTTCTTGCTCGCGGAAGCTGTAGTCGCAACCTTTGCCATGCCGTTGGCTGCATTGGTTTTCGCAGACGCGGGCGAGGCGGCTTTCTGCGGCGGCGCTTTCGCGGCAGCGATCGCGCGCGCCGCAACCACCGTCGGTGTCACGGGCGTCAACCCCAGCAGCGGCGCCAGATACCAGCCGGTGTGCGATCCCGCAGTACGTGCAACGTCTTCCGGTGTGCCGGTGGCAATGATCTGTCCACCACCATCGCCGCCTTCAGGGCCGAGGTCTATCACCCAATCCGCGGTCTTGATCACATCGAGGTTGTGTTCGATCACCACTACCGTGTTGCCGTCATCGCGCAGACGATGCAACACCGTCAGCAGCATCTGAATGTCCTGGAAGTGCAGACCCGTGGTGGGCTCATCCAGGATGTACAACGTTTTTCCGGTGTCGCGCTTCGACAACTCGCGTGACAGCTTCACGCGTTGCGCTTCACCGCCAGACAAGGTCGTCGCACTCTGACCCAGCCGCACGTAGGACAGACCCACGTCCATCAGCGTCTGCAGCTTGCGCTCGAGCATGGGCACGGCATTGAAGAAGGCGTGTGCTTCCTCAATGGTCATGTCCAGCACCTCGTGAATGTTCTTGCCCTTGTACTTGATGCCCAGCGTCTCGCGGTTGTAGCGCTCGCCTTTGCAGACATCGCAGGTCACGTACACGTCTGGCAGAAAGTGCATCTCGACCTTGATCAGGCCGTCACCTTCGCAGGCTTCGCAGCGACCACCTTTCACGTTGAAGCTGAATCGGCCTGGTGAATAGCCGCGCGTACGTGCTTCGGCCACCTGCGAGAACAGATCGCGAATGGGCGAGAACAAACCGGTATAGGTCGCGGGGTTCGAGCGTGGTGTGCGGCCAATCGGGCTCTGATCGATATCGACCACCTTGTCCAGCAACGGCATGCCAACAATCTGATCGTGCGGAGCTGCAGCCAGTGTCGTTGCGCCATTCAACTCGCGCGCCGCAATGGGATACAGCGTGTGATTGATGAGCGTGGACTTGCCGGACCCGGACACGCCGGTCACGCAGGTGAACAGCCCCAGTGGCAACTCCACAGACACATTCTTCAGGTTGTTGCCGCGCGCGCCTTCGATGCGCAGCACGCGTTTCGCATCTTGCATACCGCGCGTCTTCGGTACCTCAATCTTGCGCCGCCCCGACAAGTACTGGCCGGTAATGGATTCCTTGGCCGCCAGGATGTCAGCCAGACTGCCCTGACCCACGATCCGCCCGCCGTGCACGCCGGCGCCCGGACCGATATCGATGATGTGGTCGGCGCTGCGAATGGCGTCCTCATCGTGTTCCACCACGATCACGGAGTTACCGAGATCACGCAGATGCGTCAGCGTGCGCAGCAGTCGGGCGTTGTCACGTTGATGCAGTCCGATCGACGGTTCGTCCAGCACGTACATCACACCCACCAGGCCAGCGCCGATCTGCGATGCCAGACGGATGCGTTGCGACTCGCCGCCGGACAGTGTGTCGGCGCTGCGATCCAGCGACAGGTAGTTCAGCCCTACATCGACCAGGAAGCGCAAGCGCGCGCGAATCTCTTTCAGGATCTTGTCGGCGATCTCGCCACGCCGGCCATCCAGATGCAGCGCATCGAAGTGCGCGTAGGCATCGCCGACAGACAAACCGGTCAGCTCCGGCAGTGACTTGTCTTCAATGAATACGTTGCGTGACTCGCGCCGCAGCCGCAGGCCGTTGCACACCGTGCATGGCCGCATGGCGATGTAGCGCGACAGATGCTCGCGCACCATCTGCGAATCGGTTTCCTTGTAGCGCCGCTCCATGTTCGGCACCACGCCTTCGAACACATGTCGGCGCTTCACGCTGTCGCCGCGATCGTTCACGTAGCTGAAGTCGATGCGTTCTTCAGCGCTGCCGTACAGCACCGCATCGCGATGCTTTTTGGCCAGCTGTTTCCATGGCGTATCGACATCGAATTTGTAGTGCTCCGCCAGCGACGACAGCATGTGGAAGTAATAGACGTTCTTCCTGTCCCAGCCGCGGATCGCACCGGCCGCCAGGCTGTCCAGTTCGCTGTGAATCACCAGTGCGGGGTCGAAGTACTGCGTGGTGCCCAGGCCATCACATTCCGGGCAGGCGCCGGCAGGGTTGTTGAACGAGAACATGCGCGGTTCCAGCTCGCTCATGCTGTAGCCGCAATGCGGACACGCGTAGCGCGACGAGAACGTCAGCTCCGGGTGCTTCGCATCATCCATCCAGCTGATGCGCACGGTGCCGTCGGCAAGCTTGAGCGCAGTTTCGAATGATTCGGCGAGCCGCTGCGCTGCATCGCCGCGCGGCCGGAAGCGATCGATCACCGCTTCGATGGTGTGCTTCTTGTTCTTGTCCAGCTTGGGCGGTGCTTCAAGCTCGACGACCAGCCCGTCCACTCGCGCCCGGATGAAGCCGTTGGAGGTGAGTTCGCGGAACACATGCAGGTGTTCGCCCTTGCGGTCGACGATGATCGGCGCCAGCAGCATCAGACGCGGCTCGTCTGGCAGTGCCATGACCTGGTCCACCATCTGGCTGACCGTCTGCGCAGCCAGCACGGTGCCATGGTCCGGGCAACGCGCCTCGCCCACGCGGGCAAACATCAGGCGCAGGTAGTCGTAGATCTCGGTGATGGTGCCGACGGTGGAGCGCGGGTTGTGCGATGTCGACTTCTGTTCGATCGAGATCGCCGGCGACAGACCTTCGATGTGGTCGATGTCGGGCTTTTCCATCATCGACAGGAACTGCCGCGCATAGGACGACAGCGACTCGACATAGCGGCGCTGGCCCTCGGCATACAGTGTGTCGAAGGCCAACGAAGACTTGCCGGAGCCAGACAGCCCTGTGATGACCACCAGCTTGTCGCGGGGAATATGGACGTCGATGTTCTTGAGATTGTGTGTGCGCGCGCCGCGCACCGAGATCGTGTCCACCTGGGCCGTCCGATTCTGAGCTAGCCGGCAACGCTAACGCGTCGCTGGTCGCGCCAGCAACCGCGCTGACCCGGTGACCCGTTGATCGTATGGGTGCGCCGAAGCGGCAGCTGTCATGCGCGCCCTTCCTACCGAGTTCGCAGGCGTTTTCCAGGGGCAGCGCGTGAATCGCCTGGGGTAGACTGCCGCCTGTTCGCACTTGGGCGCGCTTGGGCGCGCTTGGGCGCGCTTGGGCGCACTTGGGCGCACTTGGGCGCACTTGGGCGCACTTGGGCGCACTTGGGCATAGATAGTTGGGCATAGATAGTTGGGCGCGTAACGCTGGAGTTCACCATGGCAAGGGGCATCAACAAGGTCATCCTGATCGGCAATCTCGGTGCTGATCCCGAGGTTCGCTACACCCAGGGCGGGTCCGCCGTGGCCAATCTGCGCATGGCGACTTCGGAGTCGTGGCGGGACAAACAGACCAACGAGATGAAGGAACAGACGGAGTGGCACAAGGTGGCGTGCTTCGGGCGGCTGGCGGAGATTGCCGGCGAATACCTGCGCAAAGGCTCCAAGATCTACATTGAGGGGGGCCTGCGCACCCGGCAGTGGGAACGTGACGGCCAGACCCACTACACCACCGAGATCATTGCCCGGGAACTGCAGATGCTCGACGGCCGTGGCCAGGGCCAGGGCCAGGGCGGAGGTGCGGGCGCGCAGGGGATGGACGATGGGTTCGAGCCGGCCGGCATGGGCGACTCGATGGGCGGCGGCGGCGCGCAGTACGCACAGCGCTCGGGCGGCCCGCGCCCCAGCGGTGGTGGTGG
>CAMAVY010000288.1 GCA_945861675.1 Klebsiella pneumoniae | reverse complement strand
GCTTGCCAATCGGCACCGACCCTGTGCGCCAGCAACGACAGCACCTTTGAGCCGACATTGGGAAACCGTCCGGTCGGCAGGATCAGGAAGCGGCTGTTGTTGGCGATCAACTTGAGGCGGCCGTACTGCGACCGAAAGTCCCAGCCGATATAGCGATCACGCACGCCGCACTTCAGGGCCGCCGCTGACAGGCTCAATTGCGCAACCCACTGTCCGCGCCAGGTCGCGACGTACCACAGTGTCTCGCCGATCCTCGGCGATGCGCCGAGATAGTGCTGTTGCCGCATCTGGGCTTGGTAGCGTGCTTCTTCGCTACGCTCAACCGGCCGAACGTGCAGCTCTGCGAGCGATGTGCCTGAAAAGGTGATGGGAGCCATGCCGCAAGCAATACCGCATCGCCCAAGGGTTGTTCGGCAAAACGTGCTAACTCAATGGCCGCACTCGCGAATGGGGGGGAGGACAAATTGGTCCTGTGTGAATATCTGCAATGGCTTCCCACTGCGGACGGCTAGCAGGTATTCTGCGACCCGCTGAGCGCGACCTGGGCGGGGGCTTGGGTGAGTCACGCGGCGCGAACCAGCGCAGAACCAATTTGAAAAATTGCCAGTCGAGCTTCAACAACGCGGCACATCGGCGATGTCTGCACCCACGCACTGTTTCAGAGTGCGGCGTGCAAGCCAGCACGGTCCTACAACGGGCCCGTGTCTCGTTGAGATCAGCCAGATGTGTCCAATCAACGAACTAGAGGGAGAAAACGTATGCGGTTAGCCAAGCTGACTGTTGCCGGTGTGCTGGGTCTCAGCCTTGTAGCGCCAATGGCCTGGGCGGAAGCGCCTGTAAAAGATGGCGAATGGTTTGTCACGGGCGGCTACGGCGGCTATCGGTTCGAAAACCGCGACATCAACGACAACAAAGGGGGGATCGTTGTTGGCGTTGGACGTCGTTTTGGCGACTGGGGCGCCGAACTGACTGCGGGTCGCATCCACGATGCAGACAGCGAGACCAGTACGCCGCAGCGTGCAATTTCGATCGACCAGCAGCGCATCGAAGTCTTGCGCTTCATCAACGTGCAGGACGACAGCTGGCTGCCGTACGTCGCAGCGGGCCTTGGCCGACTGCAGCTGGATGCGAAGCCACGCGCAGGTGAAGACGATGAGTCATTCATCGACCTCGGCGTGGGTCTGATGCGCAACATCAACCGTCGCCTGTCGATCCGTGGCGATCTGCGCGGCCTTTACGGTTCCGACAGTGAGGAACTGGAGACTGCCTGGTCCGTGGGTTTGATGTTCGCCCTGGGCGGCGGCTCGTCACCGGCGCCGGCAATTCCGGCGGCTGAGCCTGCAGCGGCACCTATGGCGGCTGCAGCGGCAGCTGAATCGCCGAAGGACACGGACGATGATGGCGTGCTCGACGAACAGGACGCGTGCCCGGGCACAGAAAAGGGCGCCGTGGTTGACGAGAAGGGTTGCTACAAGGAAGTCACCGAAAGCGTCACCATCGACCTGCTGCTTGAGTTCGACTACGACAAGTCCAACATTCGCGATGAGCACAAGCCGGAGATCCAGCGTGTGGTCGACTTCATGACCAAGTTTCCCGCAGCGAAGGCTGAGCTTGTTGGTCACACGGACAGTCGCGGGTCGGATGCATACAACCAGGCGCTATCTGAGCGCCGGGCTAATGCGGTACGCGACTACATGATGAACTCTGCTGGCATCGGCGCAGATCGTGTAACCGCAGAAGGCAGGGGCGAATCCGAGCCCAAGCTGGCGAACGATTCGGAAGAGAACATGCAGCGCAATCGTCGCGTAGCGGCGACCTTCAACGGCAGCCAGACGATGCGCGTGAAGGCCGAGTGATGTAGCTGTAGATGCGCGCCTGAAAACCACCTGGTGGTTTTCAGGGTGCAGAAATCTCGAACGGGCCAGGAGATGACGAGTCTCCCGGCCCGTTTTTTCGTTCGGCTGATCCTGCATTGACGGCCATCGTGCCGATGACTGTGTTTCGATGAACTGATTCATGACCTGCTCTGGAGAACAGACCGCAATGCCGCACGTTGAACGCTCCCCCGAGGACTACCTCAATGTCGTCTATGCAGTGGAGCCACCGCTCGCATTGATCACCATCAATCGGCCCGACAAGCACAACGCCATTTCACTGGCGACGCTGGACGAGCTACAGGATGCGGTGCGTGCAGCCGCAGCCAATGACGCCGTGCGGGTGATCGCGATCACGGGTGCCGGTGGGCGTGCATTCGCGTCGGGTTCGGATCTCTCGGAGGTGGTTGAGCGGGATCTGCGCAAAGCCCTTGAGCCGATCGTGCAGGGGTTGGCAGAGCAGCTTGAACGCACGCCGAAGCCGACCATCGCGGCCATCGATGGCATCTGCATGGGCGGTGGCCTTGAAGTCGCGTTGGGCTGCGATCTGCGCGTCGCCACACCGCGTTCCCGGTTCGGCACGCCCGAAGGCAAGCTCGGCATTATTCCCGGCGGCGGGGCAACCCAGCGTCTGCCGCGCATTGTGGGCAAGGGCTGGGGCATGGAAATGCTGTTGATGGGCGATCCGATCGACGCGCAGCGTGCGCTGCAGATCGGCCTGGTGACGCGGCTGGTCGAGCCCGACGAACTGCTGCCTGAAGTGCGCCGCATGGCTGCGCATCTGGCCGGATTCGCACCGCTGGTGCCGCGCTTCATGAAAGCGATGGTGCATTACGGCATGGAGGCCAGCCTGGTCGCCGGCCTTGCGCTGGAGAAGTTTGCGCAGGGCGCGTTGTGCGAAACCGACGACAAGCAGGAGGGGTTGGCAGCGTTTCTGGAAAAGCGCCCTCCCAATTGGACGGGCCGTTAGGCGGCTGTTGAAGGTCCGGCGCGCTGTGCTCACGCATTGCTTGCTTTGCTCGCGCATTGCTTGCTTTGCTCGCGCATTGCTTGCTTTGCTCGCGCCCTGCTTGCCCTGCTTGCCCTGCTTGCGCATTGAGCGTGCGTCTGGTTGTTTTCAGCCGCTTGTTTTCAGCCGCTTGTTTTCAGACTTGGGGGCTTTCGCGGATACTCCGGTCGTTCCGCGCATTCCGAACAAGGTGTTTGCGCAGTTCTCAAGTGCGACCAACAACCGCGACCAGCAACCGTAAAGAGGGGGAAGTGATGGCAGCTGACAAGTTTCCCATCGAGTCCGGGCACATCATGATGTTTGCCCGCAGCGTCGGTGACGACAACCAGATCTACTACAGCGAGGAGTATGCGAAGAAGACCGAAGTGGGGCACATCATTGCGCCACCGACGTTCGTGCAGTCGAGCGCGCAATTCGACCCCGATTACTTCCTGCGGCCGAAGGTTGGCCAGCCGTGGTTCGGATCAGGTAAGAACCCGACCGGCATCGTTCGCGAGCCGAGCAGTGGCGGCGGTGGCGGCGGTGGTCTGCATGCAGAGCAGCACTACGAGTACCACCGGCAGTTGAAGGTCGGCGATGTGCTGTCGGCGACCAACAAGCCCGGCAAGACCTGGGAACGCGACAGCCCACGCGCTGGCAAACTGAAGTTCTCCGAGTCGATCACTGAATATCGCGACCAGAAGGGCGAACTCGTGATCACCGCACGCAGCGTCGGCGTTCAGACCGAACGTCCTGTCGAACAGCGCAAGTAAGGGGAACCAAGATGGCACTTAAAGCAAGTCAGATTCAGGTCGGCGATACCTACAGCGAACGCGTCGTCGAAGACCTGAAGCGCACACAGATTGTTCAGTACGCCGGCACGTCGGGCGACTACAACCCGCTGCACACCGACGAGGTGTACACCAAGGAAGTGGCGAAGTATCCGAGTGTCTTCGCGCACGGCATGCTCACGATGGGCATGACGGGACGCATGGTCACCAACTACGTGGGTGACGGTCGTCTGACCAAGTACGGCGTGCGTTTCACGAATCAGGTATGGCCTGGCGATACCCTGGATTCAACCGCCACAGTCGACGCGATCCGCGAAGAAGGCGGTAGGCACTACGTGGATCTGAGCGTTTCGACAAAGAACCAGAACGGCGTGGAAGTGATCAAAGGCAACGCGACTGCGCTGCTGGACGCGTAACCGGCCGAGCCTGCACGCTGGCTGACACGCAGCGTGAACTGCAGTGTGAATTGAAGAGTGAATTGAAGTGTGAACTGAAAAGGGTGGTGCTGCGGGCGATGTCCGTACACCGCCCTTTTTTTGCATCGCAGCTCTATGCCTGCGCAGCGCGGCCTATTGCAGTTCGGGAATGTCCCGGAAGTACTCAAGTGCTTCAGGATTGGCGAGCGCACCAACGTTGGCGACGGATCGTCCGTGAATGACCTCGCGCACGGCCAGTTCCGTCAGCTTGCCGCTGCGCGTGCGTGGCAGATCGGGCACTGCGACGATCACATCAGGCACATGACGTGGGCTGGCTTCGTTGCGCAATTGCGTGCGAATGCGCGCCATGAGATCTGCGGTCAGCGGCGCACCGTCGCGCATACGCAGAAACAACACCACGCGCACATCGCTGGCCTTGCTCTGGGCGACGGCGAGGCATTCGAGAATTTCCGGGAACACTTCCAGCTGTCGGTAGATCTCGGCCGTACCGATACGCACGCCGCCGCGGTTCAAGGTTGCATCGGAGCGCCCGTGAATGATGACGCCGCTGGCCTCTGAGAACTCGCCAAAGTCGCCGTGGTGCCAAAGCCCTGGGAAACGGTCGAAGTAGGCCGCCTTGAAGCGGCTGTGATCAGGGTCGTTCCAGAAGCCGAGTGGTACGGAAGGAAACGGCCGCAGGCACACGAGTTCGCCTTGTTCGCCTGTCGCGACATTCACGCCTGCGTCGTCGACGAACGCCACATCCATACCAAGTGCGGCCGACTGAATTTCGCCGGTTCGAACAGGCAACAGCGGGTTGCCCATGGCGAAGCAGCCCATGATATCGGTGCCGCCGGTAATGGATGACAGCCTGACGTGCGGCGCCAGATGCGCATAGGACCAACGGAACAACTCGGGCGCAAGTGGTGAACCGGTCGACAACACGGAGTGCAGGCTGCTCAGGTCGTGCAGTTTATGGGGGCGGTAGTCGAGCTTGGCCAGCGCAGAGAGATAACCCG
>CAMAVY010000287.1 GCA_945861675.1 Klebsiella pneumoniae | reverse complement strand
GCCGCAATTTGGTCACGGCAGCGGTGGTCGGCGCACCGCAGTGCATCCCGGCAACAAGGAGTTTGTGGAAGGCGATCGCATCAAGCGGCCGGAGGGCGGCTCCGGTGGTTCGGGCCGCAAGGCCAGCCAGGACGGCGACGGCGAGGATGGCTTCGGTTTTGAGCTCAGCCGCGATGAACTGCTCGACATTGTGTTCGATGGCTTGGCGTTGCCGAATCTCGTCAAGCGCCAACTGCAGGGCGACGAGAACGCGAAGCCGGTGCATGCCGGCTTCACCAGTGTGGGCGCGCCGACGCGGATCAACGTACTGCGCACGGTGAAGTCCGCCCAAGGTCGTCGTATGGCGCTGGGGGGTGAAAGCCGGCGCGCGCTGCGCGACTTGCTGCGCGAAGAAGAAGTACTGCGTGCGGCCGGCGCAGCTGATGCTGAGCTCGCCGTATTGCTTGCCCAGATCGCGCAACTGCGACGGCGGCTGGCGCGTATTCCTTTTCTCGATGATGTCGATGTTCGCTATCACCTGCGTTTGCCGCAGCCGCAGCCTGTCAGCCAGGCCGTGATGTTCTGCCTGATGGATGTCTCGGGCTCAATGGATCAGAAGGCGAAGGACCTGGCAAAGCGGTTCTTCCTGTTGCTGTATCTGTTCCTGCAGCGCGCCTATCGGCGCACGGACGTGGTGTTCATCCGCCACCACACGGAGGCGACCGAGGTGGATGAGGAGACCTTCTTTCACGCGCGCGAATCAGGCGGCACCATTGTGTCGAGCGCCTTGAAACTGACGTCGTCGATCATCAGCGAGCGCTACCCCACAGACCGTTGGAACATCTATGGCGCGCAGGCATCCGACGGTGATAACTGGCCGGAAGACTCGCCGGTCTGCAGCGCACTGTTGCGCGAGCAACTGCTGCCGCGCATGCAGCACTACGCCTATGTGGAGATTGGCCAGCAGGCGCCGCAGAGCTTGTGGCATGAGTACGCAGCCTTGTCGGAGAGCCAGCCGGCGGCGTTTGCGATGACGCGTATCTCCGATGCGGCCGAGATCTTCCCCGTGTTCAGAGACTTGTTCGAACGGCGACAGGAGCGCGTGGCATGAGGCGTCGTAAGCCGATCTCAACCGACTCGGACTGGACCTTCGATCTGCTGGCGCGCTACGACCGCGAGCTGGGTCGGCTTGCCCACGACAAGTACAAGCTCGACACCTATGCCAATCAGATCGAGGTGATCCGTTCAGAGCAGATGCTCGATGCCGTCGCCTCGATCGGCATGCCGCTGGGCTATCACCACTGGTCGTTCGGCAAGCAGTTCGTGGCGCACGAATCACGCTATGAACGTGGCGAAGTGGGTCTGGCGTACGAGATGGTCATCAACTCCGACCCGTGTATTGCCTACCTCATGGAAGGCAACAGCATGACCATGCAGGCGCTGGTGATCGCTCACGCGTGCTATGGCCACAACTCATTCTTCAAGGGCAACTACCTGTTCCGCACCTGGACCGATGCCAGTGCCATCGTCGACTACCTGGTGTTTGCCCGAACCTTCATTGCCGAGTGTGAAGAGCGCCATGGCATCGAGGCGGTAGAACGCACGCTGGACTCCTGCCATGCGCTGATGAACTACGGCGTGGATCGTTACCGGCATCCGCCGGCATTGTCGCCGGTCGCGGAGCGCGCACGGCAACAGGAACGTGGCGAATACCTGCAGCGCACATTGAATGAGTTGTGGAAGACCATTCCGAATTGCACGAAAGACGTGGATGCGGCCAAGCGCGCAGAGGCCGAAGCACGTTTCCCGCCGGAGCCGGAGGAGAACATCCTCTACTTCATCGAGAAGAAGGCGCCGATGCTGGACACCTGGCAGCGCGAGATCATCCGCATCGTGCGCAAGCTGGCGCAGTACTTTCATCCACAGCCGCAAACCAAGGTGATGAACGAGGGCTGGGCCACGTTCTGGCACTACACGCTGCTGCACGATCTGTACGACGAAGGGCTCGTGAACGATGGCTTCATGCTGGAGTTCCTCGAGTCGCACAGCGGCGTGATCATGCAGCCGGGTTTCGATAGCCCTTACTACAGCGGTATCAATCCCTATCGCCTGGGCCTCGCAATGTTTCAGGACATCCGGCGCGTGTGCGAGTCCCCCACGGACGAAGACAAGCAGTGGTTTCCAGACATCGCCGGCGCCGACTGGCGCAGCACGTTGGAATCCGCGATGCGCAACTACAAGGACGAGAGCTTCATCCAGCAGTTCCTGTCGCCCAAGGTCATGCGCGACCTGCGCTTGTTCTGTGTGCGCGACGACGATGCGGAAGACAGCATCGCAATCGAGGCGATCCACGACGATGGTGGCTACAGGCGCTTGCGCGAGCGCCTGGCCAATCAATACAACCTGGCCGAACGTGAACCCAACATTCAGGTACACGCGGTCGATGTACGTGGCGACCGCACGCTGACGTTGCGGCACACGCGCAGCCAGCGCCGCGGGTTAGGCGGCAGCACGCCAGAGATGCTGAAGCACGTGCATCGGTTGTGGGGTTTTCCCGTGCGGCTGGAAAGCGTTGAAGGCAACACCACGGTGGCTGAACTGCGGTGTCCGATCGCTGTGCGGGATGCCGCGACGGTTTGAGGGCTTGGTGGTTGCCGCTCGATTGCGTCCAGCGGCGACTTCGGCAGGTGTTCGTTGCCGGCGGCTGAAGCGGCGTCTCGAACATCAGACCGTCGGCTTGCCACGACTCGCTGTGCGCAATGCCATTGACGCCCCGCGCGAGGTCAGAGTCGCTTTGATGGCCTGATCCGGCCTCGGACCCTGCGGGGCAGAATTGCCGCTCAACTTCGAGTAGCACCGCTTCCCAGGCGGCCGCCGCTGCTGCGTGTCAAATATATTGACAGTTGTTACTGTCAATATATGATGTCACTATAAGTCATGGATGACGCGCCTCCTTCATATGGAATCGACGACCTGGCGGAACGCGCCGGGGTGTCGCGCCGCACGGTTCGCTACTACGTCCAGCAGGGCTTGCTGGCAGCGCCGCGTGGATTGGGTCGTGGCAAGCACTACACGTCTGCGCACCTGGAAACGCTGATCCGCATTCGGTCCTTGCAGGAGGCCGGCACGCCGCTGGCCATGATTGCGAAGTCGTTGGGCGCCGCCGCGTTGAAGGTGTCGTCGGCCGAAACGTCCGCCGAAAGGTCGGCCGCAACGTCCGCGGCCGACGCGCGGGATCGCGAGGCCGGCGCGGGGTCAGTCGCGCCGAAAGCCGGGGCTAAAGAATCGCTCGAAGCGCCGACGCTGTGGACGCATCTGCAACTCTCCGACGATGTCGTGTTGCAGGTACGTGATCGGGTGCTGAGCGAGCAGCAGCGCCGGGCACTGATCGAGGCGGTGCGTGGGATCCTCGATTCGAGCCAGGAGCAGTGATCAAGAGATACCAACCAATAGATACAACCCAACAGTCAGTAACGAAAAGAGGAGGGAAAACGAGCGGCGTCGATGTGAATGGGTCAACAAAAAGGAGGTACCCAATGAGCGAAGCAATTCAGTTAGGTCGGGACGTGGGGCTGCGCAGCCACCACGGCGTGGTGCCCTTGGAGGGCGTGTGCATCGAGGCGCGGCTGGAAGGACCGTGCCTGCAGGTGCTTGTGCAACAGCGCTATCGCAACACCGAGGCGGTACCCATCGAGGCCGTGTATGTTTTTCCCTTGCCCGAAGACGCAGCCGTGTGTGGCTTCAGCGCACGCATTGGCGACGCGCTGGTGCGCGGTCATGTAGAGGCGCGTGAAACGGCGTTCGCTACTTACGACGATGCAATGATGGACGGCCATGTCGCGTTCCTCATGGATCAGGAACGCCCGAACATTTTCACGGCCTCCGTGGGCAACCTGCCGGCTGGCGAAACCGTGACCTTGAACATCCGCTACGTCATGCAGCTGAAAATGGAGGGCACCGTGTGGCGACTGAGTTTTCCGACCACGGTGTCGCCGCGCTACATGCCGGCGCAGGTACCGCAAGTTGGCCAACCCGACTCAGATCGCGTGAATCCGCAGCATCTGCACAGTGCCCCGTATGGTATGCAGTTCAGGCTGAGCGTGAATCACGTCGCGCTGCGTAGTGTCGAGTCGCCGAGCCATCTTGTTCGCACCACGTTGAACGAGATTGGCGCGGACGTGACACTGACCCAGGACAGCGTGGCGCTCGATCGCGATCTCGTACTGTTGATCGAACCGCAGCCGATGCACACGCCGCAGGCGATTGCCGTGCGCGAAGCCGATGGTGGCGACGTGGTGTTGATCAACTTCAAGCCCGAGCTCAATGAACTGACCGAACTCGAGCGGCTGCCGGCCGAAGTTGTGTTCCTGCTCGACTGTTCGGGTTCAATGGATGGCAGTTCGATCGAGGAAGCCAAGCGGGCGCTGCAGTTGTGTATCCGTGCGCTGAACGTCGGCGAGTACTTCAACCTGTACTGCTTCGGTTCGACCTATCACTCGATCTGGGCGCAGTCGCGAGCTTTCACAGCGGACAGCCTCGCTGCTGCCACACAGTGGTTGGATGCACTGAGCGCAGACCTGGGCGGCACGGAGATCCTGGCGCCAATGGTGCACATCCTCGGGCTGCCGGTTGCGGAGGGTTGTGCGCGCTCCCTGCTGCTGCTGACCGATGGTCAGGTTGGCAACGAGCAGAACGTCATTGCGCTTGCGCAGCGCCACGCGGGACTTACGCCGGTGTTTGCCTTTGGTATTGGCGCGGGGGCTAGCGATCACCTGGTGCGTGGTGTGGCGCGCGCATCGCAGGGCGAGGCCGAGATGATTGCGCCCGGCGAGCGCATCGAGCCGAAGGTTATGCGCACCTTCGGCCGGGTACGCTCACTGCGTCTGCCGGAACTGCGTCTCGATGTCGGCGCTGACGACGCGCAGGTGGTGCCGAGGCAACTGCCGGCGCTATACGACGGCGATGCGTTTACCGCGTTCGTGCGTTACCCGCGCGCGGCACCGGACAGCCTGTCGTTGCGCGCGGGCAGCACGCGCTGGCAAGTCAAAGTAGAGCGGCCAGATGCTGGCAGCACAATGCTTCCTGCAACTGAACAAGCCAATCCTGTGTCGCTGGACGGCAGCCTCATGCACAGCG
>CAMAVY010000286.1 GCA_945861675.1 Klebsiella pneumoniae | reverse complement strand
CAGGGGTTTGTTGTCGGGTTCGTGCTCGATCATGCCTCGCCCCCACACCGTGGCGTGCAGGTGCTCGAAGTGGACGCGCTCGCCATCAGCCTCTGACAGCAGATGAATGCCGTGCCGCTCTGGGTCGAAGTCTGTGCGGCGCAGGATCGACCGCTCGTTGTAGCAATCGTGGTTGCCGGGAATGATGACGGTGGGACAACTGAGCCGAGCAAGTTGGGTGTGCACGAAGTCGATGACGCCGCCGGGGACGCGGTTGTGATCGAACAGATCGCCGGCGATCAGGAACAGCTGCGCTTGGTGTGCGAGCACCTGGTCCACCACACGCACGAAGGCTGCCTGAGCGCGCTGGCCTTCGACGTTGTTGTCCAGATGCACGTCGGACGTGTGGACGATGCGGAGGGGGTTGAGCATGTGGGCCGGTGTCGCGAAGGGCAGGGCCGGATTCTGGGTGAGGGCCCAGGCTCGGGTCAAAGTGCCGGCGCGGCAAGCGGCGACTCCGCATGCCAGATGCCGGTGGCCATGACGCCGTAGCCGAATATCACGACCGAGGCCAGCACGCCGGGCAGCAGCGCGTTCACTGGCCCAACCCACTCCACGAAGGCGCCGAGCATCAGCGCGGCAAACGGCGCAGCGCCCAGGAAGCCCAGGTTCAGCACCGACATCACGCGGCCACGGAACTCAGGCTCGGCGCGTTCCTGCACGATGGCGCGTGCGGTGGTGCTGGTGATGCCCATGTTCACTCCCCACAGGAACGTGAACAGGGCCAACACGATCGGCCCTGGCTGCGACCACAGCCCCAGCAACACGATGATGCGGGTGAGCTGCATCAGCAGGAACAAGCGCCCCAGACGCTGGATGGGCATGAACTGCAGCAGCAGAAAGTTGGACGCCGTCGCGCCGCCAAAGAACACCACCATCATCACTGCAAGGAAATGCGGATCGCCCTGGTAGGCCTTGAGAATCAGGAACGGAAACACAATGGCGAACGCGCCGGCGTTGAACAGCATGGACAGGAAATTCAATGCCATGAGGTTCATGACGATGGGATCGCGCCACACAGCTTTGAGGCCCGCGCCTATGTTGCTCAGCGTGCTGATCTTCTCCGAGCCTGGCAGCACTGCAATCGGTGCGGGTGTCAGACGCGTCACCATTGCCGCGCCGATCAGGATCAGCAGCGCCTGCATCAGCAGAACGCTGGTGGTGCCCATCGCGTCGATCTGGCCCGCCAGCATGAGCCCGCACATCTGCACCATGAAGCCAATGATGGTGGCTGTGGTCACGCCTTGCTGTACCTGAGCGCCGCAGATGCGGTTGAGCATGGCCTGCAGCGCCGGGCTGGAAATACTGTTGCCCGCCGAGATGAGCAGGCCCCACAGCATGACCGTCCAGAAGTGCAACGCACCGACGTAGCCTGCTGCTGCCAGCAGCAAAGAGGGCAGCGCCATCAGTGCATACACGCGGATCAGCAGGCCGCGCCCATCGACGCGGTCTGCGTTTGCGCCGCCCCAGAGCATCAGCACCAGGCCCGGCAACCCGATCACCGCCTGCGCCAGGCCGACCTGCGATGCCGAGGCATTCAGCTGATCGATGAACAGCACGTTGGTCAGCAGCTGCTGCATGCTGAACGCCAGCGTAGTGAACGCCGTGGCCCACATGTAGGCACGGAACTCAGCGTCAGCCCACAGGCTTGGGCCAGCGTTCTTGACCATGAAGTTGGCGGCCGTGAATCAGTCGCCGCGGCCAAGCGCAGCGCTGAGATCGTTGACCCGCAACTCGCCTTCGCGGGTCTGGCCGCCATTGGCCAGAAAGCGCGTCATGTTGCGTTGCGCCGACGGATTGCGTAGCAGCGTCTGGAACAGATAGCCCTCTTCCTTGAGTCCGTCCTGCAGCGGCAGGTCCGCTGCATTGATTGACAGCTTGGCTGCACGTACCGCCTCGATCGGGAAGGAGGCAATGCGCGCCGCCAGCCGGTCCACCCACGGCCCGATCTCGTGTGCTGCAAAAATGCGATCGAGGTAGCCCCAACGTTCGGCGGTCTCTGCATCGAGATCGTCCGCGCCGAGAATGACTTCGATGGCGCGGCCGCGGCCGATGAGGCGCGGCAGCCGCTGTGTGCCAGTGCCGCCGGGCAGGATGCCCAATGGCACTTCCATCTGATTGATGCGGGTCTTGCCGCGCACGCCGTAGCGCAGGTCGAAACTGGCGGACAGTTCGCTGCCGCCACCGCCGACGCGGCCTTCGATCTGCGCGATGGTCACTTTGGGCATGGTGCGGAAACGCTCGCACATGGCGTGATAACCGTTGCTTTCAGTGCTGCGCTGCGCGGGCGTATCGATGGGGAATTTCAGGATGGCGCTGACATCGAAATGCGCCAGGAAGAAGTCTGGGTGTGCACTGCGCAGGATGAACACCGCGAGGTCCTGGTCTGCTTCGACCTCGAGCGACAACTGCATCAGCTCACTGAACAGGTCCAGCGTAATGATGTTGATCGGCGGCGCGTCGACTGTCGCAATGGCGATGCGGTCCTGCTTCTCCACGCGAATCAGTTTGTAGTTGTAGGCCATGTGCGTCTCTCCTTTGTGTTGTGGCCCGGCGATGGCGGCCGTTGGGTGTGCAAATGCATCGAAAAAAAGCTGACGCCCAAGCCTGCGCTACGTGCAATCGATCCGACAACAACTACGCTGCGCGGTTACGCTATTGACATCGTTGTTGCCATTGAGCGTCGGGCATTGAACTGCGTGCTGTGCGGGTCTGTGAAGTTGTTGCTTGGGTCGCGCAGTCGCCTGCGGCCGCAGTTGCGGTCGCAGTTGCGCGTGCTTGGTGCACTGTTCGTTGTGCTTGGCAGTGTATCGGCCTTGCCGGCGATGGCGTCAGGCGCATGGTCCCCGGAAGCCGTTTTTGAAACGGTAGCGACGCCAGAACCAGGCCGCCTCAACGCCTACTCGAAGGGCGATATCGGCGTGCTGCGGCGCGACTATCCACTGTTGTACCTGTGGGCGGCGCAGCGCCTGCTGCTCGGGCGGCCGCTGCGCGCCAACGAGATCGCATTGTCGCGGTCGACACAGCTGGACTTGGGCGCAAGCGAAGACGGGTTCGCGTTCTGGCGGCGGGTGCGCATTGCATTCTCCCGGCAGGCAGGGCTTCCCCCGCCGCCAGACATCGAGGTGTTCGGCACCCTGACTTCGAGCGACGCCGATGCGAGTTTTCTGAATTGTCAGGA
Source organism: Klebsiella pneumoniae (assembly GCA_945861675.1). Classification (GTDB taxonomy): domain Bacteria; phylum Pseudomonadota; class Gammaproteobacteria; order Pseudomonadales; family Azotimanducaceae; genus CAMAVY01. The sequence goes on along the minus strand of CAMAVY010000286.1, from coordinate 1,900 downwards.
CGATGCGTTCTACACCGCCGGCAAACGATTGCAGGGGTTGTTGGCCGCACCTGGCGCTGAACGCGAGCAGACCGAATCCGTACCGCCTGATGTCGCATGGGTGGCTGATTGGGCGCGCGGACGAGGTGGCGCGGTACTGGTCGTTGCTCGACGTGTCGATCATCCATCTGAAGAACACGGAGCTGTTCAGCTCGGTCATCCCATCTAAGCTTTTCGAATGCATGGGCATGGGGATACCCGTGCTGCACGGGGTCCCCGGGGAGTCGGCGGAAATCGTGCGGCGCGAGGGGGTTGGTCTGGTCTTCGTCCCGGAGGATGTAGACGGGTTGGTCGAAGGGGTTCTGCAGATGGCGGACGACCCTGCGTTCCGTAAGCGGTGCCGTGCGAATGGGCTTAACGCAGCCCGCCGCTACGACCGGACGACCCTCGCACTCGCGATGCTCGAAGGTTTGACGGCGCCGCAAATGGGACTCCGGTCACACTGAGACCGGTTGAATCGATTCCGCTTCGGTCCTTCCTGACAGACTTCGGCCCCGCTTGAGCGACTTCGGATTACACGGCTACCCCGCTCGGGGGGCGGTGCCCGCACTTTTTCCTGACTATGCTGTCCTTGTTGCGCCGTCTTGGCATCACAAGACGGGCCCTTATCGCTGTACGAAATCTTTCGACTCTGCTTCAGTTCCTCGGGTAATATCCTCGACCGCTTGAAACGGTGGTCTCGGCGCCTTTATTCGATGGACTGAATTGTCTGCATGCTGCGCTGGGAAGGGAGAGGACGTGCCTTGGATCGCCCCTAACCTCACTGTGCCCTTTGTGGCCACATTGATATTTATTGCCGCATTACGCCCGACTGCCCGTTACATCGGCCTGGTTGACCGTCCCGGCGGGCGCAAGCGCCACGATGGCGAAGTTCCTCTGGTGGGGGGGCTGTGCATGCTGGGGGGCCTGTTCGCCACATTTACGTCCGTCGCGGCCGCGTTCCCGATCAACGCCTCGCTGGTCGTTGGTGCGCTCTTCCTGGTTGTGGTCGGCGCCCTGGACGACCGCTTCGACCTGCCGCCGTCCATCCGGCTGGTCGCGCAGGCGCTGGCAGGTTCTGCGGCTATCGCGGGTGGGACGATCATCTATTCGCTTGGCACCTTTACCGGCTACGAAGCACTGCTTGGCATCTTCGCCATGCCGTTCACGCTGCTGACATTCATGGTGTTCGAGAATGCGTTCAACTGGCAGGACGGCAGCGATGGCATCGCTGGCGGACAGGCTTTGATTGCGTTTGGCGCGTTGCTGCTTTTGGACTTGGTCAGCGGCTCAGGTATGCACGCTTATGTCATCGAAGCCCTGCTCGGCTGCGTCATGACGTTCCTGATTTTCAACGCACCGTTCGCGCGTAAGGCGGGTGCCCATCGGTTGTTCATGGGTGATGCCGGGGCATTGTTTCTTGGCTTCGCCCTGGCCTGGTTTGCGATTGTCATGAGCCAGGGACCCGATGCAGTCATCGCGCCGGTGACAGCGTTGTGGATCGGCGCACTCCCGGTGCTCGATTTCTTCGGCAGCATGTTTCGGCGGCTTATCCTCCGCCACAACCCGTTGGCAGGCGATGCCGAGCATCTGCATCACCTGCTGCTGCGCGCGGGTCTGACGCGCCGGGGCTTGTTTGCTGTTGAGATGGTGGCCTGCGCTACATTCGCGTCCATTGGTCTCCTGGGTCATTTCCTGCACGTAGATCAATCGATCATGCTCGGTGGCATGTGTGTGGTCGGCGCTGCGTACTACTGGGTGTTTTGTAGTGGCACATTCTTTCAGCGTGAAGGTGAGCGACCCCGCGCCAGCGCGCGCGGTTTGTACTGGACCTTGCCGAGCGCGCGACCGCGCTAGCTCGCGTGTACTGAGGTCGGGGTTG
>CAMAVY010000285.1 GCA_945861675.1 Klebsiella pneumoniae | reverse complement strand
GAAGGCGGATCGTCCGCCGGAAGGGCTGAACCTGGTGAGCCAGAAGCTGGGTATTCACGAGTGGAGCTACGACGCGGAGTTCGATCCGGCGAAGCGCTTCCACGTGCCGCACGCCGATCTCAAGATTGCGCTCAAGGACGTGAAGATCGAAGTCGAACTGGGTTTCGATCGCGAGCTTGGTGCAGCAGAAGCACAGCGTTGCCTCAACTGCGATGTGCAGACGGTGTTCGAGCAGAAGCTCTGCATCGAGTGCGACGCCTGCGTCGACATCTGCCCGATGGATTGCATCACCTTTGTGGATAACGCCGAGGAAGATGCCTTGCGGCAGAACCTGACCGCACCCGCAGGCAACCTGGCGCAGGATCTCTATGTGTCTGATGCCTTGCGCACCGGGCGCGTGATGGTCAAGGACGAAGATGTGTGTCTGCATTGCGGGTTGTGTGCTGAGCGTTGCCCGACCAATGCCTGGGACATGCAGAAATCCATCATCAATCTGCCGCAGGCCCACACTTGATCTTCGATAGTCACGCGCAAGTGACGTCTCACGTGAGATTGAAAGCATGAGCACCGATTCCGCAGGCCGTCGTTCGACGACCGCCGGCTACAACGATTTCGTCATCAAGTTCGCCAACATCAATGGTTCGGGCTCTGCCAGTGCCAATGCGATGTTCGCGAAAGCGCTGTTCCGCATGGGCATTCCGGTGGCTACGCGCAACGTCTTTCCATCCAACATCCAGGGTCTGCCAACCTGGTTCGAAGTGCGGGTCAGCGAGCAGGGCTATCTCGGTCGGCGTGAAGGCGTTGACGTGATGGTTGCCATGAACGCCGAGACCTACAAAGAGGATGTTGAATCGATCAACAGCGGCGGCTACCTCTTGTACGACAGCTCGCGGCCCCTGCCGCGCGAGTTTCATCGTGCAGACATCAACCTGATCGGCGTGCCGATTGCAACGTTGATCCTGAATGAGTTCGCGGATCCGAAGCAGCGTCAGCTGTTCAAGAACATCGTCTATGTAGGAGCACTGTCGGCATTGCTCGATATCGAGTTCGAAGTGCTGACCGACATGGTCGCGAAGCAGTACGCGGGCAAAGAAAAGCTCATGCGCCCGAACGTGCAGGCGCTTGAGATCGGGCGCAAGTACGCGCTCGAGTACCTGCCGTCGCCGCTGCCTGTGCGTGTGCGCCGCGCCGATGGCATTGGCGACAAGATCATGGTCGATGGCAACGTCGCCTGTGGCCTTGGCGCCGTCTATGGCGGTGCAACCGTGTGCGCCTGGTATCCGATCACGCCTTCGACATCACTGGCAGAGGCGTTTGAGCGCTATGCCAATCAGTTCCGTCGTGATCCCGAGACCAAGAAGAATCGCTTCGCCATCATGCAGGCCGAAGACGAACTGGCCGCAATCGGTATGGTGATTGGCGCCGCCTGGAACGGTGCGCGCTCATTTACAGCGACCAGTGGCCCCGGCATTTCGCTGATGCAGGAGTTTCTCGGGCTGGCGTACTTCGCCGAGATTCCTGCGGTGGTGGTCGATGTGCAACGCGCGGGTCCGTCGACCGGCATGCCCACACGAACACAGCAGGCGGATCTGACCTCTGCGGCCTATGCATCGCACGGTGACACCAAGCATCCGTTGCTGTTCCCTGCGACGCCGGCCGAGTGTTTCGATTTCACCGCTGACGCGCTCGATCTTGCTGATCGTCTGCAGACGCCCATTATGGTGATGACGGACCTCGAACTCGGCATGAACGACTGGTTGTCCGAGCCCTTCGCGTGGGACGACAGCCGACGTTATGACCGCGGCAAGGTGCTGAACGCAGAACAACTCGACGAGTCCGCGAAGTTTGGTCGTTATGTGGACGTGGACGGTGACGGCATCGGTTACCGCACCTATCCCGGCACGCATCCTTCCAAGGGTGTGTTCTTCACGCGCGGCACCTCGCGCGATGCCTATGCGCGCTACACCGAGGACCCCGAGCTCTACATCGAAAACGTGGACCGCCTGAACATCAAGTGGGACACGGCAAAGCGCCTTGTGCCGGCACCCGTACGCGTTGGCAAGCCATCACGGTTTGGCATTGTGTATTGCGGCACCAGCGCAACGCCGATGCAGGAAGCGATGGACATGCTGGCGGTGGAGGGCATCACGTTGGAAGGCCTGCGCCTGCGCGCGTTCCCGTTCGACGATACGGTGGCGGAATTCATCGCCAATCACGAGATCGTGTTTGTTGTCGATCAGAACCGCGATGGCCAATTGCGCACGCTGCTCATCAATGAGCTCGAGCCCGATCCTGCCAAGCTGGCCTCGATCCGCTACTACGGTGGCCTTTCGATCGCAGCCGAGCACATCGTTGCCCAGGTGTCGGAACACTTCACGCGCAACAAACTGCCCCGACTGAATGAGGTGGCCCGATGACTTTCGTTACCAAGCCCCAAGCCCATCACCCGAAGCTGCGCCTGAACGATCTCGGGCTGACGCGCCGCGACTACGAAGGCTCGATCTCGACGTTGTGCGCCGGCTGCGGACACGACTCGGTGAGCGCGGCCATTGTGCAGGCCTGCCATGAGCTCTCGATTCCTGCGCATCGGGTGGCCAAGCTGTCGGGCATCGGCTGTTCGTCGAAAACGCCCACCTACTTTCTTGGCAAGAGCCACGGTTTCAACTCCGTGCATGGTCGAATGCCGTCGGTGACCACCGGCGCGAACCTCGCCAACAAAGATCTGTACTACGTCGGTGTGTCGGGCGACGGCGACTCTGCGTCGATTGGCATGGGCCAGTTCGCGCACATCGTGCGGCGCCGGATCAACATGCTGTACGTCGTGGACAACAACGGCACCTATGGCCTCACCAAGGGCCAGTTCTCTGCGACCAACGATCGTGGGTCAACGTCGAAGAAAGGTGCGCCGAACCTGTACGAACCCATCGACCTCGTGACCATGGCGTTGCAGCTTGGTGCGACCTTTGTTGCGCGCAGCTTCAGCGGCGACAAGCAGCAGCTCGTACCGTTGCTGAAGGCCGGCCTGATGCACAAGGGCTTTGCGTTCATCGACATCATCAGCCCGTGTGTCGCCTTCAACAATCACGATGGCTCGACCAAGAGCTATGACTACGTGCGTGATCACAACGACAAGGTGATCTTTGCCGACTACGTTGCGCCGGCGAAGGAGATCACGGTGGACTACGCACCCGGCGAGCGCCGCGCGTTGCGGATGCCTGACGGCTCGATGATGAACCTGGCCAAGCTGACCAACGACTACGACCCGACGGACCGTCTGGCCGCCATCAACTATGTGCAGAACGCGCAGATGAAGGGCGATGTGGCCACGGGCCTGCTCTACATCGATCCGGAAGGCGGCGATACCCACGACATCCTTGGGACCGTTGAAACGCCGCTCAACGAACTGCAGGACGCCGACCTGTGCCCGGGCAATTCGGCGCTGGCGAAGGTCAACGCCGGGTTCCGCTAGGTCAGCGGGGCAGCCGTGGCCGCGCTGGCGTGGCGGCCCCGATGTTCGGGCCGGGCAGGGGCCCTGAGCGAAGCGTTCTTCTTGCGCGGCGGCTGCGCAACGTGCCTGGCCCGATCCGCCAAGCGCTGCTAGGTTCTTGACGAGGCCCCGCTTCATGGGCTGATTCGTACGAGAACATGGCGCACCGGCAGCTTGTCGTTCAAGCGTGCGTGCGTTCTTCCGATAAATTTTCAATGAGTGAGGCTGGCAGTGGCATTACCAAGTCTTGATGACTACTTTCCCGACTGGAAGGAACGCGAGGCACTGGCCGAGGCGATGATTCCGCTGATCGGCAATCTGTACCGAAAGAACGTTGTCACCTACTGCTATGGCCGGGCACTGCATAACAAGAGCGTGACCAGCATCATGAAGACGCATCGTTATGTGCGTCAGGTCGCCAAGAACGAGCTTTCGGAGTTCGAGACCGCGCCGATCATCGAGGCGCTGAGTCAGCTCGACCTGGGTCCCGTTCATGTCGACGTGGGCAAACTCGCCATCAAGTACATGGATGAAGCGAAGTCCAGCAAGGTCACGCCTGCTGAGTTCACGGCGCGCGAATGTCGCGAGGTGATCGGACGGCACATTCCGCCGATCGAGAAGCCGCAGGACGTTGTGCTGTACGGCTTCGGCCGAATCGGTCGCCTGTTGGCGCGGCTGCTGATCGAAAAGACGGGCGGCGGCCAGCAGCTGCGCCTGCGCGCGATCGTTGTACGCAAACAGACCGACGATGACTTGGACAAGCGCGCCAGCCTGTTGCGCCGTGACTCGGTGCACGGCTCGTTCCAGGGCACCATCCGGGTCGACGAAGAGAACTCGGCGATCATCGCCAACGGCAATGTGATTCGCGTGATCTATGCCAGCGACCCTGCGACGGTCGACTACACGCAGTACGGCATCGACGATGCCATCATCATCGACAACACCGGCGCGTGGCGTGACAAGAAGGGCTTGTCTGAGCACCTGAAGGCCAAAGGTGCTGCGCGCGTCATTCTGACTGCGCCGACCAAGGCGCCGATCAAGAACATCATTGCCGGCGTATCGCCCAGCGATCGGATGAGCAAGGACGACATCATTCTCGGTGCGGCGTCGTGCACGACCAACGCAATCGTGCCCGTGCTCAAGGCGTTGGACGACAAGTTCGGCATCGAGCACTGCCACATCGAAACGGTGCACTCGTACACCAATGATCAGTTCCTGATGGACAACATCCACAAGAAGGAACGCCGTGGTCGTGCAGCGCCTTTGAACATGGTGATTACGGAAACGGGCGCGTCATCCGCTGTAACCGAACACCTGCCCAGGCTTGACGGCAGGTTGACGGGCAACGCGATCAGAGTGCCGACGCCGAACGTTTCGTTGGCCGTGCTGAACCTTACGCTGCGCGAAGATGTGACCGTTGAGACGGTGAATGAGTACATGCGCTACATGTCACTGCATTCACCATTGCAGCGGCAGTTGGATTTCACGTCATCGTCGGAAGTGGTCAGCTCCGACTTCGTGGGCAATCGCCACGCCTGCATCATCGATGCGAATGCGACGATTGCGAACGGCCGTCATGCAGTCGTCTACGTCTGGTACGACAACGAGTTCGGCTACAGCTGCCAGGTGGTGCGCGTTGT
>CAMAVY010000284.1 GCA_945861675.1 Klebsiella pneumoniae | reverse complement strand
CGACTGGCGTGGGATGAACGCGCCAATCAGCAGCGCGTACACGGGCAGACGCGCTGAACAGGTCATCAAAGGGGCGATGAGAATGGTGGTCAGCCGGTCGCGCCAGTTGCTGATGACGCGGGTCGCCATGATGCCGGGAATTGCGCAGGCAAAACTCGACAGCAGCGGGATGAACGAGCGGCCCGACAGGCCGACCTTGCCCATGAAACGATCGAGCAGAAAGGCGGCCCGCGGCAGATAGCCCGAGTCTTCCAGCGCCAGGATGAAGGCGAACAGAATGATGATCTGCGGCAGGAACACGAGCACGCCGCCAGCGCCCGCAATCACGCCATCGACGATCAGGCTGCGCAACAGGCCATCGGGCAGTGTGTGCGCGACCTGTTCGCCGACCCAGGCAGTGCCCGTCTCGATCCAGCCCATCGGCGCTTCGGCCCAGCTGAACACAGCTTGGAAGATGAGCATGAGCACAACGGCCAGGATGGCGAGCCCGTAGACCGGATGCATCACGACCGCGTCGATGCGCTCGTCCCAGCGGGTATCGATGGCGGGTTCGGTGACCGCTTTGGCGAGGATGGCGCGCACCTGTCGATGCGTTTCCGTGACTTCTGCGAGTGTGGCTTCTGCGAGTGTGAATGGGGCGAGTGCTGCGGACGCGGTGTGTTCGCGCGCGCCGTCTTGCTTGGGCAGTTCATCTCGCGCTTGCAACTCGCCGCGCGCCCGCAGTGCATCCAGCGCGCGCAGCAGGTCGTCTGCGCCGCCACGCTGAATGCCGACGGTTTCGACCACCGGCATGCCGAGCGCAGCGGACAGCTGTTCAAGGTTGATCAGGATGCCGCGACGTGCCGCCAGATCGCTCATGTTCAATGCGAGCACCATGGGCAGCCCAAGGTGTTGCACCTCAAGCACGAGGCGCAGGTTCAGTCGCAGGTTGGTGGCGTCGGTCACGCACACGATGACCTCTGGTATCGCCTCGTTGCGATAGCGTCCCAGCAATACGTCGCGCGTGACCTCCTCGTCAGTACTGGTCGCGTTCAGACTGTAGGCACCCGGCAGATCCAGGATGGTGTAGCGGCGCCCCGCTGGCGAAACGCAGCTGCCTTCTTTGCGCTCGACGGTTACGCCGGTGTAGTTGGCGACTTTCTGTCGGCTGCCCGTCAACAGATTGAACAGCGCGGTCTTGCCGCAATTCGGGTTGCCGAGCAGTGCGATGCGCCGAACGGCCGTGCTGTCCGGCGCTGTGCTCGGGTCTGCGGGAGCGGGCCGCTCTGCCGTTGTCGAAATGTTCGAAGCGGGCGCGTTCATGGCAGCCGTTCAACCTGGATGTGCTCGGCTTCGTGCCTGCGCAACGCGAAACTGGTTCCGCCGACACGCACGGCCAGCGGCTCGCGACCGCCAGGTCCGAGTGCCGTCACCCGCACCACTTCTCCGGGCACGAAGCCAATCTCCAGCAGGCGAATGACCAGTCCGTCGTCGTGTGCGTGACTGGCGTCAGGCATGGCGACTGCGAGCACGAGACCGCGTTCACCGGGCCGCAATCCTGCAAGGGTCAATGGGCCTGCAAGGGTCAGTGGTCCTGCAAGGGTGAGGGCCCCGGCACGGATTGGGTCAGGTCCAGCAGTCGCTTGAGTCGCGTTGGCGGGGGGCATGGGCATGGTTGGGAGCAGCGTCCGGGTGGCGATCTTAGGCATCGCAGTCCCAAAGGTAAATGCGAATGACTATCAAATAGCCTAGTTCAGGCACAGCGTAGCGTGGGTGAGTGCCCGTCGCGTTGCGCTGGATCAATCGCACGGGGCACGCCGGACGGCGCGGGACTCGGGGTGCGCCAGGGCGTGGGAGAAGGTGATCGGGTTCAGCGTCCCGATCGCGGCGCGGTACGGGGCCGGGACTTTGGTTTTGGCGCAACCGTTGCAGTGCTGGCACTGGCCTTCCGGACGCGGGCCTTCGCGACGTCGGGCTTCGTTGCGGTCACTGTGGTTGTTCGCTTCGGTGCGGGTTTCGCGATCGTTCGGCCTTTGGCCCCGGCCTTTGCTGCGGCCTTGGCGTTTGCTGCTGCGCCGCCCTTTGCTGCGGCCGTGCCATTTGCTGCCGGCAGACCAGACGTCGGCCCACCCGCGAGGGCATTCAGCATTCGTTGCAGCGCAAAGTGCCGGTAGCTGGTGTCCAGCAGCGCCGCAACCTCTGCCCAGTTCACTTCGTCTTCCATGTCCAGCTCGATCCAGCCGTTGCCACCGCTGTAGGCGGGAATGCGGTAGCGCGGCGAGAAGGTCAGGTTGACCTGTTGTTCAACCCCGACCCATGCCGATAGCGTCAGGCGGCGTTGATAGCGGTGCACAGAACAGAAGGTCTTCTTGCCCGCCCGCCAGCAGGGCTGCCCGAATTGCAGACTTTCACTGGTTTCCGGCAGCGCCAAGCACAGCGTGCGCAACTGCCCAACGATCTTCTTGGGGCGCGGCGGTGACAGTGGATCGAAAACTTCCGGATCGATGTCGACGGTGGGTGGTGCGAGCGCAGGCGTCGGGCCGAGTTCGGCAACGAGTTTGCGCGGTGCAACCTGTTCATAGGCTTCGCGCACGCGCCGCGCGACATGCACCCAGGGCAGACCTTTGTTCAGGTGCACACCCAGCCAACCGCGCGGCCCAACGTACGGCGGCACGAAATAGTGCTCCGGCTCGTCGTGGACGAAGCGGCGTTGCGCGCCCGGGGGCGCTGCAAGCCAGAGGGCAACACGGCCATCGCCATGATGGTTGATGACAAAGGTGGCAAACGACTTGCCGGCCACCTTGTAGTCCGGTGAGCCATGCGCCGGGCGCATTTCGCTGCCGGGCAACCATAGACAGGTTTCGTTGACGGCAGTTGGAATGTCCCTGGCTGTCGCTTTGCGTGCCATCGCGCTACCGCACTTTGCGAAAGGTCGTTCGCACCTCGTCCAGGTAGCTGGCCGGTTGCTCCATCGCGGCGAAGTGGCCGCCCTTCTCAAGATCGTTGAAGTGGATGAGATTGCTGAAACGTTTCTCCGCCCAGCGCCGCGAGGTGCGGAAGATCTCCTTCGGAAAGATGCTGCAACCCACGGGAATGTTGATCGGGTTGGTGTTGGTCTTGCCGAAGCTCTCCCAGTAGATGCGGCCGCTGGATGCACCACTGTTGGTGAGCCAGTACATCATCACGTTGTCGAGGAGTTCATCACGCGTGAGGACGTTTTCCGGGTGGCCGTCGCAATCGGTCCAGGACCAGAACTTCTCGATGATCCAGGCCATCTGTCCTGCCGGAGAGTCGGCGAGGCCATAGCCAAGCGTCTGCGGGCGCGTCGACTGTTGTTTGGAGTAGCCGGAGTCCCAGTCCTGATAGTGCTTCATGCCAGCGAGCGCGGATTGTTCGCGTTCGGTCAGGTTGTCCATGTTGGCTGGATCGGGTGGCGCGATGGGCATGTTCATGTGGATGGCCGCGCAATGTGCGGTGTCCTGCATGCCGATGGCCGCCGTGACCAACGCGCCCCAATCGCCGCCTTGCGCGAAGTAACGGTTGTAGCCGAGGCGTGCCATGAGCTGTGCCCAGGCATCGGCAATGTGCTCGATGCTCCAGCCTGGCTGCGTGGGCTTGTCCGAGAAACCGAAGCCGGGCAGCGTTGGGCAGACCAGGTGAAATGCGTCACGCGCGTCGCCGCCATGGGCAACCGGGTCAGTCAACGGCCCGATGACTTTCATGAACTCGATGATCGAACCTGGCCAGCCGTGGGTCAGCACCAGCGGTTGCGCATTCGCATGGGGCGAGCGGATGTGCAGGAAGTGGATGCCGAGCCCATCAATTCGGGTCGTGAACTGCGGCAGCGCGTTCAGGCGGGCTTCGCAGATGCGCCAGTCGTAACCGTTCTTCCAGTAGGCCACGAGCTCGCGCACATAACTCAGCGGAATGCCCTGAGACCAGTCATCCGGCGTTTCCTTCTCGGGCAGGCGTGTACGCGCAAGGCGTGCGCGCAGGTCGTCGAGGTCGGCTTCGGGAATGGCAATGCGAAAGGGCTGCACAGCGTCGGTCATCTGCGGATTCCTGCGGGCGAGTGGGTGGCGCAAATCGTGGGTGGCGCAAATCGTGGGTGGCGCAAATCATTGTGCCCCGACGCTAGCACACGCAACAGGTGACCCGACGCGCAGGACTTGATGTTCGCCGCGCGACATCCGAGGCACTCAGCGCGTTGGCCCCGCCGCCGCACGCTGTGCGGCGGTTCGGAGACTAGAGCCGCACGCTGTGCGGCGGTTCCCTGACTACAGCTGCACCGTTCCATCGATGCAGAAAGCAAGCTCGCCGCCGATCCAGATGTCGTCACCTTCGCGGTCGACGTACACGCGTCCGGCGCGCCCGAGCCGCGTGCCCTGGCTCGCAATGTAGTGCGCGGGCGCGGCGCCGATGTGCATGAGCCACTGCGCCAGCATGGCGTTCAGAGAGCCCGTGACGGGGTCTTCATTGATGCCGACCAGATTCACGAAGGCGCGCACCTCGAATGATGCGTCTACGCCCGGCGGGTGTGGCGCCACGATGCCAACGTTGGCAAACGTTGACAGTGCGACATGGTCCGGCTCGATGGCCAGCGCAGTTGCAGCGTCGGGCAGCAGCAGGACAAGCATGCGTACCCCGTTGTCCACCCACTGTGATGCACGCACGTTGGCGGGCGCGACGCGTAGCGCTGCGCAGGCGGTCGCAAGCTCTGCTGCGGAGACTGGCGTCATGGCAACCTTGGGGGCTGCGAACGCCAGGCGGTCGTTGGTGCGCCGAATGCGCACCAGGCCGACGGCGCACTCCTGCACGATTTCCTGTGCATTGTGCGGTGCGCCGCCGGCGCGCAACCAGGCGCCGCATGTGCCCAGTGTCGGATGACCTGCGAACGGCAGTTCGCCGGCAGGTGTGAAGATGCGCACGCGATAGTCGGTGCCTGCTTGAGTCGACGGCAGCAGGAAGGTCGTCTCGGACAGATTGGTCCAGTTGGCGAATGCCAGCATGCGTTCTGTTGAGAGATCGCCTGCGTCGTGCACCACGGCCAATGGGTTGCCGCGCAGCACGGCGGCGCTGAACACGTCGAGTTGTGTGAAGCGGTGCGGTGAGCCGTTGTTCATGCGCGTTCTCGGTTAAGTGACGGCGCGCAGTCTAGGTGCTTGAG
>CAMAVY010000283.1 GCA_945861675.1 Klebsiella pneumoniae | reverse complement strand
CAGTGGCCAGCAGCATGCCAACGATTGTGAACAGCAGCGGTCCGGGTCGACGCCCGCTGGCACGCAAGCCACCGGACAGAAGCAGGGCGAGGGCGCGAAAGCTGAACACCGCTACGGCCGACTCATGCTGGCGAACGCGCGCAGAATGCCGCGTGACGAGCTCGGCTGCAGGCACCGCTCACGCGGGTATCGCCGCCAGATCGAGCACCCTGTTTGCGCGCGCGGCGAGCCGTTCGCTGTGTGTCGCAAAGATGAGCACGGCGCCCGCATCGCGACTGTGCTGCAGCAACAGATCGAGTACTTCATCGGCCTGCGCAACATTCAGATTGCCCGTCGGCTCGTCGGCGAACACCAGCTGCGGGCCGTGCGCCAGTGCGCGGGCGATGGCGACGCGCTGCTGCTCGCCACCCGATAACTCGGCCGGCCACGCGCTGTTGCGGCCGCGCAGGCCAAGACGGTCGAGGCGCGCCAGCGCCAGCGCATCCGCACTTGCGGGCAACCCGTTCAGTCTGCGCGGCAGCAGGATGTTGTCGGCAACATTCAGCGTGGGCACCAGGTTGTAGAACTGAAACACGAAGCCGAACCAGCGCCTGCGAATGCGTGTACGCGCAGCTTCGTCCAGCGCCGTCATGTTGAACTGCATATCGCCGAGCAGGTACTCGATGCGCCCGCTGTCGGCACTGTCCAAGCCGGCCAACAGGTGCAACAACGTGGTCTTGCCGCAGCCGCTCGGCCCCATCAACGCAATGCTGTCGCCCGGATACGCCTGCAGCGACACGCAATCCAGCACCCGCCGTGCGCCATGTTGTTTGCATACCGCCGTCGCCTGCAGCAGCGCCTCAGAATCGGCAGACATGGGCAACGCCAACGCTCGCCAGTTCACGAAGCGTGCGCAGCAAGTGCGATCGCGTGTTCATTCCGACACCGGATAGTCGACCTTCTGCATCCCCTGACGACCAAGCTCGGGCGTCCACTCGGGCAGGTGCGCGCCCTGGCGAACGCGCTGCAGCAGTTCTGCAACGCTTGCAACATTGAGGATGCTCTGCAAGGTCAGCACGGTGGGATGAATCATCTGCAGTTCGCCAGCGCGCCATCGATCCAGCGCCGTCTGTGCGCGCGTCCAGACGCTGTTCACGGACTCCCATTCATCGTGGTCTGCCTGCTGGTCGGCCGGCACCTCGGTGATGAAGAAACGTGTGTTGTAGCGCCTTGGCGGACCCTCCGGCGTAATCCAATGACTGAAGTAGCGCATGCGCCGCACTGACAGGTGCATCTGCTCTGAGCGGCAGATATCCACCATGCTCAGGCTGCCATCACGCAACCCCTGCTGATAGGTATGAAAGCGCCCTCGCGCAGTTGCCGCGTGGGGATCCACCGGCAGATCGTTGGCGTCGTGCGCAAGCAGCACGCCGCATTCTTCGAAGCACTCACGCAGGGCCGCGACCCAATAGGCCAGGCCACCTTCCGCGATGCCTAAGCGGGCACTGGCTTCACTGTCGGACAGTCCCGGGCACAAGGCGGCGATCTCACCATGGCTGTCGGCAGGATCGACCTTGCCGCCGGGGAAGACGTACATGCCGCCGAAGTCGGCGGCCGTCGCGCGTTGCTGCATGAAAACCTCAACACCCTCCGGCGCGTCGCGCACCAGCAGAATGGTAGCCGCAAGCCGCATGCTGGCCTCGCTTGCGGGGGTGGGCGTGTTGAAGTCGATCATCGTGGCGCGTACTCAACTTGCAGACGAAGGCGGGTTCACCAGTATGCCGGCCGGCCGCGCACTGTGCAGCGACCGGAACAACACGGCCGCTGGCAGGAACACCAGGTTCACCAGCAGCGCCAGACCCAGCGTCAACACCGTGAAGCTGCCCAACTGCGCGTTCAGCTGAAACGACGACATCGCAAGCATGAAGAAGCCCACCATCAACGCCAGGTTCGTCACGAGAATGCCGGGGCCTACTTCGATCAGCGTCGCCTGCAGGGCCACGCCCACGTCAGCCGATCCGTGTGCGGCGAGCTGCCGTCGGTGCCTGTGATATGCGCTGAGCAGATGCACCGCGTTGTGGTCGAGGATGCCCAATGTCATCCCGGCTGCGACCGACAGCGAGAGTCCCACGTCGCGCACCGTCAGTCCCCACACCGCAAACGCGAGACCCAGCGGAATCAGGTTCATCGCAGCCGACAGCAAGCCGCTGGCCAGATTCTTCAGCGCCAGAGCGATCAAGCCGGCGATGGCCAGCACGCCGAGCAGATTGGCCCACATCATCGCCGCTACATTGCGCCCACCCAGGTGACTGAAGATCAGATTGACCGCGCTGTGGACTTCCGTGATGGAAATCGGGCTTGCGCGGGTTGGGTCGCGCGTCTTTACAGGCGCTACAGCCGCAGGCGCTTGCACAGCCGCAGGCGCTTGCACAGCCGCAGGCGCTTGCATAGCCGCAGGCGCTTCGGGATGCGCACGTCGGAACCAGCGATCGATGCGCGCTTCCAGCGCCAGCATCTGTGCCGAGCTCAGATCACCGAAACTCACCCGAACCCGCGAGCCGGACTGGTTCACGTCCACGAATGCGTTCGCATCGTGGCCCAGCGGTAGCGACAGTTGGTACAGCAACATGTATTGCGCGGCCAGTTGCGCGGACTCGGGCAGCGCATCAGGTGCTGGCGGCAGTCCATCGCTTTGCCGCCTCCGCTCGTGAATGCGTTGCAGCACACGCGTCCAGGCCGTCACGTGGCGCGTCTCGGGCTGCGCCTCGAGATAGCGTACGAAGTCATCAACGGCGCGCAGGTACTGCGGTTGATGTACGCCGCCCGGCTGCCCCGAGTCGACGGCATACTCGATCTCGTAGAGCCCGCCGAGACTCGCAGACTGCACGTCGGCGGCCTGACGGAATGCCAAAGTCGGCGAAAAGTAGTGCACGAACGCATCGTCCACACGCAAGCGCGTCCAGCCAAAACACGCGATCAACAGCACCACGAACAAACCGCCAAACACGAGCATCGCCCGCCCCTTCACGTTGGCTGCAAGTCGCGAACTCAGGCTCACACTCGCTGCAGGCAAGTTCGGAGCGCGGGCGGACAACCAACCCAGCAAATCGCCCAACACGCGCGACAAGCCAAAATCCGACGATGCTGCGGCCCGTGCGCCGGCGCCGTTCGTGGACCCGCGGATCCCCCAGCCGACCCAAAAACTGGGCGACCACAGCCGAAGTACCGCAGGCATCCAGACCAGGGTCAGCAACCCCGCAACGACGGCGCCGGCGGCCACGACATTGCCCAGCACACGATAGGTCGGGACCGCAGATAAGTTCATGGTCAGAAAGCCTGCGACCGTGGTCGCGGTCGCGAGGAACACCGGCGCTCGCTGGCTCTTGAACACTGCAGCAATCGTGACGCTCACAGGTTCGGCACCCGCCCGTGCCCACTGCAGTGCGCGCAGCGTAAGCAACACATGCACGCCATCTGCAACGGTGATCGTCAGCAGCATCAGCGGTGCCATGGCGACCGTAGAACTCAACGGCACACCGCTCCAACCGAGCAGGCCAAGCGCAGCAACCTGGGTCAACAGACTCAAGGCCAGCACCAGCAACGCCGCGCCCACACTGCGCAGCGCAATGGCGACAAAGACAAACAGCAACAGAAGGCTCAGCGGAATGAGTGTGAGCGCGTCGTTCAGCGTTGCTTCGGCGAAGGCGTAGTTCATCGCCACGATGCCGGATGCATGCAGATCGAAGCCCTGTGTCTTGTGCGACGAAAGCAGCGCATCCGCCGCATGCATGACCGGCGACCAGCTGCTCAAGGCATCGGCACCGCCTTCGAACAATGTCGGGGTCTGTTGTGCGTCCTGCGCGCGCGCGGCGGACGCCTGCGCAGCGTCTGCGTGCGCGGCGACCGCGCGCGGCGGTGCATGCAGGGTCACCGCGATCAGTGCACCCGCCCCGACCGGTCGACCAGGGCTCCCTCGATCAAACGATCGCCGCGTGCCAGCCGCCGCAGCAGCTGCGCAGCCGCCAGATCAACGCCGCGGGAAGCAGGCTGCGATTCAGGCAACAGTTCACGGATGCGGAAGCCGTCGGGGTCGGCCTCGATGTACGGCGAGTTGGTGAGCGAATCCACGTGGCTTGCACCAGGCAGATCTGCGGCTGCCGCCGTGAGGTCGCGAATGAGCGTCAGCCCGGCTGGAGAGAACACCGACTCATTCGGCCGTGCCGCCACCAGCAGCAAGAGCGCGTCACGTGAATCGAACCGACGCTCCAGCTGGTCGTAGGCAAGCAGCATCGGGTCATCGGCGTCGAAGTAGGCCCGATATGACGCGTTGAAGCGCAGCTGCGTTGCGCCGAGACCGAGCAACAGCACACACAGCACGCCTGCAACGGCCACCGCCGCCGCCGCAACACGTGATCTTGGCGCGCTCACTTCCGGCAGCACTGCATGTTCGGTAGGTCCCATTGATCCAGGACCTTTTCAGGCCGGAACCACCAGGGCAATAGTGGCATTTTGATGCTGCGCCCCTCGACCGTCGACATGCGCACAAGCCGCGGCACTTTTGTTCAGCCTCTTTTTGTTCAGCCCTTTTTTGTTCATCGTGTGAAGCTGTTAGGCTGCGGTCAGACAGGCGCGAGGCGGCAGAATGCGCGACGAAGGGCTCTCGAGTACAGCAACTGAAAAGTTTGTCGTGCGCCTGCCGAAAGGCATGCGCCGCACGATATCCGATGCCGCCCGGCAGCATCGGCGCAGCATGAACTCGGAGATCGTCGCAATCATCGACCGCGCGCTCGGCGAGATCAGCATTTCCGGCAGCAGCAGTTTGGATTGCCGGACCACAGGCGCGTCGGCACTCGAACAAACACTCCTGAAGCGCTTCCGCGCGCTGCCGGAGCTCAAGCGCCGCGCTTTGCTGGAGCTTCTTGATTGACGAAAACCGGGACACGAACTGCCCGCGAGCATCAACCAACCCCGACGCAAGCAAGTCGGCAAGCAAGTCGGCAAGCAAGTCGCAGCCGAGACGCGAGCCGCAAGCTAGACTGCACCCGGCGTACACCGCCGTCCTGACCATGCAATACGTCGAACCCACGCGCCCAATGCAGCTACCCACCTGGATATGGCGGATCGCGAGCAACCTGCGGGCCGGTGCCCAACAGAGCGTACGTTACGCCGAGCCCACCATCGCCACGATGGCACTCTTCTCTGC
>CAMAVY010000282.1 GCA_945861675.1 Klebsiella pneumoniae | reverse complement strand
CGACTGGTACTACGACGATGACGGCATGCTGGTGCTGCGGGCTCGCCTCATGCCGGATGATGGGGCTCGTTTGGTCTCAGCCTTGAATGCCATGCAGCAGCATGTTCCGTCGGTGCCGGTATTTGCCCGGCGCGCCATGGCGTTGGCGGGGGTTGCAGAGGCAGCTGTGGGCGCTGAGCCCAAGGGTGCGGTGCCTGAGATCGTGGTGCATGTCCGTGCGCCCATTGCTGAGATCGACGCGGGACAAACCGGTGACGCGGAACACCACGGCGATAAGTCAGCGGATCGGACCGTAGACGATTCAGGGGAAACATCGGCCTACATCGACGGCGCTGAAGCCATTCCCCGTGCAACGCCGGAACGGCTCTGCTGCGATGCCGGGGTGGTGCAGTTATTGGAAGGCGAACACGGCGAGCCATTGTCCATTGGCCGGCGCAGCCGAACTGTTCCACCTGCCATCCGACGGGCCATGAACGCGCGGGATCAGGGTTGCCGCTTCCCAGGCTGCACACACGAGCACTTCCTGCACGCCCACCACATTCAGCACTGGTCGAGGCAGGGCGAGACATCGCTGAAGAATCTCGTGACCCTCTGTTCCTTCCATCACACATTGCTGCACGAAGGCGGTTATTCAGTGCTTCGGCTGATGGATGGGTGCTACGAGTTCAAGACGCCCACCGGATGCGTGATCCCGTCATCAGCGCCCGCCATGCACTGCGGACTGGAAGACCTGCGCATTGCCAACGAACGGCACGGAGCGAATGTTTCGGCAGAAACCGGCGCGTCGCAGTGGCATGGCAGCCCGGTGGACTACCACCACGTGATGCTCACGTTCTTCCAACACGGCGAGTTGGCGAAGTACCACGCTGCACATCATAACCATCGCGCTTGACGTCACCGCACACCCCGTAGCTACCTGCGAATACAGCTCGGCCCAAAACCAATCCGAGCCCGCGACAGTCGGGACATGCCCGCCGTTGCCGTGGCGCCATACACGCAAGCGGCGGCGGGCATGTCAGCACCAGCTCATCGCCTTGCTCCCCAACACGCATGCGCCGACCGAGTACGTCCACGCACCGCACGGCCCTGCTTCCTGGCCCGCACGCACCGCCGCCGGCGGTGTCGGCAAAAGCCAATCGCGCGATTCCGTTCCGCGTCGCCGCTGCAGAAGCCGCGCTGCGCGTGCATGCACTCACCGACGCGCAACTGCACTACGGCTACGCGCTGGCCGACGCGCCGGACCACGCAACCTGCGTCGATATCCAGTTGGCATTGGCCCGCCTGCACAACCGCAGCGAGGCAACGGAGGCCGCCGATCGCGCACTTGAATCGGCTGTTGAAACAGCCAACGCGGTTGCAGAACCCAGCATGGCAGCGGCGCTGCAGTTGCGCGTGCAGCTGGCCATGGCACGACACTGGATAACGAGTGCACGCATCGACCCCGCCGCGGCACTGCTGCGCGCACTTGCGCCCCGCATCGAAGCGGCGCCCATCACCCAGCGTCTCGATGCGCTGGAAATTCGTGCGGACCTGCTGCAAGCCCAGAACGGCGACGCCGAAGAGGTGCTGCGACTGCTGGCGCAGGCAATCACGCTGTGTGAGCAGGACGGCGCTGCAATGGCACGCATGGCCGTCTTGCATGTGCGCACAGCGCGCACAGCACTTGGGATGGACGACCGGGCGATTGCGATCGATGCAAGCCGGCTCGAGATGAAGGTACGGGAGCGTGCCGATGACGCGCTGCAGCGGGCCATTCCGCTGCTTGAAGCGTTGGCACAGCCTGGCGATCTGGCACTGGCACTTGTGTTGCGCGCACAACTGCATGCGGCACGCGCAGACCATGTAAGTGCAGAGCGCGATCTTCAGCGGGCCCGCAAGCTTGGCATGCGTTCGGGCCACCTGCCCGCAACGCGTGCGGCACTTGCAGGTCTGGCTGCACTCGCGACATCAACCGGCGACACCGCGGCCGCCGCGCAATGGCGCAGCGAGGACGAGGCGCACGCTCAAGAAGCCTGACAGCGTTCCGTTGAACTACTCGACCAGTTCAAGAAACCGGGCGTTCATCTGCAGATAGGAGTCGGGATTCGGGTGACGAGCCCAGACTTCCTTCCAGCCATCCGAGCCAAACACCGCAGCAAACTGTGCATCGCGCGTGGCTTTGTCTTTCCAACGCAGAATCCAGGTGACGTTCGGTTGGCCGTTCGGCGACACCACAGGGTTCGAGCCCGACACTTCAGCCGGCACATCCTGCTGCATCCAGAAACCGACCATGTCGAGATTGGCACGCAGCCACGGCACGGCATGATCACGCGCCCAGGTCTGGTATGCCGCATACCACGCGGGGTCGATGGTGTAGTCGCGGACTTCGTGCAGCACATTCGCCATTGCAGTTCTCCTTCAGGCAGCAGTTGTTCGGGTTACAGCAGTTCTTCAGCAAGAAAACGCAGCGTATCGCGATCGGCCGAGCCGACGTTGATCTGCGTAACAGGGCTCTGCTTCCACCCCTGCAGGCGCTCGCGAATACGCGCTTTGGGCCCGCACAGCGCAATCTCGTCGATGAGTTCGTCCGGCACGGCCGCAAACGCCTGATCGCGTTGACCCGACATGAACAGCTGCTGGATGCGATCCGCCGCCTCGCCATAGCCCATGCGCGCCACATGATCCTTGTGCACGTTGAACGTGCGTGCGCCCATGCCGCCCACGTAGAAGCCCACGCTCTGCTTGACCTGCGCACGAGCGCGATCGACGTCGTCATCGATCACTACCGGCACCGCGGCGGCAATCTCGAAGCCCGCAGCCTTGTTCTGCATGGCTTCCGCGTACTGCGTGTTCATCTGATAGGGCGACAGGAACATCGGAATCCAGCCGTCGCAGATTTCCGCAGCAAGCGCCACGTTCTTCGGACCTTCAGCGCCGAGATACACCGGAATGTGTTCGCGCAGCGGGTGTTGCATGAGCTTCAACGGCTTGCCCAGGCCGGTGCCGCCTTGCAACGGCAGCTGATAGTGCTCGCCCTGAAAACTCACCGGGTCCTGCCGCGCAATGATCTTGCGGAAGATGGCCACCCATTCACGTGTGCGCGCCAGCGGCTTGGGATAGGGCTGGCCATACCAGCCCTCGACAACCTGCGGGCCAGACACACCCACACCCAGAATCAACCGGCCGCCTGACAGATGATCAAGCGCCACCGCATGCATGGCTGCACTGGCCGGTGTGCGCGCCGAGATCTGCATGATCGATGTGCCGAGCTTGATCTTCGTGGTGTGCGCGCCCACCCATGCGAGCGGCGTAAAGCAATCGGCGCCGTAGATCTCCGGACACCAGATGGTGTCGTAGCCGAGGTTCTCTGCTTCCTGGGCAAGCGCGATCATGCGTGCGCCGCCTGCGGGGCCAAGCGGGCCGATGCCGAGTCCGAGTTTCATGGGGTGTGCCGAATTGATGCGGGGCGGGGATTGTCGCGAATAACGCCTGCGCTTCAAGCAAACGGCGTTGCGATGATGCTGCTTGACCAGACCCGTGCCGATAGGCAGCGTCCAGCACTCGCCAGTCCTCTTCTCCCGGACCCATCCAACGGAGGCACGTCATGAGCCAGAACACCGCAGAACGCGCAGTCACACCCACCAGCACACGCGCCTACGTGCCGCCGTTCGAACTGACCAAAGGCCAGCCCACACCCATCGCTGCGAACGGCGGTGTGTCGTACATGGCCTACGAACGCGACGGCGATGCCGGCACCACCAGCGCCACCGAGGACGCGCTGCGCCAGCTCACCGAGGGTTCAGGCCAGGCCGTGATGGACATGCTCGACAACGCGCCACCCGGACCCATCGAGACGCCCTGGGGCGTGGGCTTCCGTGGCCACGCCGAGTGCCTGGAGTACATCCGCGCCAACAACATCAAGGCGGATGAAGGCGGCGTCGCGCTGCCGATGCGCTACTCCATTCACGAAGCACCGTCGTACTCCATCGTGTCTTCGAATGCGCTGTGGCGCGACCCGGCGCGCGAGGCCGAACAACAGGCGTTGCGCAAAGAAGAACGCGACATTGGCCGCCGCTGCCTGTACTTCCCGCACGTGCTGCGCGATGCGCGGCGCATCGGCAACTACTACCCAGGCCTGTCGCCGAACAGCCCCGAGTGCATGGACAAGCTGGGCGTTGCGCTGGCGCACTGCGAGTCGAAGTGCACGAACTTCTACGATTCAGCCGAAGTGGAACGCGTGTTCTACCCTGAGATCGAGCAGCTGCTGCTCGAGTTCTTTCCCGGCGCCACCGACGCACTTGTGTACAACCACGACGTGTTCGACAAGGACTATCAGGGCGACCGCACGGAAGACCAGGCCAACAAGAACCCTGGCGTAAACGCGAACTATGCGTACCTGGTACACAACGACCTGAACGACAACAGCGGGCGTGTGCGTTGCCGCGAGTTGCTGACGAAGAACCTGCGCAACTTCGGGCGTGAACAGCACTACACAGAGGCAGACGCCGACGCGAAGATGGCGCGGCGCTTCATGTCGATCAACCTCGCCAAGCCGATGGAGACCGTGCAGCAGAACCCGTTCGTGCTCTGCGCGTGGCCTTCATTCGCCGACCAGCCGTACATCACCAACTACCGCATCTACGACGATCGTGTTGGCGAGACCACACGCTTCACGCGGCGCGCGGGCCACGAGTGGTACTGGTTTCCGCAGCAGACGCCGACCGAGGTGTCGATGCTCAAGTGCTATGACTCAGTGACCGACGGCTCGAAGTCGCGCTGGTCGTTTCATGCGGCGTGTATTGATCCGACTGCGCCGGAAGACGCGCGTTGCCGGAAGAATGTGGTGGTGCGGGCGTATGTGTTTTTCTAGCCGATCGGAGCGGTGTCCCGCCGCAGCGCAAGCGACCAGACACTTGTATCGACCAGCAGCTTCATTCGCGGGATCGTTCCGCCTTGTAGTTGAACGTGTTGTCCCACTCAAGCTTGCCCATCAACTCCAGCACGCGCTTCTGGCCCCGGCGCGCAATGAACTCTTCCAGCGCACGCGTGACCGTGGCCTTTTTTGTGCGCTCGCCGCTGACTTGCATCGCCCGCTCAAGTAGCTCCGGGTCCAGAGAAAGATTCGTCGCCATGTGTGGACCTCTACACAGAGGCCCACACAGTAGTTGCCGTGCCCCACGGCAGCAACACCGACCGGCCTTCTTCCCGCAAGAACAGACGTGAT
>CAMAVY010000281.1 GCA_945861675.1 Klebsiella pneumoniae | reverse complement strand
TGGCCAACAGCGCCTCTGACCCTGCACAGACACGCCAGCTGCTGCGCGCGGTCGACGCAGCAGCACGCCAACTGCAGGCGCTGATGGGCGATGTGCTGGACGCTGCGCGCCTGGACGCCGGGCAGCTGCGACTCGAACACACGCCAATCGACCTGCGTGAGCTGATTGAAGAGTGCGTCACACTGTTCGCACCGATGGCACACAGCAAAGGTCTGGACCTGCATATGCAGGTCCAGATGCCGAAGCAGGCCGATGCCGGCAGTGAGTCAATGCAAGGCACGTGGATCGAAGGCGACCCACTGCGTCTGCGTCAGATTCTGCACAACCTCGTTGGCAACGCCGTGAAGTTCACCCACCAGGGTGAAATCTGGCTGCGCGCCGAGTTCGATACAGTTGCTGAACCAGCGCAGTTGCTGCTGCACGTACAGGACTCCGGCATCGGCATCGCCGCAGACACCGCGGCGACGCTGTTTCAGCCGTTCGTGCAGGCCGACGCCGGTATTGCCCGGCAGTATGGTGGCAGCGGACTTGGCCTAGCCATCGTGAGTCAGCTGGTGCAATTGATGGGCGGCACGCTGTCGCTTGCAAGTGCACCTGGCAAAGGCAGCACATTCAGCTGCCGCTTGCCGTTGCGCGTGCCCACAGCGCTGCCCGATCGCGCTCAGATCGCTGGTTTGCGTGTGCTGCTGGTCGACGACAATCCACTCAATCGAACGGTGGCCGAAGCACTGCTGCAGAGGCTCGGCGCACAACCCACGCTGGCAGACTCGGGACACAGCGCACTGCAATGCGTGGCAGAAGGCACGTTCGATCTGATTCTGCTCGACATCCACATGCCCGGCCTCGACGGCTTCGCGACCGCACATCTCCTACAGCAACTGCCGCAGGTCCTACCGCCGATCGTGGCCCTCTCGGCTGACACCACAACCAGTGCAATGCAGCGTGCGATCGACGCCGGCTTCACCGATTACCTGCACAAGCCGCTGGAGCCTGCGCAGCTGGCCGTGCTGCTCGGGCAGATCGGCCACACAGCTTCGAACACGCAAGCAGATGATGCAGCGCATGCCGCAGACATGCCGCCAGGCAGACCGTCAGGCATGCCGTCAGGCGATGTCACCGGCCGCGAGCAGACAGACAGCGAAGCGCAGGATTTCGATCTGCAGTTGGCGCTGCATCGGCACGGCGACAACACGAAACTGCTGGACCGCACGCTGCAGGAATTCGTCGTGCACTATGCCGACGCCCCGAAGGATCTGAGCACATTGATCAGCACCGGGCAGACAACGCTGGCGACGCGCCTCGCGCACAACTTGAAGTCTGTGGCGGGTAGCTTCGGTGCGCAGCGCCTGGCGGCGTGCGCTGCTGCGCTGGAAGCGCAGCAGCGCACCGTGTCGGAAACTGCACAGGATGCCGAGCGCGGCGCGTCACGTGACCATCGCGCGCCTGAGCGTCTATTGGTCGACTTCGGCACTGCGCATCAACGCTTCATGCATGCCCTGAGCGAATATCAGCAACGCGCGCCGCACTGAGTATCAGTACATCAGCACTGTGCGAATGCTGTGCCCGCCGTGCATCAGCTCAAACGCTTTGTTTACTTCGGCGTGTGGCAGTACATGCGTGACCATTGCATCGAGTTCGATGCGCCCGTTCATGTACATATCCACGTAGTCCGGCAGTTCGGTGCGACCCTTCACGCCGCCGAACGCAGTGCCCTTCCACACGCGGCCCGTCACCAGCTGAAACGGTCGCGTGCGAATCTCCTGGCCGGCGCCGGCTACGCCAATCACCACTGACTGTCCCCAGCCGCGATGCGCGCACTCCAAGGCAATGCGCATCAGGTCGACGTTACCCACGCATTCGAAGCTGTGATCCACGCCGCCGTCGGTCATCTCGATGATGGCTTCCTGCACCGTACCGGTCAGACGCGTTGGGTTGACGAAGTCGGTGGCACCGAGCTGGCGCGCCATGTCTGCTTTCGAATCGTTCACGTCCACTGCGATAATGCGGCCCGCATTGGCCATGACGGCGCCCTGAATCACAGATAGTCCGATGCCGCCAATGCCAAACACTGCAACCGTGTCGCCTGGTTGCACCTTCGCTGTGTTGCGTACCGCGCCAATGCCTGTCGTGACGCCGCAACCAAGCAGGCACACCTTGTCCAGCGGCGCATCGGAACGGATCTTCGCCAGCGCAATCTCCGGCAGCACTGTGTACTCCGCAAACGTGGACGTACCCATGTAGTGGAAGATCGGCTGGCCGTGGCGGCTGAAGCGCGACGTGCCATCGGGCATCAGACCTTTGCCCTGTGTTGCACGAATGGCGACGCACAAGTTGGTCTTGCCTGAACGGCAGAACTTGCACTCCCGGCACTCAGGTGTGTAAAGCGGGATGACGTGATCGCCCGGCTTCAGCGACAACACACCCGCACCCACCTCTTCAACGATTGCGCCACCCTCGTGGCCAAGCACGGTGGGAAACAGCCCTTCCGGATCAGCACCGGACAACGTGTACGCATCGGTATGACAGACGCCGGTAGCAACAACGCGGACCAGCACCTCGCCCGCACGCGGGCCGGCAACATCGATTTCTTCAACGTGCAAGGGTTTTCCGGCTTCCCATGCAACAGCCGCTCTCGTCTTCATGCATCCAACCTCATGCTGCCAACCTCATGCTGCCAACCTCATGCTGCCAACCTCAAAGTTCTGCTGCGCTCATGCGCGATTGTCTTGAAAACTCCACTGCTGAACGCGGATCGATCCACCTGGACCGCGTGCGCCGGATCAGCACACTCACAGCACCTCGACGGCATCGATCAAGCCGACGCCCGGTGCGCGTTCGCGCTGCGCAAGGCCGGCGAAATCAAACAGCTGCGTGTCGCACAAATGTGACGGCACAACGTGCCGCAAGCTCTGGGCAATGTTCTCTACACGGCCAGGCTGCTCACGATCCCAAGCGTTAAGCATCGCCTTGATGACGTTGCGCTGCAGGCCATCCTGAGACCCACATAGATTGCACGGAATGATCGGGTAGTCGCGCTGTATGGCCCAGCGCGCGATGTCTTTTTCGCGCGCATAGGCGAGTGGGCGAATGACCACATGCTGCCCGTCGTCCGACAGCAGCTTCGGCGGCATGGACTTCAGTTTGGCCTGGTGGAACAGATTCAGAAACAGCGTCTCGACGATGTCGTCCAGATGGTGGCCCAGTGCAACCTTGGTGGCACCGATGCGCGTTGCGAAGCTGTACAGGATGCCGCGCCGCAACCGCGAACACACCGGGCAGAAGGTCTTCCCTTCGGGCGTGAGTCGTTTGACGATGCTGTAGGTGTCCTGCTCGATCACGTGGTACTCGATCCCAAGCCCGTCGAGATAGCGCGGCAGCACATCCGCAGGGAAGTTCGGCTGCTTCTGATCGAGATTGACGGCGATGAGCTCGAAGTTGATGGGCGCGGACGCACGCAGCTGCATCAGGATGTCGAGCAGCGTGTAGGAGTCCTTGCCACCCGACAGACACACCATGACGCGGTCGTTGTCTTCAATCATGTTGAAGTCAGCGATGGCCTGGCCCACCTCCCGCCGGAGACGCTTCTGCAGTTTGTTGAATTCGAGACGCTGGCGCGGGTTCATGGCTGAAGTGGCATCGGAAAACGGGGCGCAGTCTACCCAAGGTCGCTCTGATTTATCCGCTCCCGCTGCTAAATCAGGTCGGAGCGCTTCGCGCTCCTGGCCCCCTCCAGCAAGCGAATCCGCTCAACCCGCCGCGCGCGCTGAATGTTCGCCGCCATTGAGGTGCCCGACCTGCATGAAGCGCGTGACGTCGCCACCGCTCATCGGACGCGCAAACAGATAGCCCTGAACAAAGCGACTGCCCACGATCCGCAATCGGTCCAGCTGGCGTTCGGTTTCCACGCCTTCCGCGACGACCTGCATGCCAAGGATGCGGCCCATCGCTTCGATGGTCGCAACGAGTGCCAGCGCCTTGTTGTCGCTCTCCATGTGATCGATGAAGGACTTGTCGATCTTCACGACATCGATCGGGAAGTGCAGCAGATAGCCCAGCGAGGAATAGCCCGTGCCAAAATCATCGATGGCCACGCGCACACCTGCGGCGCGCACCTGTTCGAGGAAGCATCTGACATCATCGCTGTTTTCGATGAGCACGGACTCCGTGATCTCAAGGCAGAGGCGCGGCGCATGCCGCCCGGTCAGCAGCGCACGCAATACATCGCGCGCATCGGCGGTACGCAGCTGATAGCCCGAAACGTTCACGTTGACGCGCAGCGTATCGATGTCTGCTGCAAGCCATAGGTCGATCTGCGCGCCCACAGTCTCCAGCACCCACAGGCCAATCGGCACCATCAATCCGCACTGCTCTGCGATCGGGATGAACTCTGCTGGCGAAACGGCGCCCAGAGTCGGATGGTGCCAGCGCAGCAACGCCTCAACGCCATAGACCGCTGGATCGATGACATCGACGATCGGCTGATAGAGCATCGTCAACTGACTCATGGTGATCGCGCGCCGCAAGCCTTGTTCGATGGCCACGCGCCGGCCGGCCGCCGCATGCATTTCCGCTTCGAAGAAGCGGAAGCCATTGCCACCACGACTCTTCACCAGTTCCAGCGCTTGTTCTGCGGCCTGCATCAGACTATTGGCCTGCTGCGCATCACTGGGCGCCATCGCCACGCCAATCGATACCTGCAGAAAGGCATCGCGGCCATCGACGTCGAAGGCCTGCGCCAGCCGATCGAGAATGGCTCTGATCACACTGGTCTGCTCGCCATCGCGCAGTGGCGCGCCCAGCAGCACAGCAAAGCGATCACCATCCAAGCGAGCAATGCGGTCCTGGGCACGTCCCGCCAAGGCCAGCCGGTTCGAAATCTGAATGAGGATCTGATCGCCTGCCGCATAGCCATAGCTGTCATTCACGGACTTGAAACGGTCGATGTCGATCAACGCCACACCGCAGCGCTGGCCCGGCTGATCAAGCGCGGAAGTCAATCGATCGAGAAACAGCCCACGATTCGGCAGCTTCGTCAGTGCATCGTGATTCGTCTGCTGCGTATTTCAGCGATCGTGGCCACTCATTTCATTCTGATCGTGGACGCTGTTTCAGCGTGATCGTGGACGCTTGAATGCGTGCATGAGTGACGGGGTGGATGGTAGCGCAGGTGGCCACGATCAGCCTGAAACGCTGCGCGGGTTCGA
>CAMAVY010000280.1 GCA_945861675.1 Klebsiella pneumoniae | reverse complement strand
ATCACCGGGCACATGTCGCTGTGCCAGGAGCCCGAGCTTCGCCGCGAGGAAAGCGACGCACCACGCATCAGCCACGGTGGTCAGGCGGTGCATCAGTTCCTGAATCTTTCTTCTTTTGCCGAGCAGATGCTGATCCACGAACACGCGCTCGTGAAGATTCGGCCGGACATGCCGCTGGACCGCGCGGCACTGATCGGCTGCGGCGTGACCACAGGTGTCGGCGCGGCCATTCACACAGCCCGCGTTCAGCCGGGCACCACGGTGGCCGTGATCGGCTGCGGCGGCGTCGGCCTCTCGTGCATAAATGGCGCGGCGCTGGCTGGCGCTGCGCGCATCATCGCCGTCGACATGGTGCCGTCGAAGCTCGAATTGGCACGCAAGTTCGGCGCGACAGACGTGGTCAACGCGAAGGAAAAAGATGCCGTCGGCGAAATCATCGAGATGACCCAGGGCGGCGTGCATTACTCCTTTGAGGCCATCGGCCTGAAGTCGACCACGGAGCAGGCCTTCCGCATGCTGCGTCGCGGCGGCCTGGCCACGGTCATCGGCATGATTCCTGTCGGCACCATGGTGGAATTCCACGGCCCGGACTTCCTGTCCGAGAAGAAGATCCAGGGCTCCAACATGGGCTCCAACCGCTTCCGCGTCGATATGCCACGTTTCATCGAGTTCTATCTGCAGGGTCGGCTGCACCTCGACGATCTGCTGTCGCGCCGAATCAAGCTGGCCGATGTCAACGACGCCATGGAAGCACTCAAGACCGGCGAAGTTGCCCGCAGCGTGATCATGTTCGATTGATCTGCCGCCGGGCGGCGAACGGGCTGAGCCTGCACAACCGTGCGGCTCAGCGCAGTTGCACTTGAAAGTAACGTCCGCTGCGGAACACGCGCAGCAGCAACTGACCTGAGGCTTTGCGCATGCTGGCACGCAGATCGGCCAGACCGAGCACCGCTTGCCCATTGACCGCCACCAGCACATCACCGGCTCGCAGGCCCAGCGCATAGCCACGGCTGCGCGGATGGATTTCTTGCACGGCAACCCCCGCCGGGCGCCGCGCGGCCGCGTTGAAGAACGGCGCCAGCAGCGTGCCGTCCAGCAAAGGCGATAGTTCTCGCCCGACAACGCGCGTGCTTTCGGCCGCCGACAGCACAAGATTGAGCCGAACCTGCTGGCCACCTCGGCGGACGGTCGCACCAACCGTGTCGCCCACCATCAGGATGGCCGCGCTGGCGAAGTAGTCGCCCAACCGCAGCACGCGGCGCTCGCCAAGTTGTACAACGATGTCGCCCACGCGGAACCCCGCTCGCGCAGCAGCACTGCCGGCCTGCACATCGGTAACTGCAACGCCTCCTTCGGGGAGGCCAGTTTCAGGTGACCCCGCCGTATTCGAACCAAGCGCCTGTGCCAGTTCCGGCGTCAGGGCCTGCACGGACAGCCCGATGAACGCGCGTCGTACCGCACCAAACCGCACTATCTGGTTCATGACCGCACGCGCCATGTTTGCCGGTATGGCAAAGCCGATGCCCACGTTGCCGCCATTCGGCGCATAAATCGCCGTGTTCACGGCAATCAACTGGCCGCGCAGATTCACCAGCGCGCCGCCGGAATTGCCGGGATTGATGGACGCATCGGTCTGAATGAAATCCTCGTAGCCTTCGATCGACAGCCCCGACCGGCCGATGGCGCTGACGATGCCCGACGTCACCGTCTGGCCAAGGCCAAACGGATTGCCGATGGCGACCACGAAATCGCCGACCTGGACGCGCGTCGAGTCGGCCATCGGCATCGCCACCAGTCCGCGCGCGGGCACCTGCAGCACCGCCAGATCCACCGCCGGATCTGTGCCACCAGTCGCGCCTTCAGGACCTTCCCGTCATGCACCGTAATGGTGATTTCTTCGGCGTTCTGCACCACGTGGTTGTTGGTCAGTACGTAGCCCTTGGCCGCGTCGACGATGACCCTGGAACCGACGCTGCGGCCGCGATAGCGCCGCTCGAATCCTGGATCCCGGAAGAACCACTGAAAAAACGGGTCGTCCATGATCGGGTTGCGAGCAGCGGCGGTGTAGACCGTCGACACGTTCACTACCGCCGGAACCGCCCGGCTGAGCATCGGTGCAAGGGAGGGCACCGGCACCCCTTCGACGGCGGCCGGCAGCGCCGCACTGACGGGCACGGTCAGCACACTGAAAAGGCTCAAAGTGACCCAACGCGTCACCCGGTGGTACAGCCGGCGCTTGTTCTCGCTCATCACCCGAATCCCAAGCCTTTCATCAGTAACGGGTTTATCCCGGAACAACATCTGGCACCGGGACTCCGAGCCTCTGGCACCGGTTATGCAAGGGCTCCGGACCCGCCGGTTTCACAACTGGCCTCCAGTAACCACATACGAGTATCCCCGTGCTATTCGACGTCGCCCTGTTCTCGTTCGCAGCCGTCGGCTGTGTCGCACTTGTCGCCATTCGTATCGCCAAATCGCGCGGCGCCTTGAACGTGCGCAAGCACGCCTTCATAGGCGCACCTCAAGCGGCTTCCGCGGGCCCGCCGAACCGGTCAGCAGAAAAACCGCTGTCGCAAACAGACTGATCGCCGCGACCGCCCAAAGCGCGTACTGATAGCCGCCTGTCAGGTCGTGCAGAGCACCCACCGCCGCAGGGCCGGCCGCCACGCCCAATGTGGTCAAGCCCTGACTCGCCGCGAATATTCGACTGTAACTGCGCAACCCGAACGCGTCCGCCAACAACAGCGGTTGCAGCATCAGCAGATTCCCCACCGTAAGCCCGAACACTGCCGCACCCACCCACAGCGATGTTGTGGACGTGGCCTGGCTCAGCAGCAGCAACCCACCTGCCTGACCCACGATATTGGCGAGCGTAAACGCCCGCATCGGCAAACGTGTGATCAGCACCCCGCCAAGCAGTCGGCCGGTGATGCTGCAGACAGCCAGCACGGACACCGCAGTACCCGCAGCAGCGGCACCGACCCGCTCGAGGCCCAAGCTGAACAAGTGCGCAATGCCGCCCACCTGCGCCAGCATCAGCAATACAAACGTCGCGGTCACAAAGCCGAAGTATCGACCACGAACGGCAACCCGATACTCAACGCCATCGACGGACGCGGGCAGCGCTGCGCCAAGCGCACGCTCGGGCTGACGTCCAGGTGGCCAGGGCCGAACGGTCAGGAAAATGACCGGCAACACCACCACACAGAACATGCAGCCGAACCACAGCAGCGCCTGACTGAAGCCAAGCCTGCCGATGAGCCAGACCGACAGCGGCGTCAACAGCATGCCGCCCGCTGACAGACCCGTTGAGGTGACAGACAGCGCAACCGATCGATTCTGTGTGAACCAGCGCGCGACCAATGTTGTAGACGGCACCAGCGAGACCGCGGAATAGCCCGCGCCAAACAGCGCAAACGCGGCATAGACCTGCACAACGGTGTCCGCGCGGCCAAGCAGTACGAGCGCAAGACCACTGACCAGCGCGCCCACGGCCATGGTGTAGCGCACATCGAAGCGATCGATCAGGCGCGCCACGGCCATGCCGGTTGCACCGCTGACGATGAAGAATAGCGACACCGCTCCGGACAACGTGGCCAGTGCCCAGCCGTGCGACTGCGCCAGCGACGCCATGTACACGGAGTGGTTGTAGAAACCGAACCCCGACGAAACCATCAGCACCGTGAACAAACCGGCGACGACTACCCAAGGGGACGAGGTCCAAGGGGACGCGGGCAACGGGCGCGACGAAGCGGAAGGCAAAGACTCATGTTCAGCGCCCAGCGACGACCGCTCGGCGACAGGAGCGCGATCAGAGCCCTGCGTCACCGATGCTTTTTTGTCACCGTTCACTGTCAGTCACGGGTGGCCTTTGCGCTGATTTGAAGGCCACCGCGTTGGCCACCGCGTTGGCCACCGCGTTGGCCACCGCTTCGTTGGGGCCGCAACATTCAAGCGTGGAGCGGATGGCGAGAATCGAACTCGCATATGCAGCTTGGGAAGCTGCCGTTCTACCACTGAACTACACCCGCAGGCCGGCGCGATTATGGCCATTGCCCGTGCAACCGACAACGCATGCCGCGCCGAATCAGGGAATAGTTTCAACATCGGTCGAAGCGTTGACCCGAAAAAACAAACCTGAGCGCTGATTGACCCGCACGAGCGGATCACTCCGAGGTTACCAGACAGGCCGGCCCAACCGGTCCAACCCATGATCCACTCGCCGCTCAGCTTGCGCAGGTGCAATTTGCGCCACCACAATGGCTGCCTCATTGCGCCACCTCCATCACCGGTTCCTTGGGCCCGCCGTTTGGGCCCGCATAACATCAGGAAGCTCTCGCATGCGCGTCGACAACAAAGTAGTCGTAGTCACCGGCGGCGCCAGCGGCATTGGTCGTGCGCTGTGCGAACGGTTTGCCAACGACGGTGCGCGCCACGTTGTGGTCGCCGATGTGAATGGTGCCGGTGCAGAGACGGTTGCACGCGCCATTGGTGGATCGTCAGCACAGCTCGATGTCAGTAATGAAGAACAGATTGCGGCACTCATAGAAAGGGTTGAGCACGAACACGGCCCAATCGAACTGTTCTGCTCGAACGCTGGGATCGGCAGCGGCCGCGGCCTGGAGACCACCGACGATGTCTGGGACAGCATCTGGCGCATCAACCTGATGTCGCACGTCTATGCGGCGAAACACATGGTGCCGCGCATGATCAAGCGGGGCGGTGGCTACCTCTTGAACACGGCGTCAGCTGCGGGCCTGTTGTCGCAGATCGGTTCGGTGACCTACGCGGTGACGAAGCACGCAGCCGTCTCGCTCGCAGAGTGGATTGCCATCACCCACGGCAACGACGGCATCAAGGTGTCGGTGCTCTGTCCGCAGGCAGTGCGCACCGCAATGACAGCAGGCAATCCCGATGGCGTCGCGAGTGTCGATGGGATGCTGGAACCCGAGCAGGTCGCCGACGCCGTGACGCAGGCGCTCGACGAAGAACGTTTTCTGGTGCTGCCACATCCGGTCGTGCTGCAGTATCTGCAGCGTAAGACGGCAGACTACGACCGTTGGTTGCAGGGCATGCGGCGATTGCAGGCGCGCTACGACAATCCTGTGTAGCTGCGGCCCGGGTTTAGCTGCGGCCCGGGTTTAGCTGCGGCCCGGGTTTAGCTGCGGCCCGGGTTTAGCTGCGGCCCGATCCTGCTGAGGAAAGGCTCAC
>CAMAVY010000279.1 GCA_945861675.1 Klebsiella pneumoniae | reverse complement strand
GAACTGGATGTCGGCGCCCAGCGCTGCCCAAGGCACAGGGAACGATGGCGCCCCGTGCTGACGCTTGAATGCAGTCGCGAGTTCGGCGTGGCAGCCGTAGATGTAGATGCGGTTGCCGGGAATGAACGCCGGCGTGAAGAATGGAAAGCCCATGATGTGGTCCCAATGCACGTGCGACATCAGGATGTGGAAGTTGCCGGGTTTGCCGGCCCGTTCGGCAAGCACGTGATTGCCGAATGCGCGCAACCCGGAGCCCGCGTCGCAGAGCAGGTAATCGTCTTCGCCCGTCACAACCTGCACACAACTCGAGTTGCCCCCGAATCCGCCCCCCAGTTCGAATGGCAGTTCAGTTTCGAGGAAGCGCAGCGCAGCGTTCCGATCGACATGTGTGCGGCCATCGTTGGCCAGCAGGACATCGGCGAGCTTGGCGCGCAGTTGGTCCAGCGACAGTGCAATCGGCAACGAACCGCGCGTACCCCAGAACTTCAGCTTCATGGCGCGCGGCTCGCAAGCACTGCCGCCGCATCGGGTGAGAGTGCGGCCAGTGCGTCGGCCAGCGTCGCGTGGGTGGGGAACACCATGTCAAAACGGCTGATCTTGAGGATCTCTGCCACCAGCGGCGTCATTGCGGCGACCGCGATGCGCCCGCCAACCGGCCGCGTCTGCTTCGATGCAAGCATGAGTACGCGCAAGCCCGCAGACGATATGTACTCAAGGCCCGCGAGGTTGAACACCAGCGCGTGGCTGTTCTCGCTGCTCGCGGCCCTGCAGCCAGCGAGCCAGGGCTCGACCGCACCGCGAAACTGATCCGCGCTGCCGTGGTCGATGCGTCCGGTCGGCGCAAGCACGACCACATCGGCATAGTGTTCAGGTGACAGATCCATGTACTTTCGCAACCTCTGCAGGTTCATGCGGCAGATATTCGGCGTCGTTGCTTACCGGCTTCTCTCTGTCTGTTGGGGAGCGGCGCAAGCGGTTGCAATTCTAGCCGTGGTGCGGCCGCTGTAAGGCGGTATGTTCGCAATCTGAGGCGAGGGCTAACGGGGAGCCTTGATGAGCTTGCGCGTGATTGAAGTCGGGTACGCGGCAGCAGGTTACTGCGGCCGGTTATTTGCGCATCTCGGTGCGGATGTACTGCGGCTGGTGCGGGATGACGCGCTCGATGCCGCGTCGGCGCACGATGCTGCTGCAGATCGGCAGCAGGCGGCGCTGAACTTGTATCTGCACGCGGACAAACGCAGCGTGGCGCTGAACGGCCGTCGCATCGCGGACGCCGCGGAAGGGTTCCTCAGCGCGGGCGCTGTCGATGTGCTGGTGGTCGAAGGCACGGCAGCGCAGTTGGCTGCATCGGGCTGGTTGGATGTGCCTGCCAAAGTACGCGTCGCGATCACCCCGTTCGGGCTGACCGGACCCTGCTGCGACTGGCAGGCGTCTGGCAGCGTGCTGCTGGCGATGGGTGGCTACACCGCCTTGATGGGCGACCCAGGTCGCGCGCCGCTGACACTGCCTGGCCACTATGCCGAGTATCAGAGTGGCCAGTACGCATACCTCAGTGCCCTTGCGAGCTGGCTGGCCATTCGCAACGGTCGCGTCGCGTCGGGTTGCGTGATCGATGTCTCGATGTGGGAGAGCGTGCTGTCGCTCTCGCAGTTCACCACAGTCCTCTGGACGTTCAGTGGCCGCGTGCGCGCACGCAACGGCAACGACTGGGACAAC
The DNA here is from genome assembly GCA_945861675.1 of Klebsiella pneumoniae. GTDB lineage: Bacteria > Pseudomonadota > Gammaproteobacteria > Pseudomonadales > Azotimanducaceae > CAMAVY01. Next base: position 3,546 of record CAMAVY010000279.1, on the reverse strand, counting down.
CTTGCGCCGCTGTCGTTGTTTCGCTGTGCGGACGGCTGGTTCGTGGTGAACATCGTGCCGAATTTCTGGGAGCCGTTCACCCTGATGCTGGGCCGGCCCGAGTTGCTGCTGGATGCGCGCTTCGCCACCAACGACGCACGCATGGAAAACAAGCCAGCGCTGTACGCGATCATCGAGGAGACGTTGGGCGCGTGCACCATGGCCGAGCTGTTGGCACGGGGCCAACTGCATGCCCGAGTGCCCACAGGCATCGCGCTGAACTTGCAGCAGGTGCTCGACGATGAACACCTGCGTGAACGCGGCGCATGGAACACTGTGCGCGATGCGCAAGGCGCGTCGATGCGCGCGCCCGCCGTGCCGTTTCGTTATGTTGCGCGTCGAACTGCCAGCGCCAGCATGCGGGCTGCGCGAACGCCGGCAGCTGACCTGCGCAAAACCGACTTGCACACAGCCGAGCCCGCGGCTGTGCCTGGCCCGCTTGCCGGAACGCGCGTGCTGGACTTCACGCATGTGTGGGCTGGCCCGCTTGCCACCCGCATCCTGGCGGACCTGGGCGCCGAAGTCGTGAAGATCGAGGCGCCCTTTGTGCGCGGGCCCGCCAACGTGGGCCCGACCCGTGCGGGTATCTATCCGGGCGACGTGCTTGGCCCTGACCCGTGGAATCGACAGGGCATATTCAACAAGCTGAACCGCAACAAGCTCGGTGTTGCGGTAGACATCAAACAAGCCGAAGGACGCGCGCTGGTGACGGCGCTTGCGCGCCAGAGCGATGTCGTCATCGACAACTTCAGTGCGCGCGCCATGGGCAACATGGGCTTCGACATCGCAGCACTGCAGGCGCTGAATCCCGCAATCATTCACGTGACGATGCCGGGCTACGGCACAACCGGCCCGTATAGCGGCTTCGTGGCCTATGGGCCGAGTGTTGAGCCCATGGCCGGGTTCACATCGTTGATGGGCTACACGGACGCGGAGCCGCGTGTAACGGCGATTGCGTTGCCGGATGCCATCGCGGGGGTGACGGCGGCAGCGGCGGTTGTCACGGCGCTGTATCGGCGCGATCTGCTGGGTGAAACCGGGCTGGTCGAATGTGCGTTGCATGAAGGCGCCATTGCGATGCTGGGCGAGTACTTCGTTGCCCGGCAACGCAGCGGTGAACAACCGCCGCGCATTGGCAATGCACACCCTGTGCACGCGCCACAGGGCGTGTATCGCTGTGCTGCTGATGACGTGGTTGGCGCTGACGCATGGATTGCGATCTCCGTGACCAACGACGCGCAATGGCGCGCGCTGGTGGCCGCGTTGGCGCTGCCGGATACGCCTGCGTGGCGCACAAGGCCAGGTCGGCGCGCCGAGGCGCGGCGGATCGATGCGTTGATCGAGGCGGCGACGCGTCATCATGACCGGGTGCAGCTCATGCGCGCATTGCAGGCATCGGGTGTCCCAGCGGGCGCGGTGCTGACTGCGCCAGACTGGCTCGGAGACGAACACCTGAAGTCGCGCGGCTTCTTTGTGCCGTTGGGCGCTGCCCATATCGAGACGCTGCCGTACCCGGGTCTGCCGGTGCGGATCGATGGCCAGCGTGCCGCGGGCTGGTTTGCAGCACCGCGGCTGGGTCAGCACAACAGCTTCATCGCGCGCGAGCGGCTGGGATGGTCGGCGCAGCGTCTGGCCGCGGCGCAGCAGAGTGGGGCGTGCGTTGAGCGACCGCCGGATCTTCCGTGACGCGGACCTGGTCCGCGCGCGGACCGGATCCCCGCGGTGACCGCGTCCGTGCGCGCTCCTGCGTCGATCGAGATGGTAGGTTTGCCAGCTTGCATGTGAACGTCTGCAACCGGAGTCGTGATGGCAGTTGAAGCATTTACCTTGCGGAAGCGCGAACCGTTTGCGGGCGGGCAGGGGTTTGGTGCGCATGGCGCGTACGAGCGGATTGAAGGCGAACTGCGCTTTGCCGTTGATCCGACGCATGTGGCCAACCTGCGCATTGTCGATCTGGACAAGGCGCCGCGCGAAGCAACGGGTAGCGCTTCTGCCGGCAAGGTGGTCTTCACTGCGCGCCTGTCGGTGCTGCGCCCGCAGCACGCGTCGGCGGGCAATCACCGACTGTTGTTGGATGTGCCCAATCGCGGGCGACGGCTGTCGCTGACCTCGTTCAATCGTGTTCCCCGCGACGTGGCGCTGACCAACCCGCTGCATCCAGGTGACGGTTTTCTGATGGCGCAGGGCTACACCCTGGCGACGGTCGGCTGGCAATGGGATGTGGCCCACGATGCTGGGTTCTGGTGCGATGTGCCGTACGCGCTCGACAACGGTCAGCCGATGCGCGGCGATGTGGTGTGCCAGCTGCGCCCGGACAGCAATGTGCGCAGCGTCCACATCGGCCAGCTTGGCACGGCGCCCTACGTGCCCTGCGACACCGAGCAGGCCGATGCGCGGTTGTATCGTGTGGACGAGCGCACGCGCGAACTGCAGTTGCTGCCGCGCGCCGACTGGCGCTTTGCGCGCGAAGACAACCGGTCGCGTAACGAGGCTCGGCCGGTGCCGATCGTTGTCGATGGCAGCCATGTCTGGATGCGCGATGGCTTTGAAGCAGGCGCGCTGTATGTGCTCGTGTTTCGTGCGCAGGGCGCGCCGGTGGTTGGGTGTGGACTGCTGGCTGTGCGCGACACTGCGCACTGGCTGCGCAACGGTCCGTTCGGCCAGAATGAACACGTGCTCGGTTATGGTGTGTCGCAGACCGGGCGCTTCCTGCGGCAGTTCATCTACGAAGGCATGAACCAGGCGGAAGACGGTAGTCAGGTATTCGACGGGCTCTGGCTGCACATCGCCGGCGGACAGCGGGGTGACTTCAATCACCGCTTCGCGCAGCCGTCAGCGGCGGGCGCGCCGAGTTTCGGTCAGCTGTTTCCGTTTGCGCTGCAGGCTACGCGTGATGCGCTTGCGCCTGAGGGCGTGGCAGAAGCGCCTGCCGTCGGCCTCGCGGATCGCTGCCGTGCGGCAGGCGTGATGCCGAAGGTGATGATCACCAACACCTCATGGGAGTACTGGCGCGGTGATGCAGCGCTTGTGCACATCGGCACGGATGGCGGCGACCTGGCCGAAGACCCGGATGTGCGTATCTATGCATTCGCCGGCACTCAGCACATCGGTGCAGCGTTTCCACTCACGCGGTCGAATGAAGTGGTGCGTGCACGCTATCCATTCTCGATCGTCGACTTCGCGCCGCTCATGCGTGCCGCATTGGGTAACTTCGATGCTTGGCTGGCCGCTGCAACGCTGCCGCCGGATTCACGACATCCGCGCTGTGCCGACGGCAGCGCGGTTGCGCGTGCCGAGGTCGTTGCGCATTTCGCTGCCTGGCCTGAGTGGGTGCTGGTCGATGCGGACAAGCTGACGCGGCTGCGGCGACTGCAGGTCGCGCCAGAGGCCGGACATGCGAACTATCCGGTTGCAGAGACCGCAGCGTATCCCGCGCTGGTGAGTGCAGTGAATACCGATGGCAATGAGATTGCCGGTGTTCTATTGCCGGATGTCACCCAACCTGTT
>CAMAVY010000278.1 GCA_945861675.1 Klebsiella pneumoniae | reverse complement strand
GGCGGCCTCACCGTGTTTCACGTCGTGCCCAATCTCAAGGCTGCGCTGAAGGCGGTCGAGGCTGGCGTTGACGGGTTGATTGTCGAAGGCGGCGAAGGCGGTGGCTTCAAGAGCCCGAAAGACGTCGCGTCGATGGTGCTGTTGCCGCTGGTGCGCGCCAATGTGTCGGTGCCGATCATCGCCGCGGGCGGCTTTGTCGACGGCAGTTCGATGGCAGCCGCTTTCGCGCTCGGTGCAGAAGGCGTGCAGCTGGGTACGCGAATGGTGTCGGCGCTCGAGTCACCCGTGCATCAGAACTGGAAGGACGCCATCGTTGCCGCAGAGGAAACCGATACGGTGTTTCTGAATCGCTTTCACTCGCCTGCGTTGCGCGCGCTGCGCAGCGCGCGCACGTCGCAGTTGGAGAAGGAGATCGAGAACAACGTGTTTGGCCAGTTCGGCACGGCCAAGGACCTGTACTTCGGTGGCGATATGGAAGCGGCCATTGCCCTGACCGGCCAGGTCTGTGGCCGCATTGACTCGGTGAAACCGGTGCGGCAGATCATCGACGAGATCCGCACAGAGTTCTTCGAAGTGATCGACGCCATGAGCAAGCGCTACGGCTGAGTTGCGCTTTTGACCCGCTAGCTCCCCGTGCCGACAGCCGTTGGGCATCGACTTGATGCTAGGCTGGCTGGCCGCCGGCGCCGTGACCAGCGACGCATGCACCTATAGGGGGGAGTCTTCATGTCATCTGAAACCGGCGATCTGGTAGCCCACGCAAGCGATGCGAACGGCGTCCAGACCTTGGCTGACCCACGTACATCGGTGCGCATCCGGCGGCGTCTGCTTGACGCTGAGCGGCGCTATCACGCCAACGACAACATCTCGGACTTCATCCTCGATGGCGAACTCGATCAGCTGCAGGCGGAAGTTGCCGGGCACCTGCAGGGCGTGCTCGAAGCGCTGGTGATCGATACTGCCAGCGACCACAACACGCACGAGACCGCCAAGCGCGTGGCGAAGATGTTCGTCACGGAAGTGTTTCGCGGGCGCTACGTGCCCATTCCTTCCGTGACGGAGTTTCCAAACTTCTCGCGGCTGAACGAACTGATGATCGTCGGGCCGATCAAGGTGCGCAGCGCGTGCTCGCACCATCTGTGTCCCATCCTGGGCAAGGTCTGGATTGGCGTGTTGCCGAATGAGCACTCCAATCTGATTGGCCTGTCGAAGTACGCGCGCATCACCGACTGGATCATGAGCCGCCCGCAGATTCAGGAAGAGGCGGTGATCATGCTGGCTGACGAGCTGCAGTCGCGCGTCACGCCCGATGGGCTGGCCATCGTCATGGAAGCGGACCACTTCTGCATGCATTGGCGCGGCGTGCGCGACGATGAGTCGATGATGACCAACAGCGTCATGCGCGGCGCGTTCCTCAAGGATCCGAACCTGCGCCGCGAGTTTGTGTCTCTGCTCAGCAAGAAGAATCACTGAAACTCAAAAGGTCTACGCCATGCTGGTGCGATTGCTTTATGCGAGCCGGGCGACCGACGAGGTCACTCAGGACGAATTGCTTTCCATTCTGAAGAAGTCCCGGATCAACAACCTTGCGGTCGGCGTCACCGGTGTGTTGTGTTATTCCGGCGGTGTGTTTCTGCAGGTGTTGGAAGGTGGCCGAGAATCGGTCAGCGCGCTGTACAACAAGATCGCGGGCGACTCGCGGCACAAACAGGTCGTGCTGCTGGCCTATGAAGAGATTGGCGAGCGTAGTTTCGTCGGCTGGTCGATGGGGCAGGTGAATCTCAGTCGTTTGAACCCGTCGCTGCTGATGAAGTATTCCGAGAAGGCGGTGCTCGATCCGTATTCTGTGTCGGGCAAAGCCTCGATGGCGTTGTTCACTGAACTCGTCGCCACGGCATCGATCATCGGCCAGAGCTGAATCGCCGCGCGCCCTTTTCCGGCTTGACGATTTGCCCGCTTGATGCGCTCAGGCGGTGGCGCCGTGTTCAAAACTGCTCGCCGCCCGTCACGCGAACCGCGTCGGGAAAATCGCGGTACAGGCCGAAGCGGACCCGCGACACTTTGCTGTTCACCGCATGGTGGAAGCTCTCTACGGGGTTCGTTCGCGCGGCAGCGCTGCTGAACGCCGCATCCAGTTGCGTCAGGTCGGCGAATTCCAGCTGCAGATGCCATTCCGGCAACTCTGGAATGCCGAGGCCCAGCTTGCCGCGCATGATTCGGTAGCGGCTCAATTGGCCGGCCTGCTGCAGACCGCCCAAGTAGCCGCGTACCGCGTCAACGAACTCAAGGTCGCGCACGCCGGGTTTCAGATCGCACCAGATGTTGTACAGGTCCATCGCGGTTTCACGTGTGGTGGGTCGATGCATTGCACAAGGATTGGCGTTGCGCGTCCACCGTTTGCGCACCTGGACAGCGCCGCGGGCTGCCACAGACAGTGGTCGACCTGAGCCTGTAAGCTCGCGCATCGCTGTCATCGATTGCGTTTGTGCAATTCACGAACCTACTCAGTCGTCTGCAGAGCCTGCTGGGGCCCGCGCGCGTGCTTGCCGACCCGGTATCGCTGCGCGTCTACGAATGTGATGGCCTGACGGCCTACCGGCGGCTACCCAAAGTCGTGGTGTTGCCTGACGATGTAGCGCAGGTGCAGGCGATCATGCGCCTTGCAGGCGAATTCAATGTGCCTGTGGTCGCGCGTGGTGCGGGCACCGGCCTGTCGGGCGGCGCCATGCCGCACGCCGATGGACTGGTGCTGTCGCTGGCGCGGTTCAATCGCATTCTGCACATTGATGCCGACAATCGCGTTGCGCGTGTGCAACCCGGGGTGCGCAATCTGGCCATCTCTGAAGCCGTGGCTGCGTTGGGCCTGTATTACGCCCCCGACCCGTCTTCGCAGATCGCCTGCTCCATTGGCGGCAACGTGGCCGAAAACTCAGGCGGTGTGCATTGCCTGAAGTACGGACTGACTGTGCACAATGTGCTGGGGTTGAAGTTCGTCACCATGGCCGGTGAGTTGTGCGAACTGGGCGGTGCCGCACTCGATGAGCCAGGCCTCGATCTGCTTGCACTCATGCACGGCTCCGAGGGCATGTTGGGCGTGATTGTCGAGGTCACGGTCAGGCTGCTGCCCACGCCGCCGGTTGTGCGGGTGCTGCTGGCCGACTTCGCCTCGGTCGAGGCTGCCGCGAACGCCGTCGCCGAAGTCATTGGCGCCGGCATTGTTCCAGCCGGTCTGGAGATGATGGATGCGCTGGCCATTCAGGCTGCAGAGGACTTCGTTCACGCCGGCTATCCGCGCGATGCCGAGGCCATTCTGTTGTGCGAACTCGATGGCATGGATGAAGAAGTCGAGCACGACGCCGAACGCGTCACCGCCATCCTGCGCACGGCGGGCGCGCGTGGCGTGCGCGCTGCCAGCGACGCGCTGGAGCGCATGACGATGTGGAAGGGGCGCAAGTCGGCATTTCCCGCCGTCGGGCGATTGGCGCCGGACTACTACTGCATGGATGGCACCATTCCGCGTCGTCGGTTGTCGGGCGTGCTGCGCCACATTGCGCAACTGTCAGTCGAATACGGCCTGCCGGTGGCGAATGTGTTTCATGCCGGCGATGGCAACCTGCATCCGTTGATCCTGTATGACGCCAATCAACCGGGCCAGCTTGCGCAGGTCGAGGCGATGGGCGCGCGCATTCTGCTGGCGTGCGTGGAAGCGGGCGGCACGATTACCGGCGAGCACGGTGTGGGCGTCGAGAAGATCGACCAGATGTGCGTACAGTTTTCGCCTGCGGAGCTTGCGCAGATGCATCGGGTGAAAGCTGCGTTTGACCCGCTTGCGTTACTGAATCCGGGCAAGGCCGTGCCGAGCCTGCACCGGTGTGCCGAGATGGGTGCCATGCATGTGCATGCCGGGCGCGTTGCGCATCCTGATCTGCCGCGTTTCTAGTGTTTAACAGATGACCGCTCAGAACTTCATGGAACCCAGCCTGCTGACGCTGGTTGAGACCGTAAAGGCAGCGCGCGCAGCTGCGCAGTCGCTGCAGATCACGGGTGGTGGCAGTAAGTGTTTCATTCAGCCAGTCGGCGATTCGCAGTCACCGCGCAGTTTGCATTCAGCGGCGGACACGCGGCACACGCTGTCGGCGCTGGGCCATCGCGGCATCGTCAGCTACGAGCCCAGCGAGCTGGTGCTGACGGCGCGCGCCGGGACAGCACTCGCAGAAGTGAATGCTGCGTTGGTTGCCGCAGGACAACACCTGCCCTTCGAACCGCCGTGGTTCGGCGCAGCGGCGACCGTGGGCGGCATGGTCGCGTGCGGTTTCGCCGGCCCGGCGCGACCTTGGCGCGGCGCGGTGCGTGACGCGGTGCTGGGTGTGCAGATGATCAACGGCCTGGGCGAATGCCTGAGGTTTGGCGGCCAGGTGATGAAGAATGTGGCGGGCTATGACCTGGCACGTCTGCAGGTTGGTGCATTCGGTCGGCTGGGTCTGCTGACCGAAGTCAGCATGAAAGTGCTGCCGATTGCGATCAATGAGTCCACGCAGATGCTGCAGCTGGATCGCGCGGCTGCGCTGGCTTGTGTTGTGGCGTTGCAGCGCGGCCCCGAGCCGGTGACCGCCACGCTGCACCAGCAGCAGCTGCTGCATGTGCGTTTCTCGGGCGCTGCGGCGTCGGTGCAGGCCGCCGTGCGCAGGTTGGGTGGGGAGACCTTGCCGGCGGCGGCGGCGGACTTGTTCTGGCGCTCGGTGCGCGAGCAACAAACCGACTTTTTCACTGGGGCGCACGCGCTGTGGCGCTTCTCTGTGCCGCACGCGGCGAGCTATCCGGATCTGCCGGGCAGTTGGTGCACCGAGTGGGCTGGTGCGCTGCGCTGGTTGCGGCTGTCGCCCGTGGAATCAGTGCGCAGCCCGCGGGCGCTTGCGGCGGCGCGCGAGCTTGGCGGGTTTGCCACGCAGTGGAGCATGCCGATCCGCGCCGCTGTGCAGCCTGCGTCGTCGGGCGTGCGCGCAGAACTGCAACGCAGGCTACAGCTCGCTTTTGATCCCGATGGCGTGTTCGACGCACTCGCAGCACCAGGAAGCCTGTAATGCAGACCAACTTGCATCCGGACATTCTGGCGACTGATCGTGGCGCCCGCGCCGATGAGATTCTGCGGGCCTGCGTGCACTGCGGATTCTGCAATGCAACCTGCCCGACCTATCAGGTGCTGGGTGACGAACTCGATGGTCCGCGTGGCCGCATCTACCTGATCAAGAACATGCTTGAGACTGGCAGCGCAACGCGTGAAATGCGTCTGCA
>CAMAVY010000277.1 GCA_945861675.1 Klebsiella pneumoniae | reverse complement strand
AGCTGATTGGCCGTGCAGACGAACAGCACTTTAGACAGGTCGACCTTCAAGTCCATGTAGTGGTCGCGGAAATCTGCGTTCTGTTCCGGATCCAGCACTTCCAGCAGCGCGGACGCCGGGTCGCCTTGATAAGAGCTGCCGATCTTGTCGATCTCGTCGAGCATGATCACCGGATTCGCAGTGCCGCAGTCCTTCAATGCCTGGATGAGCTTGCCCGGCATGGCGCCGATGTAGGTTCGTCGATGGCCCTTGATCTCGGCTTCGTCGCGCATGCCGCCCACGGAAAAGCGAAAGAACTTGCGCCCCATCGCACTGGCAATGGAGCGGCCGAGCGAGGTCTTGCCAACGCCGGGTGGGCCGACGAGCAACAGGATGGAGCCACTGACATCGCCCTTCATGATGCCTACGGCCAGGTGCTCGATGATTCGCTTCTTGGCGTCGTCCAAGCCATCGTGAGAAGCGTCCAGGCGCTCGCTTGCTGTCCGCAGGTTGTCGGTGTCCGCGCTGTAGGTGCCCCATGGCACGCTCGTCAGCCAGTCGAGATAGTTGCGCGTGACGCTGTATTCCGGCGAACCGGCTTCGAGCATCGAGAGCTTTCGACTTTCGTCGTCGATGCGTTGCTGGGCCGCTTGCGGCACCGTCTTGCCCTGCAGGCGTTCGCGGAACGCGTCGAGTTCTGCCGTCTTGTCATCCTTGGTGAGACCGAGCTCCTTCTGGATGAACTTCAGCTGCTGGCGTAGGACCGCTTCGCGCTGATAGCTCTGCATCTCCTGGTCGACGTGCTGACGGATGTCCATCTGCGCGCGTGCAATCTGCACTTCCTTGTTCAGCAGTTCGAGCGTGAGCTCAAGCCGTGGCAGCAGGTGCAGCGTCTCGAGGACGCGTTGCAACTCTTCCTTGGTTGCGCTGGTCAGGCTGGCAGCGAAATCGGCAAGCAATGACGGCTCGTTGGGACTTGAGCGTGACAGGAAGACCTTCAGTTCTTCGCCGTACAGCGGGTTGAGTGGGATCAGCTCCTTGATCGTATTGATGATGGCTACGGCGTAGGCCTTGATCTCGTTGCTGTGGCTGCCGTGCCGATCCGGGAAGTACTGCACGGACGCACTGAGCGGCGTCTCGCGCCGCAGCCAGCGCTCGATGCGGAAACGCTGTACGCCCTCCAGCAGCACCTGCAGCGTTTCGTCCTGACGGTGCACGCGATGAATGCGGCAGACCGTGCCGATGTCGTAGGTCTCGTCGAGGCGGGCAACGCCATCGGTCTGGGTGCGCAGCAGCACCAGGCCAACGAGGTTGTTCTGGGTTTCCTTCACCGCCATCAGTGTTGGCAGCCAGATCTCTGCGTTCATCAGCAGCGGAATGGCTTGCCCTGGAAAGAATGGCCGGTGTTCCTGCGGCAGCAGATGCAGCACGGGCGGCATGATGTCGGACGGCAACAGAATCTGCGTGTTGGCCGCGCTTGGGTTCTGGCGCGACTCCGCATCCGCGTTCGGATCCGCATCGGCTGATATGGCGGGGACCCGCAAGTCTGGGATGTCATCTGCGCTCATCGGTACTCCACGGGAAAAGGGGCGGACATGGCTGTGCATATGGGGGGACATGGGCCGATTCCAATCCTGGCAGCCGGATCGGCTGGTGCGGGCGGCCGATAGCAGGCGACTGTGTTTGTCTTCCTGCGGTTTGCCTGCTCAGGGTTTGCCTTGACAGGGTTTGCATTGGCTCATGTGCGCAACTATCGTTGCCGCCGCGTGTGCCGGCGGAGTTGCTTGCGGTGCCGCGCAACCGTCGGTTCGTCCTGGCTGAACTGCTGACCGTCACGTAGCGCTGGTCGAGCTCAGGTCCGAACGCAGCATGTCGATACGAAGCTTGTCGATACGAAGCTTGTCGATACGAAGCTTGTCGGTACGAAGCTTGTCGGTACGAAGCAAGCAGCAATGCAGAAAGAACTTAGGAGGTGGCTGATGCGTCTGCAGATTGTTTGCATGATCAAGCTCACGACGACGCGGACTACGAGACGCGCCACCTAGCTGTTGTCGACAGAAAACAGGTGGCCGAAATCGAGGCCGCCGTGCAACGCCAAACCCTGGCAGGCGGTCCCACAGTAGGGCGGTCTGCCGGGGTTTGGCGTTTTTGAGACGAGTTTTTGAGCTGAGTTCTCAAGTTGGGGCATCTGAACAGGAAACGGGGCAGGAAAGACAATGGACCAGAAGTTGGAACATAGCGGCGAGGTGGCCGAACGCGATGAGCTCTATCTCATTCGCCACAGCCTTGCGCACGTGCTGGCGCAGGCAGTGCTCGAAATGCGGCCAGGTTCGACGCTGGGCTTCGGCCCGCCCATTCGCGATGGGCTGTATTACGACTTTGTGCTGAGTGCGCCGATCACGGAAGAGCACTTCCAGGAACTCGAGCAACGCATGCGGCGCATCCTCAAGCAGGGTCAGCGTTTCGAGCGCGAAGACTTGCCGGAGGCGGAAGCGCTGGCGCGGCTGCTCAACATGGGCGAGCCATACAAGCAGGAGTACGCGAAGGAGCTGTTTGCCAAACACGGTTTGACCAACCTCTCGTTCTTCAAGAACGGTCCGTTCCTGGATATGTGTGAAGGTCCGCACGTCGACAGCACGGCGCGCATTCCGCGCGATGCATTCAAGATCCGCAATGTCGCCGGTGCGTATTGGCGCGGCGATTCGCGCAACACCATGATGACGCGCATCTATGTGTGGGCATTCCAGTCGAAGGTGGAACTGGACGAACACGTCAAGGCTTATCAGGACGGCTTGCAGCGTGACCACAAGAAGCTCGGTCGTGAACTACGCATCTTTCATTTCGACAACGAGATCGGTCGTGGGCTGCCGCTGTGGTTGCCGAACGGCACCATCATTCGTGATGAACTTGAGAAGTTCGCGAAGGAGCTGGAGTTTCAAGCAGGCTATCAGCGTGTCTCAACGCCGCATCTTGCCAAGGCCACGCTGTACCACCGCACGGGGCACCTTCCTTACTACGAGGATGGCATGTATCCACGCATGGAGGTGCTTGAGCACGCTGACGACGGCGAGCACGGCGAGCAAGGTATCGCCAAGCCTGCGGTCAAGGAGGCGTACTACCTGCGACCGATGAACTGCCCGCATCACCACAAGATCTTTGCGTCTGAGCCGCGCAGCTATCGGCAGCTGCCGCTCCGCCTTGCCGAGTACGGGCAGGTGTTCCGCTGGGAGGACTCGGGCGGTGTCAGCGGCCTTGTGCGTGTGCGCTCGATGGCGATGAACGATGCGCACATCTACTGCACCGAAGAACAGATCAAGGACGAGTTCAAGTCTGTGATGCGCATGTACGACAAGGCGTATTCAACCCTTGGCCTGTCGCGCTATCGGATTCGCCTGTCGCGCTGGGACCCGGAGGATCCGAAGGGCAAAGAGAAGTACGTGGATGATCCGCCGGCCTGGCAGAAGACCGAGCAGTTGCTGCGTGAAGTGCTGGAGGAGTTGAACATTGCCTACGTGGATGGCCCAGGTGAAGCGGCGTTCTACGGCCCGAAGATCGACTACCAGTTCGCCACGGTCACCGGGCGCGAGGAATCCGTCAGCACGGTGCAGCTCGACTTCGCAGTGCCGCCGCGACTGGATCTGAAGTACGTGGGCTCAGATGGCCTGGAACACACGCCGTACTGCATTCATCGTGCGCCATTCAGCACGCATGAGCGCATGGTGGCATTTCTGCTCGAGCACTTTGGTGGCGCGTTTCCGACCTGGCTGGCGCCGATTCAGGCGCAGATCGTCACGGTATCCGATCACTTCGAGGCCTATGGCCAGAGCATCGTTGATCGCCTCCGGGCCCAGTACATTCGCGCCGAGATGGCACCGCAGAGTGAAACCGTCAGCAAGAAGATCCGCGAAGGCACAACGCAGAAGATTCCAAACCTGCTGGTTGTGGGCGAGCGTGAACAGGCCGATGGGACGGTGACGTTGCGTCGCTATGGCGTGAAGGATCAGGTCACGCTGACTGTGGACGCATTCGAGCAGGCGCTGGTGCAGACCATTCGTACGCGCGCTTTGGCGTTTCAGCTACCGGCTTGATTCCGGTGTTCACCCGCGCGGCGTGATTGTCCGACGCGCGGGTGACGGCTTCCGCGCGCTGCTGAATGCGCCTGCCGGAGGATGGCTCCCGCAGGCGTGTCCAGATGCCTCAGCGTTGTGCTGTCCGGGTCGCGGGTCGCGGCTTCGCACCCATGCCGATGAAGTCGATGAGGATGTGGCCGGCCTCGCGCAACATGGCATCGGGCTCGTTCTTCTTGTCCTTGTCGGCCACCTTGGCCGGCATCGATTCGTGATGCGGGTTGTTGCCGTCTGTTGGTGTCTTGTCGTTCGGCTTCGCACCACTCAACGGCGGCGGTCCGCCTGCCGCAGCCGGCGGGGTGCTGGCCGGGCTGCCGTCCTCGCCCTCACCATCGCCGTCGTCAAGATCGTCCACGCTTGCCAGCAGCGGCTCGCCTTTTGCCCGACGTAGATCGTTTTCCAGCTTCAAACGCCATGCATCTTCTTCCACTTGTTCAACGCGGCGCGTGTTGATGTTCAGCGACACCGTCTTGCGCTCGCGCTCCTTCACGCTTCGGCTCACGATTTCGCGCACATAGCGGAACTCGGGTTCGTTTGCTACGCGCGTGCTGTGCGCCGCAGTGAGCCGCGCAAGAAGCGGCTTGAACTCCGGAAAACGCCGATGTGCTGCGGGTGGGATGGTGTCCCACGGCATCGAGTCGTCCAGCGCACTTTCGCCGATCTGGGTCGGATCAAGGACATCGGGAAACGCCACGTCTGGCGCGACGCCCTGATGCTGCGTGCTTTGACCCGACACGCGGTAGAACTTCTGCTGCGTGAACTTCAGCTGGCCGCGCGACAGGTCTTCGAGTGTCTGCACGGTGCCTTTGCCGAACGTCGTGCTGCCGACGATCAGTCCGCGCCCATAGTCCTGGATGGCGGCGGCGAAAATCTCGGACGCCGATGCCGACATGCGATTGACGACCACGGCCATCGGTCCCGTCCAGGCCGCCTGACCGTCGTCATCAGAATAGATTGTCACGCGACGATTGGCGCCGCGCAGTTGCACGGTAGGGCCACTCTCGATGAACAGGCCGGTCAAGGTATTGGCTTCCACGAGCGAACCGCCGCCATTGTTGCGCAGGTCGATCACCAGGCCTTCTGCGCCTTCAGCCTTCAGCTCATTGATGAGCTTCTGCACGTCGCGGGTCGTGCTCTTGTAGTCCACCACGCCGCGCTGCATGGCGTCGAAATCGGCGTAGAACGTGGGTATCTGAATGACGCCGATGCGATGCGTGCGGCCCGCTTCTTCGATGGT
>CAMAVY010000276.1 GCA_945861675.1 Klebsiella pneumoniae | reverse complement strand
GGGCGACAACCTGCGCGCGCTGTTGCAGACAGCATCGCGCTGCGCGCCGAACGTCGATGCATTCATTACCGACACCTACGACCCGCGCACGGGCCGGCGCGGTGCGACCGGGTTGACGCACGACTGGTCAGTCAGCGCCACGCTTGTGCAACTGATTGATCGCCCGATCATTCTCGCCGGTGGCATCACGCCTGCGAACGTTGCCGACGCTGTGCGCGTCGTGCGCCCGGCAGGCGTGGACGCGCATACGGGCGTCGAGGATCCGCGTACGGGGCGCAAGTGTCCCGAGCGACTTCGCGCGTTTGTCGAAGGTGCCTGGGTTGCTTGAGCGGCTGTTTCTTGAAGGACAGGTGTTTTGAAAAGCAGGTTTTCTTGGGGGAAACGGCATGACACGAGCAACGCCGCGTAGCTGCCAGTTGTGGACATTGGGCGTGGCCTCACCAAGAGGCACGCAGCGCGTGGCGCAGCATGCCGAAACTGTTGGCTGGGACGGCTTGTACGTCGTGGACTCGCAGAATCTGTCGGGTGACTGCTATGTGGCGTTGGCCATGGCGGCGGTGGCGACCGAACGTCTCGGGCTGGGCACTGGCGTCACCAATTCTGTTACGCGGTCCGCCGCCAGCACTGCCTGCGGCATCGCCAGCGTGCAGCGCGTGTCGAATGGTCGCGCGGTGCTCGGCATCGGTCGTGGCGATTCGGCATTGGCGCATCTCGGCCGGGCGCCGGCCAGGATTGCGCAGTTCGAACGCTACCTGGGCGTGCTGCAGGGCTTCCTGTCCGGCGCCGATGTGGCGTTTTCGGACATCGATATTCCTTCCGGCACCGCGGCGCTTGTGGCCAGTCTTGAACTGGCCGATGGCCCGCAGAGCAGCCGCATGGCCTGGGTCGCGGATGCGCCGAAGGTGCCGGTGGAAGTTGCCGCAAGCGGGCCGAAGGTGATTGCCATCGGCGCACGGCTTGCCGACCGCGTGATGTTCACGCTGGGTGCCTCGCCTGAACGGATTCGTTGGGGCATGGCGCTTGCCCGTGCAGCCCGCGTGGCGGCCGGCCTGGACCCCGATGGCGTGCGCTTCGGCGCCTACGTGAATCTGGTCTGTCATCCGGATCCGGTTGTGGCGCGGCAGTTGGTGCGTGGCGGGCTGACAACGTTTGCGCGTTTCTCAGTGATGCACGGCGCGTTGTCCGGCCCGTTGGATGACTCGCAGCGTGAAGTCCTCGGGCAGTTGCGCGAACGCTACGACATGCGCGCGCACACACGCGCAGACTCCCAGCAGGCAGAGGTGCTGACCGACAGTTTCGTGGACGCCTTTGCGATTGCAGGTGCGCCGGCGCACTGCATTGCGCGCCTGCGCGAGCTTGCGCAACTGGGCCTCGACCGTATCGCGATTTCCGGTCCGACGGCGGGCACCGACGTCGCCCAGGCGCGCAAAGCCGTCGGCCTGCTTGAGACCGAAGTGCTTACCGTGGTCTAGCCGTATCTACTCCGGAACCTGCTGGTGTCGCGCGTGCCGCTGCAGCCACTGCAGCAGACAGCTGTTGAAGCCGGCCCATTCGTACTGACTCCAATGCCCGATGTTCGGCACCAGTTCGAATTCCATATCGGCGCGTGCTTCAAGCAGACGTTGCCTGCGTGGCTCGATATGCGGAAACGACGGTTGATCGTATTCGCCGTACAACACCTTCACCGCCAGGGTGGTCTCACGCACGGCGTCCAGCACGGCCGTTGTGCGAACGAACTGCGGGCTCTTGAAGCGCGCCTTGGCCGTGTTGTTCAGCTGCAGGTGGATCGCCAGGTCATCGATGGCGTCGACCTCATGAATCATGAGCTGCTGCAGGTTGTAGCGGCTGACCTCCAGCAGCTCAGCGGTACTCATGCTGCGACTGCGTTTGCGCAGCGGTTGAATGGCCGGGCGCGGGTAATCGCCCAAGGACGCCGGCCCCACCAGAAACAGAGAGCGCGCCTGCCGTGCGCGCCACACGCTGAGTTGCGACGCCGCCGTGCAGCCCCAGGAAAACGCGACGAAATGCACCGGCTCGTTGGCAGCGAGCACGCGTTCGAGACCGCGATGCACCACCTCGGCCGCGCTGCGCGGCGAGTAGGGCATTGCTATTTCAGCCGCGTCGCCGAGCCCCGGCAGGTCCGGCACGATGACGCGATAAGTGCGGGCCAGCGCTTCTATGTTGCGCAGCCAGTGCGTCCACGAGCCAGAGCCACCGTGGCACAACACCACTGCTTCGCCATCGCCCCAGATGCGGAACGGCATGCTGCCGTCGCCGCAAGGCGCGTCGATGCGCAGGCGCATCTGTGCTTCCACACGCGCAACGTGTCGCTGCGGTCCATCGTGTGCCGGGTCATTCGCGGTGTTGCGCGCGTTGTTCGTGGGGGCTGCGTGGTCCGACATGGGGCTATGGCTTGTCCTGTTGTCTGGCATCCTGCGCTGTCCTGGCATCCTGCAAATGCAGTTGCTGTTCGGGCTCGGCTGCTTTGATTTGCGCTTCGGTGAACGGCAACTGCAACCACTTGCCTGCGCTGTAGAGCGCAGTCATATCGGCGTGATGCGGTGAATCGGGTGCGTCAGACTGGCTGTAGGTCAGCAGGCCGCTTGCGTGCAGCGTACCTGCGGCATCCCAGCCGACAACCTGCAGGTAGCTGTTGCCCGACCGCACGCGATACTGATTGCTTGGGTGAACGCTGGAGTCGTCGACCGCGGCGTCGATCACGCTGAAGCCGCCCGCAGCCTCCGGCCCGCCGGGGATACCGATCCGTTGTCTGGCATCGTGTGAATTGCCCGCGCTGGCGAGCTCAACGAACTGCACGCTGCCAAGTGGCGCATCCAGCGCAATGCCTCGGCCTGCAAGCGCGTCCGCCGCCTGCACCAGTGCCCGCAGCACACCTTCGCGAACCGGCTGGGAGTCGAGGTTGATACCGGTGGGAGTGCCCACCACATCGCTGAGGCGGAAGGGAATGCGCCAGACATTGTCTACGCGGGCGGCGCGTGGCCAGAACTCTGCCCACAGTAAAGCGCCGCGGCTGTTCAGCCGGAACGTACCATCCCAGTTCTTCAGTTGTGCACACGCGCCGCGTGCGTCAGCGGGATTGCCGTTTGCCAGCTCAACCTTCCCGCCTTCGCGCAAACAGATGGCCAGCACATCGGCGCGCGTCGAGGCGGCGCTGTAGCTGGATTGATCGTCGATGAGTGCCTGCAATTGCGTTGCAGATACACGACCGTCATTCACCAGCAGCTTGTCGATTGCCGACAGTGCCGCTCGGGTGCGCAGCGATTGCGCCGTGCCTTCGGCACCCTGGATGGGCGAGAACCCTTCCAGACGTTGGCGCGGGTTGGCCAGCCAGTGGCTGTCGTTGCTGTTGGCCACGAAGTCCGGACGCACCAGAGCCGGCATATGCGCGGTCGCCATCAAGCCAGCGCTGCTTGCCTGGGCATCGAGCGGCCACTCGCAGCCAGGCTCCGCGCGCAGTGCAATGACGGTGTCGCCGCGCCATTGAACACGGCTTCTGTCCTGGCAGCGGATCAGAAACGGGTAGTCGATGTTCGGCAGTGTGCCGACGTCGGCAAACAGCGTGTCACCTGCGCGATCGGCGGCAACGATGTTGGTCGACACACCCTGGGTTTTGCGCAGCCCTTGCAGTACATCGTTGACGGAGCGCGCGAGGTTCAGGCGCAGGAAAGTCTCGTCCGCGCGATTGTTGCCAAGGTTTGCGTCGCGCAGCACGAATGCCTGGGTGGCACTCCATGGCAGCTCGGCATCCATCAACACCGGCCCCAGGTGGCTGAAGTACACCTTGTGCACTTCGCGCCGCAGCTTGCCATCGGCGCCGAGCACATCAATGCTGATCGCGCGGGTGTCGAGCGCGCGAACCTGTGCGCCCCAGCGGTAATTTGTTGGCTGTCCGGGCACCAGCTGCAACGCATACAAGGTACTGCGCTGGGCCTTTGAGGCCGTCTGCGTCCAGGCCACCTGATTGTTGAAGCCAAAGCTGATCAGCGTGCCGGTGAGCGCAGCGGCGCCCATGCTGTCGAGCTGCCCTGGGATGGTCAGATGCAGCAGATGCAGGCGGTCGCCGCCATGCCAGGGCAGGTGTGGATTGCCGAGCAGCAGGCCACGTTTGCTTGCTGTGGCGTCACGACCAAATGCCATGGCATTGCTTCCGATGGCATTGCTTCCGATGGCATTGCTTCCGATGGCATTGCTTCCGATTGGGGGGCTTCCGATTGCGGAGCTTCCGATGCTGCTGGGATGGTCGAAGCTGTCCAGGCCGGCGTAGCCCAGCGAAGGCTGTTCGAGCGCATTCGCAGCAACAGGCTGCGCAATGCCCGCAGGCGGCACCGCGCCGGCGATTTCCTGTTGGGCCGCGCCCAGGCCCGCGCGCAGCGCCATTGCCATGTTCGTGCGCGCAAGATCACTGCGATCAATCGGTCTGACCCACGGCTGTGCTCTGCAATCCGCTGGCAGCGTTTCGCCGGGATGATCCTTGAGGTAGCGGTTGTAGCCGGCTACGTAACCGGCCTGCAGAGCGTTCACCGCTGCGGACGGCTGCTGCAACGCGGCGTCGATCAGCGCCGGCGACAACACTGCCTGATGAAACACATCGCTGCCGCGACGGCCCTGGTTCGGGCCGAAGAAGCGCGACTGCTCACCACGCACGCGCAGGTATTCCCGAGCGATTGTGCACACGCCATCGGTTGCTGCGGCATAGGCGACGCCGAAGCCAAGGCTGCCCCAGTCGTTCGCCTGAATGTGGGGAATGCCGTACTGCGTCCACTGCAGCTTGACGTCGTAGCCACCCTCGACCACGACGTTGTTGGCTTCGGGGTCTACGCCGCGATGACATCCGGACACCAAGAAGCCGCACATGCCGATGCCCATCCTGATGCAGATGCAAAGCCAGATGCTCAGCCGGTGTGATCTCAGGCGGCTTCTCATGGATGTATCGCGTTCAGTCGTGGTGCCCGATTCTGATGTCTGGAGACCTCCGTTGCCGTGGGTAAGACCGGCTACCAGATTGCGAAGAACTCCTGAAACGCTGCCATCTGATTACCCACCGCCGATGACGGCACGATGATGGGCGAGCGAATGCCGGCATCGAACCAGGCTTCAATGCCATCGCGGACCTGGCTTGCGGTGCCGAACAACGTGGTGTCGGCAAGCCACTTGTCGGACAGGCACTTCACAACATCGTCGTTGCGTTTTTCTGCGATGCACTTTTCCACCGCCTCCATTTCCTCGACGTAGCCAGCCTCCTTCCAATAGTTGCGGTAGTTCGGCAGGAATGCGTAGCTGGTCAGCGTGCGGCGGTTTACCGCCTTGGCAGCTTCCAGATCGTCGGAGATGCAGGTTGGGATCATGTTGCCGATGAAGAAGCCCTGATC
>CAMAVY010000275.1 GCA_945861675.1 Klebsiella pneumoniae | reverse complement strand
TGGATTGCAGCTCAATGCTGCCACCGAGCTGCTTCACTTCGGCCGCCACCACGTCCATACCAACGCCACGACCAGAGATCTGCGTGACCGCCGCTGCCGTGGAAAAACCGGAGGTGAAGATGAAGCCCAGAACCTCACGATCAGTGAGGCGCGCGTCCTGCGCCATCAGCCCACGCGCGATCGCCTTGCTGCGCACAGTGGCCGGGTCGATGCCTGCGCCATCGTCGGCAATCTCGATGATGATTTCCGACGCTTCACGCTGCAGCCGGATCTGAATCCGGCCAACTTCCTGCTTGCCGAGCTCAAGACGGCGCGCAGGCGACTCGATACCGTGATCCACCGCATTGCGCAGCATGTGCTCAAGCGGTGGAATCATTCGCTCGAGTACGGAGCGGTCGAGTTCACCGGCCGCCGCAGATACATTCAGCTCAACACGCTTGCCCAGCTCCTGTGAGATCGTGCGCACGATTCGACTGAGGCGCGGTGACAGCCGCGCAAACGGCACCATGCGCGTGCGCATGAGGCCTTCCTGCAGTTCCGTATTCAAGCGCGCCTGTTGCGCCAGCAGGCCGTCGGCCTCGCGGGCTCGACCGCGGATGGTTTCCTGCAGGTCCAGCAAGTCCGATCCGGCTTCCGTCAGCCCACGTGTCAGCTGTTGCAGCTGCGAGTAGCGATCCATTTCCAGCGGATCGAAGTCGGCGTAGTCCGGTCGCTCGACACGCTCGCGACGCGACAGCACCTGCGTTTCGGTTTCTATCTCCAGCCGGCGCACCTGCTCGCGCACGCGCCGAACCGTGACACCCATTTCATCGATGACGTGCGTGAGCTCGCCGATGACTTCGCTGATGCGTGCGCGCGCTATTGCGCTTTCGCCGGCAAGGTCCACGAGCTGCTCAAGCAACGTGCTGGCGACGCGAATCATCTCCTGCGCCTGGCGCTCGGCGGGCGCTGCCGCTTCTGCGGGTCGACGCGTTTGCTGCGCTGGCACGCCTGCGACTGGCGCGTCGGAAACCGGCGCATCGTCACGCTGGCCGCCGGTTCCGGCCGCGACGGATGCTGCAGCGTCCGCACTTTCCGCGTGCCGGCGGCCACCCGTCGCCCGCACAGCATCGTCGAGTGCAGCCACCGCCGTGGGAGTAATCGCAACCGGCGCCGCTGGGCGCTGCTGCGCCGGCGCCAGGCACGCCTCCCGAATCGCCGGCAGCCAGCGCGACAGCGCATCGTGGCCGGCGACCAATGCGGCGATGTGGGTGTCTGCACTGTCGGCAGTCGTACCCATGTCTGAGTGCGCTTCAACGCTGGCCTCAAACGCATGGGTCTCGTCGCCCAGACGCATCAGACCAGTCAACCGCGCGCCGCCCTTGAGTGTGTGCAACGCACGCAGAATGTGCTCGCGGTGCAGCTGATTGTCGGGTTCGCGGCGCCACGCATCGATTCGGCTTTCGATGCTCTCCAGCAGCTCGGTCGCTTCTTCGTGAAACACCAGCAACAAGTCACGATCCAGATCAGCCGGCAGGTCGGCGGCGGCAAGTCCGGTCCCGCCTGCAGCAGTCTCCACAGGCTGATCATCGCCGAACGAGAGCCCCGCGATCAGGCTGTCTTCGATGTCGCGCAGCTGCTGAATAAGCGCTGTTGCCGCTTGGACTTCAGCACCCGCCTGTAGACCGCCAAGCAGTTCGGCCAATGCCGTATGGCCACTCTGCAATGCGTGCAGCTGCACGTCGGTGGGACGTCCGGTGAGATCCAGCACGTCGTACACGCCCACCAGCGCCAATGCCACTTCCGCGACTTCCGGTGCTTCCTGCTGCGCGGCCGTGCTCGCAAGCTCCTCGCGAAGGCCCGCCAACTCGGATTCAACCTGCTCGCCAGCGCCCCACGCCTGCAGCACCGCCAGTGCGGCTGGCACGGGCACCTCGACCGCGCTGCTGGCGGCGAGTTGCTCAAGTACCTTCTTCGTCGCATCCGCCGGCTGGCCGGACGGCATGCACGCCACTTCCAGCCGCAGGCAGTTCACCACCTGGTGCGCCAGCGCAATGCTGTTGCCGCTCCACATCCGGCGCCCGCGCAGCCAGGCATCGAAGCCATCGGCGACCTGGAAGACCGCCGGCGCTTCTGCCGCACCTGCCCCACCACGCAGCGTGTGCGCCGCGCGCAACACAGGTTCACTGACCCGTTCACCGGCACGCGCGAATCGCAACGCTGCGTCGATCTGATCCAGCTGCTGCAGGGCCTCGGTCCGGAACACATCGAGCAGTTCGAGATCGGGACCGCGCGCGGTCGCGCTGCCTGCGCCGACCCATGCATGGGAGAGGTTGACAGCATGGGCGGGGTTGACTGCATGGGCGGGGTTGGCTGCACGCGCGGGGTTGACTGCACGCGCGGGGTTGACTGGACGCGCGGGGTCCACGCCTGCGATCTGGTCCGCGAGCCGATGCACGAGCGCCGGGTCAGCACGGGTCGCACGGCCCGCAGCGAAGGCCGCAATGAACTCAGGCAGCTGCGCCCGTGCTGCCTGCAGTAGTGCAATGTGGTCGGCGCCAAACAGCGCGCTGCCATCGAGCACCGGGTTCAGACAGCGCTCCACCGCCCAGCCCAGCTCGCCCAGCAGGCTCGCGCCTACCATGCGCGAACTGCCTTTCAGTGTGTGGAAGGCGCGGCGAATTTCCGTTTGTGCGGCCGTGTCTTCGAAGTCCGCCACCAACAGCGGCAGGTGCTTGTCGATGGCCGCCAGCACCTCGCTGGTCTCCTCTTCGAAGATCGGCAGGATGTCCGGATCGTTGATCGTCTCGATGATGGGTTCGGGCACCGGCTCTGGCACCGCTTCCGGCACAGCTGCCACGAGCGGTGTTGCTGCGCCTACCGGCGCGCCGGCGTTCGCTGGCACTGAACCAGGCGCCGATTCGGCCTGCGCGTAAGCGCCCGTGGCGGACCTGGCCATGTCGTCCCAGACCTTTACGGCCAGTTCGCCATACCCATCGCCAATCGGCGCTTCCTGCTCGGGCCATTCCAGAACTTTGGGCAGATGCTGCGGCGGCAGGAAGCTGGGATACCTGGCTTCATCACCACTCGCTGGCGGCATGCTGGCGCCAATCTCACCCGTGAGTGAATCCACACTCTCCCATGCCAGCTCCAAAACGCGTTCGTCGGACTTGCCGCGCGTGTCCGTGAAGCGCTCAAGGTAGTAGTCCAGGCTGGTGATCGCGTCGGCCAGTCGATCCAGGCTTTCCCACTCCGGCACACGGAGCTTGCCGAGCAGCTCTTCCTCTACATACCGACGGCACTCGCCCACCAGCAGCGCAGCGCGATGCAGGTCGAGCATGTCCAGGCCACCGCGCACCGAGCGCAGCAGCGCCGGCACCGAGTCGATGACACTGTGGTCCCACTTCTTGCCGATGAAATCGACGATCGCCAGCTTCACTTCGTCCAGGCCGATGCGGGCCTCGCGCACCACCGCCTTGCGCGCCTCCAGCGTACTGCCCTGCTCGGTGTCGGCTTGCGCAATTACACGCAGCTCTTCTTCGACGCCCATCAGCGCTTCGGCCAGGGTCATGAGTTCTTCGTCGCTGATCCGACCACGCGAGGCCGCCAGATCGACCCGCGCATACTGCTCGCCAAGCACCGACTCCAACGCGCCCAGACCCAGCATGGCCAGCGTACCAGCGATCCGACGCAGCGGATCGCGCAGGGCTTCCAGGTCCTGGACGTTGCGCAACTCCGAGGCGCTGTAGGTGTCCAGCCGCGCCTTGATCGACTGCAACTCTTCCACCAGCAGCACGGCGGCGCTGGCAATCGCATCACGACCGACGCGCGCCAGACTGTCGTTGCGGGTGCCGAGCCCGAACCCTTCAAGTACAGCGTCGATGCGTTGCGAGCGAACACCCAGCTCCGCGATGAGCGTCAGAATTTCCCGCGCCAGATCTTCCTTGACGGGCTCCGCCAGGGCATCGACGCCGCGCACCGCCAGGTTGCGCAGCTCGCCATCCATGCGCCGGAGCGTCTGCACACCGCGGCGCTGCAGCGTGCCCGGCACGTGCTGTACTGCCTCAACGAGACCGCCGAACAGCCACCACAAGCGCTCGTGCGGCGAACCGCGGCAGATGCGCTGCACCGCGGCCACGATCTTCATCAGCCGCAAGCCGGTGCGAACAGGATCGTTGCCACGCAGCACATTCACCAGACACTGCTGAAAGCCAGCACGCACGCGCCGCGCAACCGCCTGGCTGTCATTGCCGACAAACTGTTCGAACACAGCCGGCGAAGCCACTTTGCGTAACAGGCCGAGGTCCGGTTCGCGGTTGCCCTGAACCGGTTCCATGCCGAGGACTGCCCGCAGCGCGGTGCTCAGTGCCTCCAGCGATCCGGTCGGCTCGCCGTGCTCCATGGCCTGCAGCAGGGTGGGCAGCTCGACGACAGCGTGCATCAGGGCATCGATGGCTGGATCGCGGTCCACGACCTGTTCGTCGCGCAGCGCCTCCGCGACGGCTTCCATACAGCGTGCAACTTCAGCAGCTGCGTGTGCTTCGACCATCGTCAAAGCGCCCCAGCACTGATGCAGGTAGAGCACGGACTGCGGCAAACCCGAGGGATTGCCGTCCACCGCCAACTGCAGCGCATCCCGGACCGACTCCAGCAGTCGCTCAAGCTCCGGACGCACCCAGCCGATTCCGCGGCGATCGTTCTGCTCCACCATCACCCGTTCCTCACGTCATCGCACGCAGCTTGTGTTGCGTCGCCCCGCAGCATGCACCATGGAATCCGGGTTTACCTGTAGGCCCGGGATTCGTCGGGAAGTTTGAAGCCTTCAACAGACCGACGCATTTCGCTCGCAAGGTTTGCCAGTTCGCCGATCGACTTGGCAGTGTTGCCCGTACCGTGCGAGGTCTGTGAGGTGAACTCCTGAATCACCGTCATGGTGTTCGACACATGCCCGGCAGAACCCGACTGCGCGCGCGCTGCATTGGAGATGTTCTGAATCAGATCGGCCAATGTGGTCGAAACGTTTTCGATCTCCGCCAGTGACACGCCAGCGTCCTGCGCCCGACGTGCGCCTTCCACCACTTCCACGGTGGTCTGCTCCATCGAGATGACGGCTTCGTTAGTATCGGTCTGGATGGTCTTCACCAGCGCCGCAATCTGTTTGGTGGCCGCGCTGGAGCGTTCTGCCAGGCGCTGCACCTCATCGGCAACCACCGCAAAACCACGTCCTGCATCGCCGGCCATCGATGCCTGGATCGCCGCGTTCAATGCCAGGATGTTGGTCTGATCGGCTATGTCGTTGATCAGCGAAACGATGTCGCCGATCTCCTGGCTGCTTTCGCCCAGGCGTTTGATGCGTTTGGACGTTTCCTGGATCTGGCCGCGAATGCCGTCCATGCCGGCGATAGTGGCGCGCACGACT
>CAMAVY010000274.1 GCA_945861675.1 Klebsiella pneumoniae | reverse complement strand
GTAGCGGTCGCGCTGAATACACCCGAAGGCAAACAGCTGGTGCGTGACTTCGTCGCCAACAGCGACGTAGTGGTGCAGAACTTTGCCACCGGTGTGCTGGATCGACTGGGTCTGGGCTACGCCGCGCTGCGCGAGATCAATCCACGCATCATTCTTGCGAGCATCAGCGGTTATGGCCAGACAGGACCCTGGCGCAACTACATGGCCTACGGGCCAGCAGCCGCAGCGCTCAGCGGCCTGTGCGCTGCCACGGGCTATGTCGATGGCGGCCCGCAAGAACTCGGACTGTCCATGCCGGACCCGACCTCAGGCATCACCGCCGCCTATGGCATCGTCGCAGCACTGGCGCGCCGTGATCGCACCGGTACCGGCGACCACGTGGATGTCAGTCTGTGGGAAGCCACGGCAGTGCTCGGCATGGAAGCCTGGATGCAGCAGGCAGCGAGCGGTGCATCGCCCGAACGCATGGGCAATCGCGATCTGCACATGGCACCGCACGGCTGCTATCGCTGCCTGGGGCCCGACGCCTGGGTGACCATTGCCTGCCGCGACGACGCGCAATGGCAGCGCATGAGCGCGCTCTTCAACCCGGCACTGACGGCCGATGATCGATTCAGGACGGTGCTTGCGCGCAAGCAGAACGAACGCGAACTCGATGCGCTCATCACGCAATGGACAGCCGAGCAGGATCGCTGGGTGATCACACGCGTGTTGCAGGCCATCGGCATTGCGGCGTTTCCCAGTCAATCCTGCCGCGATCTCATCGACGATCCGCATCTCAATGCACGCGGCTTGGTCGAACGGTTAGCGCACCCGGAGGTGGGCGCACGCCCGCACGCGGGCATTCCCTGGCTGTTCAGCGCGCGCAGTAATGGCGTGCGGCGCCCCGCACCCTGCATTGGCGTAGATACGGACGAGGCGCTGCGCGAAGTTGCTGGCTACAGCGAGGCGAAGATTGCATCGCTGCGTGCGGCGGGTGTGCTGCAGTAGAACCTGCACGCACACCTACACACCCCAAAAGGCAGGCAGCGGAATCCGGCAGCTACTGCTGCAGTTCAAACACGAACAACGTGCCGCCTTCGGGCGTGCGCGTTTTGCCTGACGCGAACGAGTCCATGCTGGTCAGGCTGCCTGTAGGCACCGCGAGAAACGTGCGCCCATCAATCTGGTAGGCAACCGGCTGGCTGCGAATGCCGCCGCCAGCGCGGAACTTCCAGACGACTTCGCCCGTTTGCGCATTCAATGCAAGCACTTCGCCTTCCAGCGTGCCGCTGAACACCACACCACCCGCCGTGCTGAGTGTGCCACCCATCATGGGCAGCGCATCGCGATAGCGCCAACGGATTGCGCCAGTCGCAACGTCGATGGCGGCCATGTTGCCGTACGCCTTGCCTTCGTTGGCATCGACCGTCTCGGGTAATCCACCGAGAAACGGCAAGCCTTCCTGATACGCAGCGATGCCCTTGATGAACACGTTGCAGGACTCGGTGGATGGGATGAACAGCAGTCCCAGCGCTGGATTGAAGGCACCTGTGTATGCACCGTTCATGCCGCCGAGGCTGCTGGGGCAGGTGCGAAACGTCGCGTCCACGGCAGGCATTGCGAGCGGATTCACCACCGGCCGCCCCTGCTTGTCGATCGTGGCCCAGTTCACCTGCTCAAGGTACTGCGTGGCGCGCAGGAACTTTCCCGTCACACGATCAAGTACATAAAAGTAGCCGTTGCGATTGGCCTGCACGAGCAGTTTGCGATCGCGGCCCTCGAACGTTCTATCGAGCAGAAATACCTGTGTGTTGCCGTCGTAGTCCCATACATCGTGCGGCGTGAACTGGAAGTACCACTTCAACTTGCCGGTCTTGGCTTCGAGTGCGAGCACAGAGTCCGAGAACAGGTTGTCACCCAGACGGCCGTCGCCGTCCCAGTCCGGTGACGGGTTGCCGGTGGTCCAGTACAACGTGTCGGTCGCTGGTTCGTAGGCCCCGGATGTCCATGCGGGCGCACCGCCGCGCTCATAGGAATCGCCCGCCCACGTGTCGCTGCCACGCTCGCCCTTTGCCGGCACTGTGTAGTGCCGCCATACGCGTTTGCCCGTGCGCACATCGTAGGCATCGAAGAAGCCACGCACGCCGTACTCGCCGCCACCGACGCCGATGATGGCAAGCTCACCTGCGATCAACGGCGCTGCCGTGATGCTGTAGCCCTTCTTGTAATCGTCGACGGTGGTGTTCCAGACGATCTCGCCGGTCTTGCGATCGAACGCAATGAGGTGCGCATCCAGCGTGCCCATCAGCAACAGGTCACCCAGAATGGCAACACCGCGATTCGGCGGTCCGCAGCACAACCGCAGGTTGTCGCCATTCGGGTGGTCGTAGCGCCACAGGATCGCACCCGTCCTGGCATCCAGTGCGAACAATCGGTTGTACGACGTCGTTATGTACATCACACCGCCATAGACCACGGGTGACGCTTCGAACTGTCCAACTGTGCCGCTGGGCAACGCCCATGCCACATGCAGATTGCGCACACTCGTTGGCGTCAGCGTGTCGATCGGTGAATGCCGGAAGTTACGGAAGTTGCCACCGTATTGAAGCCAGCTGTCGGCCGATGCGCCGGCCGCATTCAGCATGGTGCTCGTGACCGGCCCCACCGCAGCGCCGACGGGTTGTTCAGCTTTCCAATGCGCTGGCCCCGTGGGCAATCTGATTTCAGCGGGCACTTCGTTTGCGGCCAGCGCGCTGACAGACGCGACGGCGCCCAACAGCCAGGCACTCAGCGCGAGTGTGCGGACATACGTGTTCAAGCTTCCCCCTTCACTATCCAGTTGCACTTATCAACTGCAGTTCTTCGCTGAACCGGGCTGCGTGCGCCAGCGCGCCACGCCCACCCATGCCAGCCCCCGTCAGCATCTTGCCTCGTTTCGCATCCACCCCGACAAACTTCACAACACGGTGAA
This sequence comes from Klebsiella pneumoniae, assembly GCA_945861675.1. Lineage (GTDB taxonomy): Bacteria > Pseudomonadota > Gammaproteobacteria > Pseudomonadales > Azotimanducaceae > CAMAVY01. Next base: position 2,454 of record CAMAVY010000274.1, on the reverse strand, counting down.
CACACCTGGCGCCCAGGCCTGCGCGTCCGTCAGTGCATCAATCCACCAGCGCAGTGCTCGGCCAGGCCGCGCCTCCTTCCACACCAGCGCATGCAGCGAACGTGGTTTGGGTTCCTCGAGTTGTCTCGCGACCAGTGCACCCCGTGCAAGCGCAGACCCCGCCATGTACTCGGGCAACCAACCTGCACCGAGCCCGGCAATCAGGGCATTCAACTTGCTGGCAAGGTCCGGCACGATCAGCCTGTCCTGATTCTCATCGAGCCCGAGTGTCCGCGCCGGCAGGTCACGTGAACTGTCGGCAAGCGCTATCGATCGATAGGCCGCCACCGTCGTCGCATCAATCGGCTCTGCGTGCCCAGCGAGGGGATGCGTGGGCGCCAGCACGAACAGCTCAGCGATCTCGCCGAGTCGACGCTGTCGATAGGTGCGGCCCGCCGGCGCATCACCAACCGCACCCACAGCAAGATCTGCGCGGCCAGCCGCAACGGCCTCCCAACAGCCGCGCAGTGTTTCGGAACTCAGGCGCACACGCGTCGTCACGCCCACGCGTTCGACTTGCACGTGATCTGCCGCCGCGCCGTGCGACGAACTACGACCCAACGCGCCCTGCGCCGCACATGCCGCGTAGAACTTCACAAGCAACGGCTGCAGCAACTCGAACGGCACAAGCGTGTCGATCGCGATGCGAATCTCGGTCTCCCACCCCGAAGCAACCTGCTGCACACGGTGCTGCAGGCCGGCGGCCGCGTCGAGCAGCAAGCGACCTTCGCGCAGCAGTTCGCCGCCGGCCGGCGTGAGCTTCGCGCGATGTCCACGACGGTCGTAGATCAACACATCGAGCTCATGCTCGATGGCTCGAATCTGGTAGCTCAGCGCCGATGGCACACGCCCGAGTTCAGCCGCCGCGCCGGCGAAGCTGCCGGTGCGCGCCACCGCATCGAGTATCTGCAGCGCCTGCAGTGTGAGTTTCATGCTGCTGCCCCTGCTTGGCCGCGACGAACTGAACCAGGCGGAGCCTTAGTGGCCTCCAACGAACATGACCTGGCGAACAAGAAGACGAAGAACAAGAAGCAGAACTCTGAACAGCCGATCATCGAGTCCCAAAATGACCTCCGACAGGAGATTGTGGCTCGCACTCTGAGCAGGACGCACAGCGCCAAAGTGGCAAACAACTACCCTGGCCGACGAACAGGTATACCGGACCTTCCGCGCTTAACGCGGAGCAATTGCTTTTCGAAGAAACTGACGCGCAGGCGAACATCTGCCGTTGCTGTCGCGATTCAGGTTCGCAACAAACTGACTCTGTTCTTACGTTTGGCTTGTACTGGCCAAACCGCCAACAACACATGCGCGTGCGCCGGCCCGAAGAAAAGCCCGCGCCTGCATACCTGCGGTTGCCAACTGCACAAACACGGGCCTGTCGATGAGCTTGTGTCGACATACCCGCCGTCGGCGCCAGCGCGTATGGCGCCACGGCGACGGCGGGCATGTCCCCAACTGTCGCGGGGTCAGATGGGTTTTTGGCCGAGACGTATTTGCAGGTGGCTGTGGCATGTGCAGTGACGTCATGCGTGGTGGGGGTTTGCAGCGTGGTGCTTGGCCAGTTCGCCATGCTGGAAGAACGTGAACATCACGTGGTGGTAGTCCACTCGGCTGCCATCCCACTGCAATTCGCCGGTTTCTGCGGGAACATTCACCCCGCGCTGTTGGTTGGTCGTGCGCAGGTCTTCCACTCCACCGTGTACGGCTGGCGCTGATACCTGGATCACACGTCCGGTGGGCGTCTTGAACTCATAGCAGCCATCCGCAAGCCGACGCACTGAGTAACCGCCTTCATGCAACAAGGTGTGGTGGAAGGAACAGAGCGTCACGAGGTTCTTCAGCGACCTTTCCCCCTGCCTCGACCAGTGCTGAATGTGGTGGGCATGCAGAAAGTGCTCGTGCGTGCAGCCTGGGAATCGGCAGCCCTGATCCCGCGCGTTCATCGCCCGTCCGATGGCAGGTGGAACAATCCGGCTGCGCCGTCCAATCGACAGTGGCTCACCGTGTTCGCCTTCCATCAACTGCACCACTCCCGCATCGCAGCAGAGCCGTTCCAGCGTTGCGCGGGGAATGGCTTCACCGCCGTCGATGTAGGCAGATGTTTCTGCGGAAGCGTCAACGGTCCGATGCGCTGAATCATTGCCAGGGTGTTCCGCGTCACCGGTACGGCGCGCGTCGATCTCAGCAACGGGCGCGCAGACATGCACCACGATTTCAGGCACCGCACCCTTGGGCTCAGCGCCCACAGCTGCCTCTGCAACCGCCGCCAACGCCATGGCGCGCCGGGCAAATACCGGCACCGACGGAACATGCTGCTGCATGGCATTCAAGGCTGAGACCAAACGAGCCCCATCATCCGGCATGAGGCGAGCCCGCAGCACCAGCATGCCGTCATCGTCGTAGTACCAGTCG
>CAMAVY010000273.1 GCA_945861675.1 Klebsiella pneumoniae | reverse complement strand
ACAACAACTCGCGACCTATCTGGGCTGGTTGATGCACCGCACACGGGGCGGCATTGCGGCGGGCGTGCTGTTCGTGCTGCCGTCGTTGTTCATCCTGTTGGGCTTGTCCTGGGTTTACGTGACGTTCGGCAACGTGCCGCTCATTGCCGGCCTGTTCTACGGCATCAAGCCGGCGGTCGTCGCCATCGTGCTGCAGGCTGCCCATCGCATGGGTTCGCGCGTGTTGAAGCACGCGCTGCTGTGGCTTGTCGCGGCAGCATCATTTCTGGCGATTCTTGTGTTCAAGGTGCCTTTCCCGGTCATCGTGCTGCTGGCGGCCCTGACCGGTGTTGTGGGTGCGCGGCTTGCGCCGCAGGTCTTCCGTGTTGGCGCGGCACACGGCGCCAGTGCTGATTCGTCAGGGCCGGCGTTGATCGATGACGACACGCCGACGCCTGCCCATGCGCGCTTCCAGTGGTCGAGGCTGATGCGTGTGTTTGGCGTCGGCGCGTTGCTCTGGCTGATACCAATGGCAGCACTGCTGCTGTCGTATGGCTGGCACGGCACGCTGACGCAGATGGGCTGGTTCTTCACCAAGGCCGCGCTGCTCACATTTGGTGGTGCCTATGCAGTGTTGCCGTACGTTTTTCAGGGCGCGGTTGAACAGTACGGTTGGTTGACGGCCGCGCAGATGATGGACGGCCTCGCGTTGGGTGAAACCACGCCGGGTCCGCTCATCATGGTCGTGGCATTCGTTGCGTTTGTGGGTGGTCATACACACGAATTGCTCGCCGCAGGTGGCGCGGCCACGCCGCAGGCGCTGTTTCTTGCCGGCGTTGCGGCTGCTGTTGTAGTGACCTGGTTTACCTTCCTGCCATCGTTCCTGTTCATTCTGGCCGGTGGGCCATTTGTTGAATCGACGCGTGGCGATCTGAAATTCAGCGCACCGCTGACAGCGATCACCGCTGCGGTGGTGGGTGTGGTGCTGAATCTCGCATTGTTCTTTGGTTACCATGCGCTCTGGCCAAGTGGATTGGGGTCGGGCGGCTTCAGCGGCCGTTTCGACTGGGTGTGCGCCGTACTTGTGTTGCTGGCCGCTACCGCATTACTGCGCTTCAAACGCAACGTGATCGAGGTGCTTGCGGCGTGCGCCGTGGCGGGTTTGTTGGTGCAGACGCTTGCCTAGTTATTCTCTGATCGAGCCGCTCCTGCGGCTCGATCAGGTCGGAGCGCGTTGCGCTCCTCTAGGGCCTGAACGTGAAGCCCTGCATGCCTGTGCGCAACGACGGCCACACCAGCTTCGTCCAGCGGCACAGCAACCGCCGGGTATCGCGCGGATCGATGATCTCCTCGATTTCAAAATGCTCGGCCGAACGGAATGGCGAACGCAGTTTGTTCAAGCGTGCCTTGATGGCGGCGAGGTGTGCATCCGGATCCGGCGCCGCAGCGAGTTCGGCCTTGTAGGCCACCTCGATGCCGCCTTCAATGGGCAGCGAGCCCCAGTCGCCTGATGGCCAGGCATAGCGAAAGTGTTGGCTGCCGGGCTTGTGATTGGCGCCGCCAGCAACACCGAACGCCTTGCGGATCACCACGCAGCAGAACGGCACGGTCGATTGTCCGAGCGCAGCAAGCGCCATCGAGCCCAGGCGGATGGTGCCCGCTTCTTCCGACTGCTTGCCGATGAGAAAACCCGGGCAGTCTTCGAGATGGATCAACGGCAGATGAAAAGTGGACGCAAGATCCATGAAGCGCGTGACCTTGCGACTGGCATCGGCGGTCCATGCGCCGCCGTAGATCATCCCGTCTTCGGCGAACAACGCGACGGGGCGGCCATCCAGGCGGGCAAAGCCCGTGATGATCGACTTGCCCCATTGCCGCCCGATCTCGAAGAACGAGCCCTGGTCGACCACCGACTCGATGATGGCGCGCATCTTGTACACCTTGCGCGGATCACGCGGCACGATGTCGAGCAGGGCTTCGTCGCGCCGCTCAGGGTCATCGCCACTGCGCATGCAGGGCGGCAGTTCATCGACCGATGAGGGCAGATACGACAGGAACTTCCGGGTGCGAAGAAAGGCCTCGGCCTCGCTGTCCACTTCGTCGTCAATCGCGCCATTGCGCGTGTGGATGCGACTCGAACCGAGTTCTTCTTTGCTGACATCACCCAGGCTTGCCCACTCGACCAGCGCAGGGCCCGCGATCATCATCTGCGCGGTGTCACGTACGATGAGCGAGTAGTGGCTGGTTGCCACACGGGCGGCGCCAATACCGGCGACCGAACCGAGCGCCAACGACACCGATGGCGCGACAGCCAGGTGCCGTACAACAGTTTCCCAGGAGCGCAGTTCAGGAATGTAGGTGCGGCCTGCGGTTTCGATGGTCTTAACCGAGCCGCCGCCACCCATGCCGTCCACAAGGCGGACGTGCGGCAGGCGCAGTTCCAACGCAATGCCTTCTGCCTTCACGCGCTTGGTCGGCATGGTCAGCTCTGCAGAACCACCGCGCACGGTGAAGTCATCGCCAGACAGCATGACGGGCCGGCCGTCGATGTCTGCAGTGCCAAACAGGAAACTGGCCGGCATGAAGTCCTGCAACTCGCCGTTGTCACCATAACTGCCGAGACCTGCCAGTGCGCCAATCTCATGAAAGGTGCCGGGATCGGCCATGGCCTGGATGCGCTCGCGAATGTTCAGCTTGCCGAACGCGCGCTGCCGGGCCACCTTGTCGGCGCCACCCATCTGCTGTGCCAGTGCTTCGCGGCGTTGCAGTTCGTCGATTTCGTCCTGCCAGCCCATGCGCTTCTCCCCACCGGCGTCAAACAGTTGTCGTGTGTACCCGAAGTTACCGGGTCTGCAGGCTGGGAGTGTACGGGGCTGGGGTGTTTGGGGGCTGAGCGTCAGTTGATCGCGCTGCAGAGACGGCCAGCCTGCTGGCCCATCACTTCTCATCCCCATAGAACACCTTCGCCCAGCGCTTCTGCCTTGCGCCAGCGGCACGCAGGAACGGCATCAGCGTGCCAAGCGCGACAAAGCCTTCGTTGACCCACCTCCATGGCGCGTGCATCGGGCGGACAAAGTCCACGAACAGCACCACGCGCCAACCGTCTGTGTCGTTCCACACCTCGTGATCGAAGGTGTTGTCGAAGATCAACAGCTCGCCTTCGTTCCAGTGTGCAATGCGATCGCCGATGCGCACACGGCAGCGCCCCGCGGGTGCCGGCACCTGCAGGCCCAGATGCAGTCGCAGCAAGCCGTTGTAGGCGCCGCGGTGCGCGGGAATATGTTTGCCTGGCGCAAGTATGGAAAAGAACGCCGTGCGCACACCTGGCACGCGCTGCAGTGCGCGCATGGTCGCGGGGCAGCGCTGTGCATTCGCGCTGCAATCCATGCCAATGCCAACCAGAAAGAAGGTTTTCCACTGCTCGTCGTTCTGAATTTCGCGCACTTCGTCCAGGATGTCCTGGAAGCTGGGAATCTGATGCTGACGCGTCATCACGCGATCGAGTTCCGCGCGCACCGCGGGCCAGGCTGCAGCGAGGTCGCCTGCCCACGGGAACAATGCGTTGTCGTAAACCGGTTGGTCCGGATGCAGTGAATGTCTGGCAACAAGGCGCTCGAGCCAATCAAGGGCCGCGCGTGACAGCCGCTCGAACATGCCCGACGGTGGCGTCAGTCTGTGCGTGCGATCGAGCGGGTCGTAGCCGAGTGCCGTCGATTCGGGCAGTCCCGGCGAAGCCGGCAGGGCGGGCACGCCTGTTGAAACCTGGTCAAGCATCCTGTTCAAACGGTCTTTTCGTTGTGGCCTGCTCGCTCAAACCAGAACAGCCGTGGGCCTGAGCGAATCGGTGGCATCGCGTTGTCATCGTTGTTGGCCGGCCGCTGGGCCGGAGCACTGGAACACATCGCCGGGGAACACATATCCCATCTTGCCGCGCCGGAGTCTAAGGGCTGAAGCGATGGCGGTGAATGGGCGCGAGCGCACCATGTGCGCACGCTCTGGGCTGCGATTCAGACAAGTGCTGTGCGGTCCGGCCGCAGGGTTGCACAATGCGCCGCCGCTCAGTTCCGCCAGAGTCCGCCTGCCATGAAGCTTCCCCGCCGTCATTCAGAACGACATCGCACGTCGAGCATCGGCTGGTTGCGCGCATCTGTGCTTGGCGCCAACGATGGCATTGTTTCCACCGCAAGCTTGCTTGTCGGCGTGGCGGCGGCTGCAACGGGCAGCGATGCCAGTTTGTTGTTGACCGGCATCGCGGGTTTGGTCGCGGGGGCCATGTCGATGGCTGCGGGTGAGTACGTCTCCGTGCATTCGCAGGCCGACACAGAAAAGGCCGACCTCGCCCGTGAGCGCGCGGAGATCGCCGACGATCCGATTGCCGAACAGCGTGAGCTGACTGCGATTTACGTGGCTCGCGGGCTCGAGCAGGTGCTTGCCGAGCAGGTCGCTCACCAACTCATGCAGCACGATGCGCTGGGCGCGCACGCACGCGACGAGCTGGGCATCAATGAAACATTCGCTGCACAACCCATTCAGGCCGCGCTTGCGTCTGCGGCGAGTTTTGCTGTGGGCGCGGCGTTGCCTTTGGCGGTGGTGCTGATTGCGCCGGCAGCGTCGCTCATTCCCCTGGTGGCTGGGACATCGCTGGGGTTTCTGGCGCTGCTCGGCGGTATGGCCGCTCGCGCGGGTGGCGCGAACATGCTGACTGGCGCGATGCGCGTGACGTTCTGGGGCGCGCTGGCGATGGCGTTGACGGCCGGTGCCGGGGCACTGTTCGGCGCCGTTGCGTAGGTGCTTGGATACCGATAGTTGCGTTGACGCGTGGCTTATCGGTGCAGGATCACAGCGCCGCGTGAAGCGTGGGTTGCTCTTCAAGAAGTTGGTCGAAGCACGCGGCATTGGTCGTCCCGAACAGCATGGATTGCATATCCCTGGGATCGTTGTGCCGGCGTAACTGAGCAAACTTGGCTTCTGCCTCGGGATAGCGCCTGCGCAGGTAGTTCAGCCACTGCTTGATCCGGCCGGCGTAGGAACCTGGTTGCACGTGTCCGGGCAGCAGCTGCCAGTACGCAGCCAGCAAGGGCAGCACGTGTTGCCAGGTAAAGGTCTGGTCGATGGCGTCCTCTCTTCTGCCGGCGCTGCGGGCGCTGCGGGCGCTGCCGGCGCTGCTGGACGCATGCGCGATCGCAAGCGCAAGCCCCGGATCACTGACCATGCCGCGCCCGAGCATGAGATGTGTGCAGCCGGATTGCTGGCGGCAGAGCGCTGCATCGGCCAGCGTCCAGATATCGCCATTGGCGATCACTGGTATCGCGACACTCTCGCGTACGTCGTTCACGCGCTGCCAGTACGCAGGCGGGCGATAGCCCTGCGCTTTGGTGCGTGCATGTACCACCAGCTCACAGGCGCCTGCAGATGCGATGGCGCGCGCGCAGTCGAGTGCTAG